>JAJHSH010000050.1 GCA_022683945.1 Candidatus Acetothermia bacterium | reverse complement strand
GTCCCGGTACTATCCCCGGCTTTGTTCAGGGTCCCCCCACCCACCATGCCGTAATCGTCAGTTACCTGGTTCCCTCCAGCACCGGATCCGCCGCCACCGATCGTCGCGCCCACCACCCCGCTGGTCACCACGTTCTCCTTGGAACCGCCAATCAGGTTGGGGCTAATGGCATGGGGCTCCAGCCGCAGCGCCCGCGCGTTGTTCACTCGAATATCTAACGCTTCGTTGTTCGTGGTGCCCAAGAACTGTCCCGCGCTGATGGGGTTCCCCGTCAGCGCCCAGCCGGCTGCTCCTCCAGTAGCCGCAGTCGTCTGGATCGTCCCGTCGGGGAATCTAAAACCCCCCGTCGTAGAGTGGATCACTCCCGCTACCGTCAGCTTCTCACCGGGGCTAGTGGTGCCGATGCCGATGTTACCAGTAGCCGTGATCAACAATCTGTTTCCAGCTGTCCGATCAACGATGAAAAAGTTCCTGGAGTTATTCACGGTAGCATCCACACCAATCAGGAATTGCTCTACACCCCGTTGTGCAAAAGCTATTTGAGATCTTTTTGTATTAGGTGCGGATTGGTCTAAGACAAGGTTTCTCACATCACCAGATACAAGACTGCGTATTTGTCCGCTGACATCTAGCTTGAATCCTGGGTTGATGGTGCCGATGCCGACGTTGCCAGTATCCGTCTTGATGTACAGCCTGTTGACTTGACCCGTCTCATCGTAGATCCGAAAATCGCCGCCGCTTACGGTGGCTACAGACCACTGTGGAACTCCACTCAGATCCAAGCGAAGCCCAGCGTCTGAATCGGAATTGATGCTCACTCTAACGACCCCAGTTCCTGTGAACTGGCACGCATCGCTGGGGCAACTGATTGGAGCGGCTGTGCCTACAACTCCGGCCAGCATGACGACCATCATTCCGACTAACAATACCTGACGTCCACTGAATCTGACCTTGCTGAACACTGTGAACCTCCTGACTAAGTTGGGTACTTCTAGAGCGCCCCGCTTCGGCGCTTATGGTGTACGGCCTTGTGACCCGGTTGTTCGTCACTCTCACATCCTTCTACGCTTTGGTTTCGAGCCATAAGGTTAGTATAAGCATCGAGCGTCTCGAAAACGTCTCGGAAATTGTGACGACTGAAAGCGGTGTTTCTACCTATGTGTTGCATTCTGCAACCGTATGTGCTAGGATAACTCTTGAGGTGGTTCGGTATGGCAACGCTTCACGTGCGCAATGTGCCCGATAAGCTCTATGAAATGCTCAAAGCCCGCGCGCAGACCGACGGGCGATCCTTGAGCGCCGAGGTACTCGTGATCTTAGAGCGCGCGCTGCGAAGACCTCACTATAGCCAGCGAGAACTCTTACAATCTCTGCAACGTCGTCAGCGTTTCAGCCCGGCCAAAGCGGGAGCGCCTTCGAGCCTGGAGTTGCTCAGGGAGGACCGCGGACGGTGAGCGACGTTGTCGTCGTTGACGCCAGTGTGACCATTCAGCTCTTCATCGAAGAGGCGGACTCCGCCAAGGCGCACCAGCTCTTCTGGCGTCTGACGGAGTCCGATCCCATCGTGCTCTTCGCTCCCGACTTGATCTATATCGAGTGCGCCAATATCTTATGGAAGTACAGCCAGCGTTTTGGATACGATCCGAAGCAGGCCCAAGAGAACTTGGACGACTTAGCTAAGCTGGAGATCGAGACCGTGCCAACACATGCCCTCTTCGTCCGGGCCTATCAGATGGCTCAGCAGTTGGGCATCACGGCTTATGATGCTTGCTATGTCGTGCTCGCTCAGGAACTCAGTTGTCCTTTGATCACCGCAGACCGGAGATTGGTCCAAATGATCCCTCAGCAGATCGCTACGGTGGAGCAGCTTGCGAATTACTGAAGTCCCTAAAACGTCTCGGAAATATTGCTGACTGGGACTGAATTTTCTCTAAGTTGAGCTTGACTTAGTCTATGACTTAGTCTATAATTGCTCTTGAAGAGTGAGCACAGATGGCACGACAGGTGAACATTCACGAAGCCAAGACCCACCTTTCCCGGCTCCTCGCTCGCGTAAAAGCGGGTGAGGAGGTCATTATCGCCAAGGCGGGAACGCCCATCGCCCGGCTGGTTGCCGTGATAGAGCAGCCGGCTCAGCGGGTCGCTGGAACCGCCAAGGGCCAAGTGACGATAACTCCAGATTTTGATGCCCCGCTGCCCGAAGCAGTGCTGGGAGAATTCGAAAAATGAGAGCACTTCTAGACACTCACGCATTTCTGGGGTGGATCACCGACGATCCCCGCTTGTCCCCGCAAGTTCGCAAGATCATCGGTGAGGGCACCAATGAACTCTTTCTGAGCGCCGCCAGCGGCTGGGAGATAGCGATCAAGGCACAGCTCGGCAGATTAGAGCTATCGGGTGATTTAGTCGGTTTTATCTCCCGGCAGCTCCATCTGAACGCCCTTCAGAGCTTGCCTATTCAGATGAGCCATGCTGTGCACGTCCATACCTTGCCCGATCTTCATCGAGATCCGTTCGATCGCCTGCTTGTGGCTCAGAGTCAACTGGAAAACCTCCCGATCTTGACGGCAGACCCGCAGATCGCCCGCTATTCAGTCACGACCATCTGGTGAAAAGCCCGGGCCACCCTTGCATCGAGCATCACGAATTAGCTCAGCAATCGCGCAGGGCTTCCCTTGGCCTATCCGTTGTGCTACAATAAAACCTAAGAAGTAAAGTTTTCAGAGGGTCGCTTCCCTCGGATGGCTATGCTGCACATCAAGCTCTTGGGCCGCTTTCAGGTCGAGCGCGACGGAGTCGCCCTCACCGCGTTTCACTCTCAGAAAGCTCAGTCGCTCTTTGCTTACTTAATAATCCATCGTGACCGGGCGCACCCCCGCTCAGTCTTAGCCAATCTCTTCTGGGGCGAATCCGACGAAGCCCGCGCCCAAGCCAATCTGCGCCATGCCCTGTACTCGCTGCGGCGCACCATCGAAGGTCCTGAAGGGCGCTTCGGACGATATATTCTCACTGAAGGCAGCGCGGTGCGCTTCCATACCGACAGCCCGTACCGGCTGGACACCGAGCAATTTGAACAGACCCTCGAATCTGCTCAGAGCGCTCCGATCGAAGAACGCCCCCAGCTCCTTCAGCAAGCCGTCGCACTCTACCAGGGCGACTTACTCCCGGGTTTCTATGACGACTGGGTCGTGATCAAGCAGGAGCACCTCAGAGAGCTCTATCTGCACGCCCTGAAAGAACTCGCGGCGCAGTGCACCGAACAGAAAGACTATTCCCACGCCATCGAGTGGGCACGCCGCGCTCTGGCTGCGAACCCCTTGCAGGAAGACCTCCATCGAGCATTGATGCAGCTTCACCTCCTGGTCGGTAACCGCACCGGTGCTCTGCAGCAATACAGTGAGTGCGAGTCCGTCCTTCACAGAGAACTGAACGCTGTCCCTCTGCCGGAGACTCGCGCTCTGTACGAAAAACTTGTGCAGGGCAAATCATTGGAGAGCATCTCACCGAACGATCTCCCTCCAGAGATGCCTTTCATCGGGCGCGAGCGTGAGCTGGAAGCGCTCCACAGATTGTGGACAAATGCCCTGGAGGGGCAGGGGCAAGCCGTCTTCATTGGCGGCGAGATCGGCGTGGGCAAGACCAGTTTTGTGCAACGCTTCCTTGAGGACCTAACCCCCCAGCCCTCTTCCCTAGGGGAGGGGTTAGGGGTGAGGCCTTATATCTTGCGAGGGGCCGCATACGCGTTGGGAAGCGAACTCCCGTACCAGCCGCTATTACAGGCAGTTCGCCAAGGGCTGCAGATCTGCTCATCTGCCAAGTTGGCCGAATTATCTGCTCTGGCGCGAAGGGAGCTGGCGCAGTTCTTCTCTGAAGTCCAGGAGCAGTTTTCTGAGCTGAAGCCTAATCCTCCGCTCCCACCCGCACAGGCCAAAGCCCGCTGGTTCGCGGCGCTGACGAGCTTCTTTGAGCTTCTGGCTCGCGAGCGCCCGCTCGTTCTCTTTCTCGACGACCTGCACTGGGCCGATGGCGCGACGTTAGAATATCTGGGCCATCTTGTAGGGGCAAAGCACGCTATGCCCCTACTGGTGATCGGCACCTATCGCACTGAAGAAGCATCGGAGGGAAGCCGGTTGCGAACGTGGCTGGACAAGCTCGGGCCGGGGCGCTCCTATCGGTCTCTCACGCTCTCTCGACTCTCGCAGAAAGAGACGCACTGGTTAGTAGAGCGGCTTTTGGCAGGAACAGTTCGCGAACTGCCCCTACAGTTGTACCACGAAACCGAGGGCAACCCGCTCTTTCTGACAGAATTCGTCCGCGCGCTCGTGCAAAGTGGCATTTTGCGCCAAGATCGAGAAGATCGCTGGCAGTTGACCATAGCAGAGATCGGTCCTGCCTACTGGCCGGAGAACCTGCGTGAACTGATTGAGGCTTCCCTGCGACGAGCGCCGATCAGAGCGCAGAGCCTCCTTGGTCCTCTTGCGGTGATCGGACAGACAGCAGAGTTGCCGGTTTTGCGAGAGCTTCTGCATCAGTCTGAAGCACGGCTGCTGGAGCGGCTCGATGAGCTGTGTCGAGTTGGGCTGATCGTGAAGCGTGAGGGACGGTACCAGTTCTATCACGAGATGGTTCGCCAGGTAGTCTATGAAGGGTTGAATACAGACAGGAAAAAACTCTGGCATCGCAAAGCAGGGCAGGTTTTAGAGATGCTCTATCAAGATCATCTCGACGAACTCTCTGGTGAGTTGACAGAGCATTTTGAGCGAGCGCAGATGTGGGAGAAAGCGGCAGCTTATGCGGAACGGGCAGGTATGCGGGCTGTAAAGTTCTATGCGTACAACGAAGCCTTAAAGTTTTTTACGAAAGCTCTCAAGATTTTTGAGCAATGGCAAGCTCACCAGCCCCTCAATGCAAGTTTGAAGAAGAAAAAACTCGAACTCCTCACTCACTACACAGACAAGAGCATCTTCTTGTCAATTTCAGATATTGTCCCGATGCGCGAGAAAATGCAAGCCGCAGTTGCGGAAATGATTGCCTTGGCTAAAAAACTGGGAGACGAACGCCAACTGTGTGAAGCCTACCGAAGAGAGTATCGCCTGGACCTAACCCTTGGCCGACGCGAAGCTGCGCAGGATGCATTGCGCCGAGCTTTGGAGATCAGTTATAAGTTGGTTCGCGGCAAAACACCAGATGCTTCTGTGGCAGAAATACTCGAGAGCACTGCGGACATGCACTCTCAATTGTTCCAGTTTCGTCAAGCTCAAGAAGATTACCAACGCGCCAGCAACATCTGGGCGACCCTGGGCGACGCGCGTCGGCAAGGCCATACACTGTATCAAATTGCCATCATACGGTATTTCTTCGGGCAGTTTGCTCAGGCTCAACAGAGCATAGAAGAAGCACATCAGCATTTTACTACAGCTGGAGACCTGCATGGGCAAGCGTCCGCATTCAATTTTCTTGGTGCGTACATCTTGCGTGAGATGGGGGAACTCACAAGAGCCCAGGCGTGCTGCGAGCAAGCATATGCGTTGATGAAAACCGCAGGAGATCAACGGGGGATAGCGGTGGCGTTATCCAATCTCGGAACGATCCACACAGATCAAAAACACTACGATGAAGGGCTTCGGTATTTTGAACAAACGCTCCTTATGCTTGATACGTTTGGCATGAAAGGCATAGCCTTGGAAGCGTTCTCTGAGAAGGCGCAGGCCCATCTAGGTCGAGGTGAGTTGGCTCTGGCGCTGAACTGTTCGATGCAAGCGATTCGACTTTTGGAGGAACAACACGGCATTAAATGGCAAGCAGAACGTATCTATTTCACGCACTTTCAGACCCTGCAAGCAAACCAACGACACGAAGAAGCCAAAGCCTACCTGTCAAAAGCATATCTGGAACTATGTCGTGTCACCAACCAGATACAGGAGCAAGGCTTACGAAAAGACTTCCTGAAAAACGTTCCGATCAACCGTCAGATTATGCAAGCCTGGGAGACCGCCCAGCGTCAGTCTCAAACAACCGACAAGAGAAGCGACGAGGGACGGGGATGAGTACCCAAGCCTACACGCTGCCCCTATTTCTTGCGGTAGCGATAATACGCAGCGCACGCACCTTCTGAAGAGACCATCGGCGCTCCCAAGGGGCGTTCGGGAGTGCAACGCGTCCCGAACGCCGGACACTCGTTGGGCCTCTTCACACCCTGCAAGACCAGGCCGGCAATGCATTCCGACGACTCTTCCACAGAGCGCTCAGTTAGGCCGAATTTTTGTTCAGCATCGAACTCTTTGTATTTTTTAGTTAATCCCAGCCCACTACCAGAGATCTGCCCGATGCCACGCCACCGGCGGGGAAGGACGCAGAAGACCTCGCGAAGGAGCTGCTGTGCCGGCCGGTTACCGTCGCGGCGCACGGAGCGGGTATATTGATTTTCGACTTCGTAGCGCGCTTCTTCTAATTGCTTGATGCACATATAGACGCCCTGCAAGATATCTAACGGCTCAAAGCCGGTGACGACGATGGGGACTCTGTATCTCTTCGCAATCGGCTCGTACTCGCTATAGCCCATCACGGTGCAAACGTGACCGGCGGCAAGAAAGCCCTGTACGCGATTTTGAGGAGAAGAGAGGATCGCTTCCATGGCCGGAGGGACTAAGACGTGCGAGACCAAGAGAGCGAAGTTCTTCACGTTCTGCAGATACGCTTGGTGGACAGCCATAGCATTCGCGGGAGCCGTCGTCTCAAAGCCTACGGCGAAGAAGACAACTTCTTGATCGGAATTCTCTTTGGCGATCTTGAGTGCGTCCAAGGGCGAATAGACAATACGGACGTCGCCGCCCTGGGCCTTGACCGAGAGCAAGTCTTTCTCGCTGCCGGGGACGCGCAGCATGTCCCCAAACGAGCAGAAGATCACTTCCGGGCGCGAGGCGATCTCGATAGCTTTATCTATCAGTTCAACGGGGGTGACACAGACGGGGCAGCCGGGGCCGTGCACAAGAGTTATCTCTTTGGGTAGAAGCTCGTCTATGCCGAATTTAATAATCGCGTGCGTCTGGCCGCCGCAGACCTCCATGATCGTCCAAGGCTTTCTAGTAACCTGGGCGATCTGACGAGCGTAGTGTTGGGCAGACTGTGCGTCACGGTATTCGTCGATGAATCTCATTTAAGCTCCTCTAATTCGCCCATCTCGCGCAGATACTCAAAGACTTTTTGGGCTTCGGTCTCGTCGAGTTTGCTGATGGCAAAGCCAACATGCACGATCACGTAGTCGCCGATTTGGGCTTCGGGAACGTAAGCGAGATTGACTTCTTTGACGATGCCACCGAAATTGACTTTGCCCGTTCGGAAGATCGGCTCATCGCCGCTGATGATGCTCACGATCTTTCCAGGAACTGCAAGGCACATGCTCTCACTCCTTCACGCTTGACGCTGCAACTATTTGACCGAGCGCGATCCCGCCGTCGTTGGGCGGGATTCTTTGGTGCCAATAGGGGCGAAAGCCCTCGTCGCGCAAGCGCGTGATCGCCCGCTCCGTCAGATACTTGTTCTGAAAGCAGCCTCCGGTCAGCACGACTCTCTCCTCTCTCACGCGCTGGGCTACGGCGACGATCATCTCTACTAAAGTATTATGAAACTTCGCTGCTATCTTACCGACGGGAACGCCATCGCGCACGTTGTTCACTATACTTAACAGCATGGACTCCCAGTCGAGTATCTCTTCTGAGAGAGCAAACTCATAGCTCTCGTTCGTCTCGATCTCGTGCAGTGCGAATTCGAGTTCCATTGCGGCTTGCCCTTCAAAGCGACCGATCTGTCTTAGCCCGATGATAGAAGCAACAGCATCGAAGAGCCGCCCTGCGCTCGACGTTATGGGGCTGTTGAGATTTTTGTGCAGCATCGTGTGTAAGAGCTTCAGCTTGTGCTTTGGGAAGCTCTGCAATGGAGCAAGATCTGGGCCCTCATGCACGAGCGTATCGCCGTAGAGTTCGTAGAGCACTCCCAACGCCGAACGCCTCGGTTCTCTAATGGCCTGCTCGCCACCGGGCAGACGAAATCTCCGTAGATGCGCGATTCTCTTATAAGACTCTCTCGTCGCTGCGAAAAACTCTCCGCCCCAGATCGTGCCGTCGAGCCCGTAGCCCGTCCCGTCCCATGACACTCCCAACACTGGACCGTCCAGTTCGTTCTCGGCCATGCACGCGAGCACATGGGCATAGTGATGCTGCACCTCTACTCTGGAGAGATCGCGCTGCTGCGCGTACTTTGTCGAAAGATAGTCTGGGTGGAGGTCGTGGGCGATCACCGACGGCTGGGCTTCGTAGAGCCTCTCAAAGTCGGTGACAGCACGCTGAAATGCTTCGAACGCTTCGGAAGTCTCTAAATCTCCGATGTGTTGGCTGATGAAGACGTTGGGGCCGATGGCGAGCGCGACGGTGTTCTTCAGATGCGCGCCGACGGCCAACCTAACTCCACCTAACCCCAACCCCTTCCCTAAAGGGAAGGGGAAACCCTCACCCTGCACCCTCTCCCTATTAGGGAGAGGGACGGGGTGAGGGTCGGAAGGGGCTGGGGGTGAGTCTAACCGAATCGGCAACGGCACGTAGCCGCGCGCGCGGCGCAGCACCAGCTCCCGATCCCCAACTATACGCACAATCGAGTCGTCCACGTGTCGCGCAATAGGGCGGTTGTGCACTAAAAAGAGATCGGCGATTTTATGGAGTTTTCTGAGCGCTTTGCGCTCGTCGGTGCAGATGGGCTCGTCTGAAAGATTTCCGCTTGTAGCCACGACGGGGAAGCCAAGTTCAGCCATCAAGAGATGATGGAGCGGAGTGTAGGGGAGCATGATTCCCAGATAGGGGTTGCGTGGGGCGACGGCCGGAGCCGGCGAATGAATTCGCCAGCTCAGCACGCTTTCATCTTCTGAGCCGGATGCTGAAGCATCCGGTCTCTTCTGCACCAGCACAATCGGCGCCTCCGGCGAAGTGAGCAAGCGCTCTTCTAGCTCCGAGATCTCACAGTGAGCTTTGATAAGGTCAAGCGATGGGTACATCAATGCGAACGGCTTCTCTTCGCGGCGCTTGCGCCGTCTCAATTCTTGCACAGCTTTTTCGTTGCGCGCGTCGCAGATCAAGTGAAAGCCACCCAGGCCCTTGACGGCAACAATCTGACCATTGCAAATCGCTTCGGCGGCTCTATGCAATGCGTCGTCGTGCTGGGCGAGCACGGTGCCCCGACGATCCCACAGCTCCAAGTGTGGTCCGCACTTTGGGCAGGCGTTGGGCTGCGCATGAAAGCGCCGGTTAGATGGGTCTTCGTATTCGGCTTGGCAGTCGGGGCACATCGTGAACGTTTTCATTGTCGTGTTGGGACGGTCATACGGAAGCGTTTTAATAATAGAAAAGCGCGGGCCACAGTTGGTGCAGTTGGTGAAGGGATACCGATAGCGCCGGTCGTTGGGGTCAAAAATCTCTCTCAGACAATCGGGACAGGTCGCAATATCCGGGAGAATGAGCGCCGTCTTCTGTCCAGACTCTTCGCTGGGGCGAATCTCAAACGATCTATAACCGACGGGGTCGAACCACGAAGACTCTAAGCTTTGAATGAATGCCCTAGGAGTCTTTTCACGCTCTAAGCGTCGGAGAAACCCTTGGAGTTTTTCTGAAGAACCCTCAACTTCTATGAAGACCCCTTGAGCGGAGTTGAGCACCCAGCCCGTTAGTTTCAGTTCCGTCGCCAAACGATAGACGAAGGGCCGGAAGCCGACCCCTTGCACCGCGCCATAGACAGCTACGCGCAGACGCGCATTGTGAGATTCGCCAGGCACAGTTATAGTATACGCCGCCGCACCCTCATCCTGCACCCTCTCCCCCTCCCTAGCCCTCCCCGTATACGGGGAGGGCTAGGGAGGGGGAGAGGGTGCAGGATGAGGGTGCGGCGGCGTATACTAT
>JAJHSH010000071.1 GCA_022683945.1 Candidatus Acetothermia bacterium | reverse complement strand
TCTCCACTTTGAGTCGCCCGGCCACTGAAGTGGCGGGCTGGAAGCTACAAAGCCCGCTGGCGCGGGCTGAGAGTCTCCGCCAGGAGACTTTGTAAGCCCAGCTCGCGGCTTCAGCCGCCGAGCAGCACGAAAGTGGAGAGGGGTCAGGTAGGGAACGAGTCTAACCGCCCAGCCCTAAGATGTGCACACAGCTCACGGAGCCTGTAGCAGTGCGCCCAATCCCGATGTTGTGCTGAAGTGCTAGCTGGGGATTGTTCTTCACTTGGACGGGGCCGGCTTGCCCCCGCAGTTGCTCGAAGAGTTCTACAATCTGGGCGACGCCCGTCGCGCCGATGGGATGGCCCTTGGCTAACAGCCCGCCGCTGGGATTGATCGGCTTAAAACCCTCGAGCTGGACGATGCCCTCTTTCAGAAGCTGGACGCCCTGACCTGACTTAGCAAATCCCAAGTCTTCGTAGCTGATAAGCTCCGTAATACTGAAACAATCGTGAATCTCGGCGACATCTATCTCTTCCGGGCCGACCCCGGCCATCTCATAAGCTTGTCGCGCGGCGTACTGTGTCGCGGGGAAGCTCGTCAGATCGCCGCCGCGAAAGAACGTCTCCGTAGCCAATCCTGAACCGAGCACGAAGACGGGCTTCTCTGTGTATTTGGCGGCAAGCTCGGCGCGACAGATAAGTACAGCAGCTGCGCCGTCGGTGACGGGGCAACAATCGTACAGTCCTAGGGGATAAGAGATATAGGGCGCCTTCAGCACGTCTTCTACAGAGCATTCAAAGCGATAGTGCGCATAGGGGTAGAGCGCGCCGTTGTGATGGTTTTTCACGCTGACCAGCGCGATCTCTTCGCGAGAGATTTTATATCTGTGCATATAGGCCGTAGCGTGCAGCCCGAAGAAGGCGGGCATGGTAACGCCGCGCCCGCCCCAGAGCTGCTTGACAGCCGTGCGTTGGATGAGCCCACCACTGTCATCGCGCATCTTCTCCACGCCGACGACCAACGCGACGTCATAGAGTCCCGCGGCGACGGCAAAACAAGCGTTTCGGAACGCATCGCTTCCTGTGGCACAGGCGTTCTCTACTCTCGTGATGGGAATCCCGAAAAGTCCGGTAGCAAAAGCGAGCAAGACCCCCGAGTTCCCTTGGGGCGGGTAGAGCGTGCCCAGCCAGGCCGCTTGGATCTCTCCGGGATCAAAGCCCTTATCTACGCTCTGGAGGGCATGGAGATAAGCCTCTTCGATCATCGTCTCGAAGCTTCTGTCAAAAAGCTCGCCGAACTTGATCATCCCCGCGCCGATGATCGCGACTCGGTTGCGCAAGCTGTGATGGGCCATCGCTCAGCCTCGTACCGGGTGAAATTTATACGAATAGACTCTCAAACCCGCATCGTCATAAAAGACTCTAAAGTCGGCTTCGACTTCTAAGCCGACCTCCAGCTCTTCGGACTTGCACTCAATCATCTGGCCATACACGCGCGCTCCGTTTTCTAAGTCTATCACCGCCAAGGGCAAGGGCGTCTCAAACCCTTCGGGCAATCGGTGCTGCACCACAAACGAGACGATTCGCCCACGCACACCCATCTGAGCTTCTTCGAATTCTGACGGCGCGCGACAGCGCTTGCAGGTCTTTCTCGATTCCGGGAACTCTATAAAGCCGCAGCGCCGACAGCGATAGCCGATCAATCGAGCGTTCTCGCGCGCGATTCTCCAAGTAGGCGGCGTGTGCATCTTCAACCTCCTAAGAGCTTTATTGCTCTGAGATATTCCGGGTACGTGAGCAGTTCTTTGTTGGCTACTTGTTCGGCCACCGTCGGTTGCGAAAGAGAGCGTTCGCGCACCGTGAGCGCCAGCGCATCGCTGCCGCCCGGCCCCCACGAGAGCGCGAGAATCTTTTCATTGGGCTGGCTCTGCTCCAATGCCCCAATCAGATCGAGAAGCAACATGGCGCAGCCCGCAGAGCCAAGCTCTCCCCCTAGCGTAAAGACTCTTTCTACAGCGATCCCCAACTTGGGCGCGAGGCGCGCTCCCCAGCGCGGCTCCGGCGCGCCGAAGACCGCGCGCGCGTACCCCTCTGCCTTCAACCCTGTGCGCCCTAGCAGATGGCGCAGAGCTTGAGCAGTCTGTACTGAAAACCCCTGCTGAAAGACAAAGCGCTCGTCGTCCATCTGGGGAAAACCGCCTTCGGAACGATAGCGCCCGATGAAGCCTTCCGTGTGTGAACCGATGCCCGCTAGTTCAGCTACGCCGGGCGGGCTTCCCAAAACCAGCGTGGCTCCTCCAGCACCGCTGGTCAGCTCACACTCCGACCCCGGACGCGCTCGCAGAATATCCCCAGCTACGACCAGTCCATAGACGATGCGCCCAGACCGAATCGCATCCACACAACATTGGATTGCCGCGGTGACCGATCGCGTAGAAAGCCCCAGATCGCAGAGCGTGAGCGCTCCTTCTGCTCCTAACGCCAGCGCAACGCTGCCCGCCAGCGTATGCTCGCTATAGCCCATCGAGACGCTGCACGCATAGATCGCGCCAATATCTCTTGCTTCAATCTCTGAATGTGCCAGGGCACGCCTCGCAGCTTTCACGCAGAGCGTGACGACGTCTTCATCAGCAGAAGCGATGGCCCGCTCACCGCGGCCTCCCGGTCGCCCCCACGCGCGGTTGATCTCGGCAAGCGAGATGCGATTCCCTGGGATCGCCGTTCCATACCCGTGTATGTTTGTCATAGCTTCAACACGCCTATCTTAAAGAATCGCGCATTCCTTTGTCAACAGAAGCGCTTGAAAATTGCCGCTGCCTCGTTTATGATGATGACACGGTGTTCGTACTCCCGTCGCTAGAAGGATGTGTAAATGTCCTATGCCTCATATTCCCATGAAAAGAGTCTATATTGTGGACTCCATAGATCGGCAAGACCAGATCTTGCATGAGTTGCAGAAATTGGAACTCCTACACGTGGACAAGGCTCAGATAGATGGCTTCAGTCCGCAAGCCGAGCGCTTTTCGGACGAGGAGCGTCGCGTGCGCGATCTTTTGAGCAGAGCGCAAAAAGCGCTGGAACAACTAGCTCCTTGGATCACAGAGATCGTAGAAGCTCCTGCCGTCCAACCGCTGCCAACGTCGTCCGAGGCCCTCAACGCCGTCGAGGAAGAGATGGCCCTCTTGAACGAAAAGATCAAAGAACTGGTTGACAAACATTCCGAGCTGCAACGCAGGAAAACAGCATGGGATGAACTCAAATCCCGCAACTGGTGGCCAAGCGATCCCCGGGTGCACGAGCAGCTTGAGCATACGGAATCGCTTTTGCGGGAACTAGCAGAAGCTTACCGGACCCGGTTGCCCGCGCTCGTGCTCGCTTGCGAAAACCGACTCTTGCGCATTCAGGCCGCCGCTCAATGCGTCTATACCCGCTACGCATTTGTGCTTTCCGGTTGGATGCCGGGAAGCGAACTGGAGCGCCTCAGATCGCTTCTCCAAGCCCAATTCCCCGGCGTGCTGCTGTTGGAAAGCCGTCTCCCCTGGCCACGCCGTGAGATCCCCGTGTCCCTGCAGAACCCCAAGTGGGCTCAACCCTATGAGCTCTTTCTGAGCAGTCTGCAAGTATCCGTCTATGGATCAGCCGATCCAACCGTTTGGTTGGGTATCTTCTTTCCGATCTTTCTGGCGCTGATGATCGGCGATCTGGGATATGGACTGGTCTTGGTCTTGCTGGCGGTATGGGCGCGCACGGGCCTGCCCGGCGTGAAGAAGCAGGGCGCGCTCCGCCGCATGGTCGAGTCGCCTCGCGGACGCTCCGTAACCGTCATATCTTCCCATGTCGGAGTCTTGGCGATGCTCTTTGGGATGGCCTTCGGTAAATTTTTCGGGATCATCATGCCGTGGCCGCATTTCGACCGCATGGAGCACCTCGAAGCGTACTTGGTCTTCGTGGTGACGCTAGGAGCAGCCCATCTGGTGCTCGGTTTTCTCTTGGGAGCGTTCAGCGCGGCCCGCTGGGGTGAACAACGGGTGCTGGTCGAAAAGCTAGGCATGATCGCCTTGCTGGTTGGCCTCGTTCTCGTCGCCAAATCGTTCTACGATATCTTGCCTAAAGAACTGCACACCCCGGGAATCATATTGGCCGGCCTCGGTCTTCTGGCGCTCTTGGGGGCCAAAGGATTCTTTGCCACGCTGGAAGTCTTCAAATTGATCGCGAACGTCCTTTCCTATGGACGGATCATGGCGCTCGGGCTCGTTTCGATGGTCTTGGCCAAGGTGGCCAATGATACCGGCGGCTTGATCGAAGATGTCATTGTGGGTATTTTGATCGCCTTGCTGCTTCACATTATCAACTTCGCCTTGATTGGACTCAAGTCGCTCCACTCGGCGCGCCTGCACTATGTGGAATTTTTCAGCAAGTTCTATCAGCCCGGCGGTCGCCGCTATGAGCCCTTCGGGCTGCGTCGCCATCTATCGCTCAAGAGCGCGTAAGATAAGAACAAAGTCGCCGCCACCCGATGCTAAGAGTTTGCCATCGGGGCTGAAGCCGACGGCGAGTACAAACTCTTTGTGTTCTGTGAAGACTTTCAGCTCTTGCCCTTTCTCTACATCCCAGAGCTTCACCGTCCAGTCCATGCTGCTGGAAGCAAGTCTCTTGCCATCGGGATGGAAGCGCACGCCGTGGCTGCGACCGCGGTGCCCCGCGAGCGAGACGACCAATCTCTGGGTAGCTACTTCCCAGACCCTCACGACGCCGTCGCCGCTGATGGCCGCTAAGAGTCTCCCGTCAGGGCTGAATGACACGGCGAAGACGGCGTTGACGCGCACGGGAAGGATGCCCAGCAGTGCGCCATCCGAGGTTGCCCAGAGGCGCACCTCGCCGTCGCCGCCGGCCGACGCGATGATCTTACTGTCCGGGCTGATCGCCAGCCCGAAGACGGTGTTGCGATGCCCGGTGAGTATTCTCACTAAACGCCCATCGGTAGCATCCCAAACTCGGACAGTTCGGTCTTCAGCCCCCGTCGCCAGTACTTTCCCATCGCGGCTATAAGCTGCAGCGTGTACCCAGCCCTCGTGCCCTTCGAGCTTAAAGAGAGCGCGCCCCGTCTCAAGATCCCAGACGTAGCCGACGTCGCTGTCGCCATTGGCCGTTAGAAGTCTCTTGCCGTCGGGACTGAAGGCGAGCGCGAAGACCGTGCCCAGACTTTCGTCTAGCACTCTAAAGAGTTTTCCCGTAGCGACTTCCCAGATCCACGTTGTCCCGTTGCCGCACCCTGCTGCGACCAACCTCCCGTCGGGGCTGAAGTCCAGTGAGAAGATCGTGCTCTGGGGGGTTAATATGCGCACGACCGTTTGTGAAGTTGTGGCTGGAGTCAGCGTGAGCATCAAGAGACTGAAAGCCAAGGCCAAGCGAATTGTCCAATGCATAGAAACTCAACTCCCCATTTTCTCTTTATGTAGTGTATGATAGGCCATCTTTGATAGAGTGTCAAGCGTTTGCGGGTCTTGCTTCGTTCTGTTAACCTCTGACTACCTGCCGAGGCCCGGCGACTGGAGGAGGCAATCGCCAAGAACCTGAAGGAGCCGGGATATGGCTAGGTCATGATGAACGCAGGTGAAAACAACGGTGTCCGCGCAGGACGGTACGTGAGGCAACCGGCTGGCTACTTGTACGCAGGGCCGGGTATGCTGGTTCGGTGAGGTGGTGGACGGTCAGACGCGATTGAATCTGGCCGGCCAGACCATCATTACCATGTGGCAGGGTTTGCCGGAACGATTTTCCGGCATTGCAATGGATATCCATGTGGTCATGCCCAACCATTTGCACGGCATCGTGTGGATTAAACCCGTAGGGGCGCAATTCATTGCGCCCCATACCACCCAT
>JAJHSH010000024.1 GCA_022683945.1 Candidatus Acetothermia bacterium | reverse complement strand
GGGTAGCGGGAGAGGGGCTGGGGGAGAGGTTCCAACTCCAGCGTAAACGTGTCTGACGTCTCGCGCCGCACCCGCTGCACCCAATATTGCACAGGCACCATCGGGTCGCTCTGGGCTGTAAGCGCTGTCTGGGGCTTAATTGTGACTGCCATAGAGATCGAATAATCGCAATCGGGCGGCCTGCAGGCGTTGTCCGATGATCTGCGAAAAGCGCTTGAAGAGATCATAGCCCAATTTAGGCTCTTCATCGCACTTGGTGCGGATGCAACGCGCATCAAAGATCAGCGTTCGTGTCAGCTCTAGAGCGCGTGCGTCGTACTGTTTCTTATAGGGCTCCACGATCCACGACCAGCCCATCACGTCGCCCTCGCCCAACGTCTCTAAGATCATGGCACCGCGCCCGGGCACGAAGATCTCCAGCGAGACCTTCCCGTTGCGAATGAGCCAGAAATGCGTAGCCGGGTCGCCCTCGTGGAAGATAAAATCCCCGGCCTTGTACGAGACTTCTGTGGCGCACTCTGCGATGAGCTTCACATAGCGCGGGTCGAGCCCCTTAAAGAACGGGTGCTCTAGTAACAGTCGCTCCAGCGTCTCCATAACTATTCTCCTTTCTCTTTGCTGTGCTCGCTCTCTCTGATAGCACGGACCTCTTCGGTGATGTCAATCGCCACGGGGCACCAGGTGATGCAGCGCCCGCAGCCGACGCAGCCTGAAGTTCCGAACTGATCAATCCAGCTTGCTAATTTATGAGTCATCCACTGGCGATAGCGAGATTTCGGCGAAGCCCGGACGCTCCCGCCATGCACATATGAAAAATCCATAGTGAAGCACGAGTCCCACTTGCGCACGCGCTCGGCTTCACTGCCCGTCAAGTCCGTGACGTCTTCTACCGTAGTGCAAAAACACGTGGGGCAGACCATTGTGCAGTTCGTACAATTGAGACAGCGGGTCGCGACCTCGTCCCAGCGCGGATGCTCTAAATTTCGGTAGAGCAAATTTTTGATATCTGTCGTGTCCATTTGGCGGCCCATCTGTTGGGCTGCTTGCTGTACTCGCTCAGCGGCAATCTGAAGATCACGGGGCTGAGCTTTCTTCGTCGGCACTTGCTGTAAAATTTCTGCACCCTTCTCCGTGCCGACCTCGACGACGAAGTAGTGCCGTTGGCCGTCTAAGATCTCCGTGAGCGCCAGATCAAAGCCGACTGTCGCTTTAGGCCCGGTCTTCATCGAAACACAAAAACAAGTCCCGCCGGCCTGGACGCAATTGACCGCGACGATGAAAGCCCGTTCGCGGCGCGCTTGATAGTGCGGATCTACGAATTTCCCGTTGATGAAGACGCGATCTTGGATAAGAATCGCGTGCAGCTCGCACGACCGGACGCCGATGAACGCATACTGAGGAGGCTCGCCGTTGTTTGAGACGATCTCGAAGTTTTTTCCGTTCTTTTTCGCTTTCCATAAACTCAAAACGGGCGGATGCAAAAATTTCTTCCACGAGTGCGGCCCGACGACGTAGCCGAAGAGAGCTTGGTCAGTGCGCCTCTTGAGACGATACGTCCCCCCATCTTGCTCGTCTGTCCAGCCGATGGGCAACTCTTCAACAGAAGTGATCTGGTCGTAGATAATCGCGTGGTCGCGCACGGTGGGGCCGACGGTCGTGTATCCCTTCTGGCGCAGCGCGTCCAAGAGTTTCTGCAAGTCTGGGCGCTCTACAAGGACCTTTTCACCGATCATATAATTTTCGTCCTCCGCTCGGCATTATACACGTTCGCGCTCTGTGCTTTCAGCCACTTCTTCGAACGGCTACGCTTTATTTTACCGAATTAATCCCCCGTGAGCGCAATGACCTGAGCCGGTACAGCAGATGATGTGTATCAGCTCCAATATTTCGGAGTTGTCAACACCCGGAGAGTCTCGATACACTTGAGACCCAAAGAGGTGATCTCGATCATGCAGATTGTGACGGAGCAGGGGGAGATCAGCAAAATTCAGACGGACGCGATCTGTCTGGGGATCTTTCAGGGGGTGCGTCGTCCCGGCGGGGCCGCCGGCGCTGTGGACGGAGCGTTAGATGGCGCGCTCTCTGAAATACTCACCGACGGCGATTTCTCGTGTAAGAAGGGCGAAGTCTTTTGGCTGCGCACGCACGGGAAGATCGGAGCCAAGCGCGTGCTCTTAGTCGGGCTCGGCCCAGCCGAGAAATTCTCGTCTGATGTCGTCCGTGAGGTGAGCGCTGCTACAGTCCGCGCTGCGAAATCTCTCCCAGAATTGACGACCATTGCGCACGGGGCAGGCATCGGTGGGCTCGATTCTCTCACGGCTGCGCAGGCGACCGTCGAAGGGGCGCTGCTGGGCTTATATCGCTTCGAGAAATTCAAAAAACCCGAAGAGCCCATTAAACTAGAGCGCCTGCGCATCGTCGAGCAGAGCGCAGAAAAGTTAGAGCAGCTTGAGCGTGGCGCACAGCACGGTCGGGTCATAGCGGAGTCGGTGGCGTTGGCACGCGATTTAGCAAACGAACCCGGCCAGAGCCTGCCTCCGCGAGAGCTGGCGCAACGCGCACAACAGCTCGCCCAAGAGCTGGGGCTGCGCTGCGAAGTTTTTGACGAAAAAGCTTTAGAAAAGCTGGGCATGGGCGGGATTCTCTCTGTAGGGAAAGGCAGCGACGAGCCACCGAGATTGATCGTGCTGGAGTATCACCCTCACTCCAGCCCTCTCCCTGCCTGGGAGAGGGAGGCAGCCCAGCCGGTCGTGCTGATAGGCAAGGGGATCACGTTCGACAGCGGGGGAATCTCTATCAAGCCGCGCGAGGGCCTGGAAGCGATGAAGTACGACATGAGCGGCGCAGCCGCCGTGATAGGGGCGGTGCGCGCTGTGGCACTGCTCAGACTGCCCATGGCCGTCGTCGGCTTGATCGCTGCTGCGGAGAATCTGCCATCGGGGAAGGCCCTCAAGCCCGGCGACGTCATAAAAATCTCGAACGACAAAACAGTTGAAGTCACCAACACCGACGCTGAAGGGAGACTGGTGCTCGCCGACGCGCTCGTCTATGCCCAAAGATATAATCCCCAAGCCGTGATAGATTTGGCGACGCTGACGGGGGCGTGCACCATCGCGCTGGGCAAAGAAGCCGCGGGGCTTTTCTCTAATGACGAGACGCTTCTCCCAAAGATTCAGAAAGCCGCGCAGCAGTCGGGGGAGCGCGTCTGGCCCTTGCCCCTCTATGAAGAGTACAAAGAGATCATCAAGAGCGAGATCGCAGATATCAAAAACAGTGCGAACAAAGGCCCGCAAGCGGGCGCGGCCGTGGGCGCGATCTTTCTTAAAGAGTTTGTGAGCTATCCCTGGGCGCACTTAGATATTGCCGGCGTCGCTTACGATGTCGAGAGCCGGCTCTATCACGCCAAGGGCGCGACGGGGTACGGCGTGCGCTTGCTGACACAGTTGTTGCAGCATTGGCAATCTGAGCAGTAGTTCAGAGGACTGCGAGCATTGCATTAGGAGCACTGAACCGGCATAATAAAAAAGACCAAACAATGGATCGTCTCTTGGGAATCGAAACCGAGTACGGGATTTTCATCGAAGGGGTAGGGATTTCCGAGCTAGCCGACGAAGCCCGTGCGCTCGTCCAGAGCTATCCCGGAGCCGGCCCTTGGGATTACAGCGACGAAGATCCCTTGCGCGATGCCCGCGGCTGGCGCGCTCCGGCGCTCTCGACCAATCCCGAAGACCAACGCTACGAGAAGCCTACACACCGTATGCTCAGCGCCTCGGAAGATCACGCTGACCGAGTGCTCGGCAACGGCGCACGCTTCTATCACGATCACGGCCATCCCGAATACAGCACCCCCGAATGCCGGTCGCTTCGCGACCTCATCGGTCACGACAAAGCGGGAGAAAAGATCGTCTGGGAGGCGGCTCAAGCCTATGCGCAGAAGACAGGACGCACCGTCTCGGTCTTCAAGAATAATATAGACTATCACGGCATGAGCTACGGCTGTCACGAAAACTATCTGGTGAAGCGAAGACTGCCCTTTGAGCAATTAATAGCCGGCTTGACGCCGTTTCTGGTGACTCGGATTCTCTTCGCCGGGGCGGGCCGCGTGGGAAGCGAATCCGATTCTCAAATAGATTTTCAGCTCTCCCAGCGCGCGGATTTCTTCACGGAGCTTTGCAGCGTGGACACGCTCCACCGCCGCCCTCTCATCAACACCCGCGACGAACCCCACGCCGATGCGCGACACTATCGAAGATTACACGTCATCTGTGGCGATGCCAATCTGAGCGAGTATGCTACGGCACTCAAAGTGGGGACGACGGCGCTGGTGCTGGCCCTGCTCGAAGCGGGCTACGGCCCGCCGGGGATGCTCAAACAGCCCGTAGAGACTCTGCAAAAACTCTCGCGCGATGCCTCTCGTCGTTGGATCGTCGAGCTGGAAGACGAAGGCACGATCTCGGCTCTTGAGCTTCAGCGTCTCTATCTGCGCGCCGCGCAGGAGCTCTTTCGCGGGCGCGACGCCGAGACCGACGAAGTCCTGCGCGAGTGGGAGTCTCTCTTAGAAGACTTGGAGACGGACTATACACGCTGTGCGGATCGCTTAGATTGGGCGGCCAAGCACCAACTGTTCCAAGCGTTCATAGACTCGGAGAAGCTCAGTTGGCAGGAGGAGATCCTGCGCAGCTTGGATTTAGAGTATCACAACGTTCATCCTCAGCGGGGGCTGTTTTACGAGTTGCAGCGTCAAGGGAGCCTGCGACGCTGGGTGAGCGATCAGGAGATAGAGCAAGCGCGCGAGAGACCGCCGCGGGACACGCGCGCCTGGGTGCGCGGCCTCTGTGTGCAGAAATTCCCCGGCTCGGTCTTAGCGCTCAACTGGGGAGAGATCCACTTGCGCGACGGCGATGAAGATCTTACTATTGACCTGAAAAGATGGGTAGATGGTCGCCTCGGCGCTCTCGACCCAGAGAGCTTCGAAGCGGCCTCGACACCGCGAGCGCTTTGGCGTATGATGAAGATGAAGCAGTTCTAGTCTGAGAAAGGAGGGATCTCAACTATGCCGGAGCGAGTCGTCAAGCCGACCGAACCGTGGACGAAGCGCGACGAGGGCGACGGCCCTCGGACTCCCAACGTCCCCAAGCCCGATACCGAGAGACTGCTGGAGAAGATGCGCCGCGTAGATCCTCGTCAGGCGCAGCGCTATCGGCAGCGCAGTGGGGAGTAACTGGCGAGATTTAGATATTCAACCGGAGGACTTACGACGTGTTTGAGCGACGATCAAAGGGTCCCGGCGACTTGATGAATCTCTTGGAGACCCAGGGGATTCAGTTTCCAACTGTGGACGCTGGCTTACGAAATCAAGCTGCCGTAGTGAACGTTCACGGCACGACCGTCATTGCCGTGAAGTTTGCAGAAGGCGTCTTGAACGTCGCCGACCGGCGAGCCACTGCCGGCAATGCGATCTTCTACGAAGAGGCCGAGAAGATCTTAAAACTTGACGACGAGACGCTCATCGCCATTGCCGGCTCGTATGCAACTGCTTCTGAAGCCGTGCGCTTTCTCCAGCACTCGTTCAAATACTATGCTCGCAGCCAACTGCAAGAGATGAGCTTGGAAGGGAAGCTGCATGAGGTCTCGCGCGTCTTAGGGCGCGCCCTGCCGGGAGCGCTCCAGGGCATCGGCGGATTCTTGCCCATCGTAAGCGCTTTTGATAGAGAGAAGAGCGAAGGGCGAATATTCTTCTATGATGCGATGGGGGCGCGTTTTGAGAGTCGGGAATTCGGCGCGGCGGGCTCCGGGGCCGAGAGAATCCGCGGAGCGTTTGAGTATGTCGTGCGCACCAAGAGCCCGTTTCGCCAGATGAAGCTCGAAGAGGCTCTGCGCGAGGCGCTTCTGCTTTTAGAGATCGCCGCTTCGCTGGATACGGCAACCAGTGGGATTCGGAGACTTCCCTCGGCGAAGATGGTGACTGCCGAAGGCGTTCAAGAAGTCTCAGAAGATCTCTTGCGCTCGCTCCAGCGCGCCCTGCTCCAAGAGTGAAGAGACTTATGACCCCCTATAACTGGCAGCAGACTCTGCGCCAAAAGGCCGACTACGTCGAGGATCGTCTCAAAGAGGGCAGCCCGGTGGTGGCTCTCTCGACCCAAGAGGGGATTCTCATACTGACGGTGCGGCGCGGGCAGCCTAAGATCTTCGAGATCTATGACAGACTGGCTTTCTCCGGGCTGGGAAATCAATCTGATCTAGAAGCTGTCCGCCAATTAGCTGTAGACTTTGCACACGCCGAGGGCTTTCAGCGAAGCGCCGATGATGTCTCGATTCAGCGCGTGGTCGGCGTGGCGCTCAGTCCGGCGCTCAAGCAGGGCTTCAGCGATCCCTTGAGATTGCCCCTCGTTCTGTTGGGGCTCTTTGCCCAAGTAGAACCCGCTCCCGAAGAAGATCTCTTTTATCTCGTAAACTATGACGGCGAGTTCTCACTGCATCAGAGATATGCTGCGGCCGCCGGGCGGGAATCCGGTCGCCTGGAGATGGAGCAAGCGCTGAGCGAGTTGAAGCGAGTTCCTAAACTGGAGGCGGCGCTGGAGATCGCCTTGCGCGCGTGGACGGCCGGGCGCAGCCCGGTGAAAGAGTCTTCAGCAAGATGGGAAGAGCGTTTGAGCCAAGAGTTACAAATGGGCACCGTAGAAGCGGCCCTGCTGAAGCGCGATTCGCAGCGCGATCGGCGATTCTGTATATTAGAGGAACGCGATCTGAAGCCCATTCTATCACGGATTATTTAGAGATCATGCAACATCGCATCGTCGGTCTGGAGACGGAGTTCGGTTGCTTGGTGCGCGACGCTGCTCTGGGCTCGTACGAGACGGTCGTTGAACAGGTCAAAGAGGCGATCTTCGCGCGGGGGCAGTGGGGCTTGCTCGATCTCCACACGCGCGATATGTATTTCGAGCCTGCCGAAGCCGGCGGCTTTCTCGTCAACGGGGGCCGGCTCTATATTGACGCCGTCGGCACGCACTTGGAATACGCCACCCCGGAATGTCGCTCTCTGCGAGATCTGATCGCCTACGAACGCGCTGGCCAGCGCTTGATCGCTAAAACGTTGCGCGCCATGCGCTGGCACGAGAGAACCAGTTTTTATAACAACAGCGTTGATCACTTCGCCGGGCATACGTTCGGGTGTCACGAGAATTATTCTGTCAATGTCGAGGCGCTCTCATGGCGACAGGCGTTAGAAAAATTGGTGCCCTTCTTAGTGACGCGCCAGATCTTCGCGGGTGCCGGCCGCGCCGGTGGGCACTGCCTCACGAGCGACTGGCAGCGGCTCTCCCAGCAGAGATCGCGCCACCCGGCCGATTATGTTTTTGTAGACGCGGCTTATAGCGTCGAACCCGATCCCACAGTAGATTTTCAGCTCTCGCAGCGCGCCGATCACATTCTGCATACGGTCTCCGGGCGCGTGCGCTTCAGCCGCGCGCTCATCAATCCCAAATGGGATCAGATGTACGAGCTCTCGCGCAGCCCCAGACTCCATCTGCTCTTCGGCGAGGCCAATCCCTCCGAATACGCGACGTTTTTGAAAATGGGCACGACGGTCTTAGTGCTCGATCTGTTAGAAGAACGCGCGGTGCCCGTAGGCGTGGAGCTGGTACAACCCCTAAGAGCGATGAAAGAGATCTCGCGGGACCCGACGTGGCGCTGGCTCGTGCGGCGCGAGAACGGCCAGACGATCTCGGCGATAGACTTACAGAGATCTTATCTGCAAGCGGCGCAAGAGCGCTTCGCCGGGCGCGACGCCGAGACCGATGAAGTCTTGCGCGAATGGGAGGGTACTCTCAACACTCTAGAGCGCGAACCGCTCAAGCTGGCCGACCGGCTCGACTGGGTCGCCAAATATAAACTGTTGCGCCTCTATAAAGAGTCCGAAAGACTCTCTTGGCAATCGGAAGTCCTGCACAGCTTAGATCTGGAGTATCACAACGTCGATCCCGATTATGGACTTCACTATGCGCTGGAAGACCGTCTGCGGCTTATCAGTGATAGAGAGATCGTGCGAGCGATAGAGGAGCCTCCGTCGGATACGCGAGCCTATGGGCGAGCCAAGATCGTGCGGGGGTTGCGCACTCGCGGCAAACACGAGTATATGATCGAATGGGATGGGGTCTTCGTCGAGCCGAAGAAGACGCTGGTGTTAGCCAACCCCTTTCACACCTACGAAGAAGAGGCCGAAGTCTTCCTCAAGCGCCTATAATATCAAGAGCCAAATAAAAATCTCAGCTCGATCCCGAAGCGCCAGCGGAAGTCTGTGATTACGCCTCCGGGACAAGGGCAGTCCGGGCCGGCGCACAGCTCAAAGAACGACCTGAAGAAATTCAACTCAAAGAGCGATTGGAAGACCTGTTTTCTAAACGAGAAGGGCGTCGCTCCCGGCGGATCGCTGAAGAGCGTGAAGCTCCGCCATTGAAAGAATCCCCAGCGCAGATGGAGCTCAACGGGCAAGAACGTCAAGAAGAAGCCGGGCAGCTCGAACGTAGAGCTGACGCTGAAGCGCAGCTTGAGATCGGCCGCTGGAGCGTCGAGTTTTACTGATAATCCGGGGATCTGTTTCTTCCAGCCTGTGGGTGTGAAGACCGAGAGCGAGCTCAGCGAGACGACGTTCATTAGATAGAACTCAAAGGCCACGACCTGCTCGGTGAACTGAAAGGGCGCTACGACGAGGCGATCCGGCTCGCGCTCGCTGAATATATCGAGCATCACAATGCGCGGCTCGAACGCGAACGGCTCATTGATAATGGGCAACTGCTCTTGGTCCAGATCTTCTACTAAGCGAATCACGCCAAAGCCTGTGTAGCTGGCGACGGTGAAGAACTGCGTGCGGACTCCCGCTTCGACCACGAGACCCGCTTCCAAAGAAGGCGTCAGCGGCGCGGGCGGGCATTCGACATCAAAAGTAACTGTCTGGTTATGCAGAATCACTTCGACGCCCAGCGAGACACCGCCAAAGTGCAGCGCGGCGACCAATTCGTTCTTGCCAAAGGCAAAGCCGTTCACAAACGTCAGGCGATTGCGCGCGCTGAGCGGCGGCACGGTGACCGAAGCGATGAAGCGCTGCCAGCGCAATGTTCCCAGATCGAACTTGGAGTCTATAGCGAAAGCCGCCTCGGCCACGCTGATCTTAGAAAGAACGCGAAACTCCGCGTTCACCAGATAGGGCGCAGCGGGCTTCAAGGTCAGCTCGCTGAGAAAGCGTCCGAGAAACTGTTGCCCCGAAACTGTACTTTGCAAGAGGGTGCTGAAGAGCAAGAGAAGAGAGCCGCAAAGAAGTGCGCGTTGTAGCTGCTTCATACAACGTTCTTTATAAGAGAAACTCTCAGCAAACCGAAGGAAGGCCGACTAAAACTCTATGGGCTTCTGTCTGGTGTCGAAGTGACTGGTGTCTGCACTCAACTCAATGGATCATCGGCGCGATGATCTCTTTCAGTGTAGGGTGACCGATCTCTTGGAGCTCGTAGCGCACGCGCGTCGTGGGGATCTCAAATTTTATCAGTTTCTTTAAGTCTATAGGCGTCCCGATGATCGCAGCGTCACAGGGCGTACGTTGGATCGTCTTGGCCAGATCACGAATCTGTTCTCTGCCGTAGCCCATAGCGGGGAGCAGCTTCCCCATATGGGGATATTTCTTAAACGTCTCGGCAATGGAGTTTACTGCATAGGGACGGGGGTCAACGATCTCACGAGCGCCGAACTTTTCGGCGGCGAGCGTCGCCGCGCCGTAGCCCATCTCCCCGTGCGTGAGCGTCGGGCCGTCTTCGATGACCAAGACGCGCTTGTTCTCTATGATTGCAGGGTCTTCGACAAAGAGCGGCGAGACGGCTTCTATCATCTTGGCTTGAGGATTGAAAGCTCTGATGCTCTCGCGCACGCGATCTATCTCGGCCCGTCCGGCGGTGTCCACTTTGTTGATGACGACCACGTCGGCTATAAGCAGATTGACGTGACCGGGATAGTACGTCACTTCGTGGCCGGCGCGCAGGGGATCGGCGACGACAATATTCAGATCAGATTTGTAAAAAGAGAAGTCGTTGTTGCCCCCGTCCCAGACGATGAGATCGGCTTCTCGTTCGGCCATGCGCAGAATCTTTTCATAATCAACGCCGGCGTAGACAATAGTGCCCTGGGCGATATGCGGTTCGTACTCTTCGCGTTCTTCAATCGTACAGTTATATCGGTCGAGGTCTTTATAACTCGCGAAGCGTTGGCACTCTTGGGCGACGAGGTCGCCGTAGGGCATGGGGTGGCGGACGACGACGACCCGCTGGCCCAGCTCGCGCAAGATGGCTGCGACGCGTCGGGTGGTCTGGCTCTTGCCCGCGCCGGTGCGCACGGCCGTGACGGAGATGACGGGCTTGTTTGATCTCAGTTGGGTGGTTTTGGGGCCTAAGAGCATAAAATCGGCTCCGGCGGCCATGGTGCGGCTGGCGCGCTCCATCACGTACTGATGCGAGACGTCGCTATAAGAGAAGACGACGAGATCTATCTCGTGCTCTTGGATGAGCGCGACGAGATCGTCTTCGGATTCGATGGAGATGCCTTTTGGGTAGAGTTTTCCGGCGAGCTTGGCGGGGTATCTACGTCCTTCGATGTCGGGGATTTGCGTAGCAGTGAAAGCCACAACGTTGTAGTCGGGGTTATGGCGAAAGTAGACGTTAAAATTATGAAAATCGCGTCCGGCAGCGCCCATAATGAGCACGCGCTTCATGGAAAGATCACCTCTTGTAAATTGTCTGCACGAATGCGGGCGAACACGGGGGTTCGCCCCTACAGTGTCCAGATAGTTTGCGATCCTATTAGAACTTGAAACCCTTCTATGCTAGCCCATTGCGAGCGATCTGTCAAAGAATGGGGGTCGCTGCGCGATTGCAACACGTTCGTAGTCTGACTATACTGAGAACTCAAAGAATTCTGAAACGCATTCTCTACAAAGGAGCCTGATCTCATGAAGATCGCGCAACTGGCCCGGCAGAGTCTTTCACGAAAAGACGGTCAAGTGGTGCTCTACCGTCTCGAGGTCTTAGAGCAATCTGGTGTCGGCAAGATCTCTCGATTGCCCTTCTCGCTCAAAGTGATGCTCGAATCTCTGCTGAGAAACTGCGACGGACGCATAATCAGTGAAGAAGACGTGAAGGCCCTAGCGCAGTGGAACCCCGAACTGGGGCGGGAGATCCCCTTCAAGCCCGCGCGCGTCTTGTTGCAGGACTTCACGGGCGTTCCAACAGTAGTTGATCTTGCTGCTATGCGCTCTGCTGTTAAAAGACTGAGGGGCGACTCTACTGGGATCAACCCGCTCGTCCCCGTAGATTTGGTCATAGACCACTCTGTTCAGGTCGATTACTTTGCGTCGCGCTTGGCGCTCCAGCGTAACGCTGAGATAGAATTCGAGCGAAACAGAGAGCGATATGAGTTCTTGCGCTGGGGCCAGAAAGCGTTCAGAAACTTCAGAGTCGTCCCCCCGGCTACGGGGATCGTCCATCAAGTGAACTTAGAGTTTCTCGCTCAAGTCGTGATGACCCGCAAAGATGGAAATCAGTGGATCGCATTTCCAGATACGCTCGTGGGCACGGATTCGCACACGACGATGATCAACGGCTTAGGGGTGGTGGGCTGGGGTGTGGGAGGGATCGAAGCCGAAGCGTCTATGCTCGGCCAGCCGCTTTATATGGTCACTCCCGAAGTGATCGGCTTTCGGCTGACGGGACGGCTGCGCGAGGGCGTTACAGCAACAGATTTGGTCTTGACCGTCACGCAGATGCTCCGTAAGAAGGGCGTCGTAGATAAGTTTGTCGAATTTTACGGTGAGGGGCTCTCGCAGCTCTCCCTGCCCGATCGAGCGACGATCGGCAATATGGCTCCCGAATATGGCGCGACGATGGGGTTCTTCCCCGTAGATGACGAGACGCTGAGATATTTAAAACAGACCGGGCGCAGCTCAGAACTTATAGAGATAGTCGAACGATACTGCAAAGAGCAGGGGCTTTTCAGGACGAAAGAGGCACCAGATCCGATCTTCACCGACATGCTGGAACTGAAACTCGAAGAGGTCGAGCCCAGCGTCGCCGGGCCGAAGCGCCCGCAGGATAGAATAAAACTGTGGGACGTCAAGCGTGAATTTCACAGAGCACTGACGGCCCCGGTGAAGGAGGGCGGGTATGGATTAGGGGAAGAGGCCCTCACCCCCGACCCCTCTCCCGTCCGTGAAAACAGGAGAGGGGTGCCCGAAGGGCGGGGCGAGGGCCTTCAGTTATCCCACGGTTCCGTGGTCATCGCTGCGATCACATCATGCACCAATACTTCCAATCCCTCCGTAATGATGGCCGCGGGATTGTTGGCGAAAAAAGCCGTCGAGCGCGGACTCAAAGTCAGAAGACACGTCAAGACGAGCTTGGCCCCCGGCTCCAAGGTCGTCACGGAATATTTGCAAAAATCGGGACTGATGCCCTACTTAGAAGAGCTGGGATTTCACCTGGTCGGCTACGGCTGCACGACGTGTATCGGCAACAGCGGCCCGCTGCCCGAATCCGTCGCCAAAGAAATCTTAGAAAAGAGTCTCGTCGCAGTTGCTGTCTTGTCGGGCAACCGCAATTTTGAAGGACGCATTCAACCCTTGGTGAAAGCGAGTTTTCTGGCGTCGCCGCCGCTGGTCATTGCCTACGCGCTCGCGGGCACGGTAGACGTTGATTTGGCTCATGAGCCTCTGGGCGTGAACAGAGAGGGAAGACCTGTCTATCTGAAGGAGATCTGGCCCTCGCAGCAGGAGATCGCCGAGACGGTTGCTCGGTCTATTGCCCCAGAGATGTTCAAGAAAATCTATGCGAATGTTTTCGATGGAAACCCCCAATGGAATGCGATCACCGGCGTCGAGGGCGAACTCTACCGTTGGGATCCCGCATCTACCTATATTCAAGAGCCTCCCTATTTTGTAGGTTTTTCTTTGGAGTCCAAGCCCCTGCAAGAGATCTCTGGAGCGCGCGTCTTGGTCATGGTGGGCGATTCCGTGACGACCGATCACATCTCGCCGGCGGGGGATATCCCCGTAGAGAGTCCCGCGGGGAAATATCTGATCGAGCGCGGGATCGAGAAGAAAGATTTTAACTCGTATGGCTCGCGTCGGGGCAATCACGAAGTGATGATGCGCGGGACGTTCGCCAATGTACGCCTAAAAAATCTCTTAGTACCGGGGACGGAGGGCGGAGGAACGATCCACTTCCCCAGCGGGGAGAGAATGAGTATTTATGATGCAGCGATGCGCTATCAGTCTGAACGGGTGCCCTTAATCGTGCTGGCGGGCAAAGAGTACGGGACGGGGAGCTCACGAGACTGGGCGGCCAAGGGGCCGGCGCTCTTGGGAGTTAGAGCTATTATAGCTGAGAGTTTTGAGCGCATTCATCGTTCGAACTTAGTCGGGATGGGGGTCTTGCCGTTGCAATATCTGGACGGCCAGAACGCTGAGAGATTAGGGCTGACGGGGCGGGAACTCTTTGAGATAGAGGGCGTCTCCAAGATTGAAAGACCTAGACAAGAGCTGACAGTGCGGGCGAGAAGGCCCGACGGGCGCGTGACCGAGTTCAGAGTCCTTGCGCGGCTCGATATTCCCGTTGAAATCGAATATTACAAGAACGGTGGGATCTTGCAGACGGTGTTGAAGCAACTGCTGCCAGCCGCTGCCTGATTTAAGTCCGTCACAAGATCAAAAATTAATTCCCAGTTGCGCTTGGGCAAAGAGGCTGTGGCTCCACGGCGCGCGCGCCGCCGGCTCGAACCTCCCACTGTAGCCCAGTACTGCCGAAAGATTGCAGGTGCTCTCTACGAGTCCCGGAGCGCACGCCACGCCCAGATCATAGTCGCCCTTGAGCACCAGCTCCCAATCGGCGGTCTGCACCGGCTTCTGGTCGCGCAGGCCCGTGTGGAGCGCCGCGCGCGCCTCCAGAGAGAGCGCCAGCTTCTCCCACAGACTCAAAGAAGTCTGGCCTCCCAGCTCATAAGTTTGAGTGCGCTCGCGCTCGCTTATAGTCATCTGCCAGAAGAGATCGCCGCCCGTGCGCCACGGCCCCGGAGGGTCCCAACTCAGCGAGAGCCGCGCTCGCTCTCTTAGGGTCTGCTTGCGCCCCAGAGTTGGGTGCACCAGCGTATCCAACGAGAGCCCAAAGTCGGCTCTGGGTTTTAACTCCGGGCTGAGCGCCCAGTCTATATTGGCGTTCAGGTCTTGTCGGAGCAGATCGCGCGCGGAGCGTAAATCCGTCGAGAAGCTCTGCTTCAGCACGACCGACCCGGAGAACGGCTGCCAGACAACGATAGCACGCCCTTCAGCCGAGAGCGAGAGAGAGCCGCTCTTCTCTTGTGCGCCCAAGGGCAGAGTGCGCCGCGCCGAAAGCGTGAGAGTTGGAGTCAGCTTCGCGGTTGCTATCGCAAAATCGCTGAAGCGCAAGTCAACGCCGGCGTTTTCATCGAGCGAGCCGCGCCCGCCGGGGAAGCGCTGGCGCGTCGCGCGCGCATAAGACGTATTCAGTTTTGAAAAACCCAGATCGTACTGCCAATCTCCTCCCAAGCTCCAAGAGAGATCGCCGTCGCGGCGCGCCGGCCCGCCGCGAAAGCCCGGACTGACGCGCTCGCTGAAACCCAGCGTCCCCCTGACTCTTAAGCTCGGCGTCAGCGAGAGCGTCGTAGTCAGACTGAACTTAGAATCAAAGAGCGCGCGCGCCAGCGCCCCGCCGGTGATCGCCCCATCATACGTAGCGCTGACCGCGAGATCTTGAGCTAGGGGAAGCAAGTGCGCTATATTGAGTTTCTGCTCGGCCTTGAGGCCGTAGGCGAATTTATTGGTGTCGAAGCCCGACGTGCGATCAAAGCGATTTTGCTCTAACAGCTCAAGAGCGAGTGTGCCGCTCAACTTGGGGCCGGCCTCCCACGGCTGCCACTGAGCGCGCAGGGTGTCGTTCATCGCAAACGTGCGGAATCTCTCAGAGAAGCCCATCGTATGTTCTCCCGAAAGCGTGAGATTGCTGAGCACGGGGAGGCTCGCGCTCAGTTTCAGACGATGGGCGTCTTGGCGCTCTTCCCGGCCGATCGCCGTGAATTCGGGGACGGCGCTCTCTAGAGAGACTTGGAGGTCGAGCGCGCCCCATTTGTATTCTGTGCTGAACTGGGCGAGCCAGCCCCGATCGGTGTTCTTATCGGCGGGGATATCCGCAAAGCGAAACTCATCCCGCCCGTTGAGGCGTGTCTGCGCTTGAGAATACTCGGTAGCAACTCCGTTGGGGTCTATCTGCCATAGGGGCATCTGATAAGTCTCTCTAGCTTTAGGTCCGGCCCAAAGTGAAGAAGTTGCGGGCGTGGACTTCTCCAGAGCCGTGATCGCATACTCTTGCAAGATGGGTGTATCGGACGTTATACGAAAAAGCCCGATCTCCGTACCGTACCACAGTTCGTCTTGCCACACAGAGAGGCTTCGCACAGGGAGATCGTCCACAACCCAATCGAGACCCTGCCCGGCAAAGAGCTGATAGACGCCGCGCTTCGTAGCCGCATAGACCGTTGCGCCCGCAGCCACGAGATCGTTTATATACTCGCCCTGTAATTCTGGGACCGACTCAAAGCGCTCTGTGGCAGGATCATAGATGAGGAGGCCCTTGTCTGTGCCCACATAGAGTTTGGTCCCATCGTGCGCGAGCTTTAGAAAGCGCTCGCTGACGAGTCCGGGCGTATTGGCTCTCTTATAGCTCTTCCAAGCGTTCTTCTCTTCGATCTGTGCTAAGAGAACGCGCGCCAAGCCCTCGTGAGTGGCCACCCAGAGAACGCCGTTATTGTCTAGGAGCACGTCGTTGACGGTATTGTGGGGCAGCCCATCTAATCTGTAAAAGCGCTTCCAATTAACGGGTTTGGCTAAGCTGTCGAGCACCGGGCGTCCCGGCTCCAGTCGGACCAGCGAGAGACCAGAGTCGGCGGCGATCAGTAGAGTATTTCTGGTCGCGGCGATCCCACGCACGCCGCGGCCCGAAAGCCCGTGCGCCGTCGTGAAGTCTTGCCAGCGCGTGCCGTCGGAGACGAGCAGCCCGTTCTGATGCCCAAAGAGCGCGATGCGCCGACGCTCTTGCGTCAGCGAGGCGATCACATTGATCTGATTGACTTGATTGCGCCGCTGGTTCTTCCCCGAAGGGAAGATATTATTAGCATATCCGAGCTTGAAGAGAGACTTGAGATCGCCCAGATCTAAGTCAGCTCTCACGCCGAAGACCGTATGAGCGTTGGGCATGGTGCGCAGGCGCTCTTTGCCCTCGGGAGCGGGTGCGCCATCGGCGGCGCGGAGCGCATCGAGCGTGAGTTTCAGAAACGGCCACGGCGACCAGTCGAGCGAGATCCCCACAAATGTGCGCTGATGCTCGGCGAAGCCGCCCAGGCCGCCGCGCATCAGCTCATATTCGATCTTGAGCTCGTCTTGCTCCGTGAGCGCTTCGTGCGGCGGCAGGAGCAAGAGCGCTCCGGTCTCATAGTCTATCTGATAGTCCACATCGCGCTTGAGCAGTTTATTATTGAGATAGACGCGCTCGCTGTTCTGCAAGACGGCCAGGCCCAGAATATAGAGTCCGCCGGAGACGGCGTAATCGAACGTCACTCTCACTTCGCTGCGCGGGTCTCTGAAGAACTCTTCGGGGAAATCGAGCGCTAATAATCCCGGTTCGGCAAATAGAGTGAACGTAAATTCGAGAAATCCAGGATCGGGGAGAGTGATGAACGACTCTTGGCGCTTGATCTCCAGTTTAAGAGTATCTTCTTTCACTTTCTCTCGACCGAGCGAGAAGAACCGCCCGCGCTGGACGTTCCCCAAGGGATATCTTTCGGCGCCCGCGCTGAACTGCACGAGTTTGATCAAGCGATTGAAAAAAGCCCGTTCGTAGTCGGTATCTTCTGCCATTGGGTACTCTTTGGCCTCGTCGCCAAAGAGCTCGTGTTCGTCGTTGTATTCGTCAATGTACGCACGCAGTTGATCGCGTAGCAGCTCTAACGTTGCCCTCTTCAACAAGAGCGAAGTCTTCCCGTTTTCGGTGAGGACCGTGTAGAGATCTTCTTCTATTTCGGGCTGAGCTTCTCTCTCGACCATCTCATAAAGATAGCTTAGGCCGTAATCGTCCAAGAGCGTTTTGAGCTCTGTGCCAAGCTGAAAGTGCAGCGCGGCGACGGTGAAGCCGGGGACGTAGTTTTGAAGCGAAAAGAATTCTAAGCCGCGCAGATTTCTCAGGTAGATCGCTTCGGCCCAAGGGCGCTCCGGGTCGTTGAGGGTGAAGCGCGCTGTCTCGCGTGCGGTGTTCCCCCGGAAGACGCGGCTCTCGGCGATGCCCTCGACGCGTGCCAGCTTGCCCGTCAACCCTATAGACTCGGAGATCTGCCACGTGACGATCAGCCCCTTCAAGAGTCGGTCGGCGACGACGAACTCCGAGCTGCCTTGCGCCATAGAAAAATCTTTGAAAGAAGTTTCGAGAGACTCATTCTTAAAGCCGAAGGCGAAGCTCTGCAAATGGCCGCCCTTGCGGTTATCCAACTGAGCGCTGACGCGCAGCGTCCCGCTCAAGGGCCACGTGACTTCGACGCCCGCATCGAGCGTGAGCGCGACGTACTGCTCAAAGAGCAACTGATTAGCGTAGCCGCGCCGTGAAAGCTCGCGCGAGTCCCCCAGCCCGTATTTGACGATCCAGCCGAGTTCGCCGAAATAATTAATAGCTAAAGGTTCTTCCGTCGGAGGCTCTTGAGCGAAGGCCGTTAAAGAGATAAACAGAAGAGTCAGAACAAGAAGATATTTTAAGACTCTCATACTTGCGTTCCTCCTTCTTTCTTAACTTTCTTAAGGGCACCCTAAAAGATATAAGTCACTGTCACGATGGTCGAAGCGGGCAGGTGCGGGTGCATCCGATAGGCCCAATCCAACTGTAAGCGGTCCCAGCGCACGCCCGCGCCGCTCGCCAGAGCGACTCCGTCATATCCTAGACGCATGCTCAAGCTATTGACCAACACTTCCAATCCCACGCGCAGCTCCGGCCCCGTGAGCAGTTTCCAGATGTCAAGTCCAACTGAAAAACTCCAATGCGGATCCAGTGGGAAGACCAAGCCCATCCCCAAGCGCAGATCGAGCGAGCCGTCCGCGCTGAAGAGGTCGTGAACGAGCAAGCCCAAGCGCGCAACGCCGATAGTGACACGAGCGGCTGCGTCCAGCGCAAATTGCGCTTCCGTTGGGGTTTGCTGGAACTGTACGCGCCCACCGATAGCGAAAGACTCGCTGCCCAGCGCCAGCCCGAACAACCCTAAGCGCTCAAAGAAGCCCGTTGCCATACCGGTGGAGTTGCCGAATTCGTTCGTCGCTTCAGAAGAGCCTGCGTCAATTTGTAGGATCTGTAGGCCGAGGCCGCGCATCGCGCCGCCTACACCAAAATGATGGACGACTTCAAAGACGCGATTATAAAAAATGGAGAGGGCAGGACGTGCGAGCGCTGCCAATCCCGCGGGATTGTAAAAGAGCGCGTTCTCGTCGTCGGCGAGCGCTAAGAGCGCACCCCCCAGCGCTACGGCGCGCGCGCTCGCTCCCATCTCCAACAGAGGCGTAGCGCTGTAGGATTCTGCAGAGAGCACGACGAATAAGAATAGGATGATAACAGCACAAAACACTCTCAGAGTCTTCTGTAAATAATTCAAACGATCTCCTAGCGTTGGATGATAAGCTGTTGGGGCGTGCTGGTGCGTCCGTCGGCGCGGATGAGGGCGATATAAAGCCCCGGCGGAAGTCGCTGCTCGTGCTCGTTGAGCAAACGCCACTCGAAGCGCTGGCCTTGGGGCAGGAGCGCCTGACGGTAGACTCTTCGCCCCACGAGATCAAAAACCAAGAGTTCGACGTTCTGTGCGGGCTTGGACCCGACAGAGTAAAAGAAGACCGTCTTCTGAAAAGCAGGGTTGGGACCGATCTTCAGGGCCGGGCGTCCGTGTTGCAGTTGTTCGACCAGCCCCAGCCCATCGAAGCTCTGAGCGGCTTGCAGCTTTCCCGCTCCCCAGCCCGTCGTCGGCCCCTTCAGGGTAAACGCATCTTGGAGCGCCGTCTGAGCCAACAGACGACGGATCTCGGCGACGGTCAGGCGCGGGTTGGCCTGAAAGAGCAGCGCGACGGCTCCCGTGACATGAGGCGCGGCCATCGAAGTCCCTTGCATCGCCACGTACTCGCGTCCGGGCAGGACTAATTTATCGTTATGGGAGAGTTCGGAATCTCCGGCCAACACGGAGACGATGGCCGTTCCGGGGGCGACGAGATCGGGCTTGAGCCGCCCGTCGCGCGTCGGCCCGCGCGCGGAGAACTTTGCCAACTCCCCTTCGCTCTGCAGATCCAAAAAACGGTGAGGCAGCCCGTCGGCCCCCGTCCAATAGACTTTTGTCGTATAAGCTCCTACGGCGATGATCTTCTCGGCCGTAGCCGGCTCGGTCACGGTCTTCTCAGAGTCCCCTTCGATAAAATAGCCCATCGTAGAGAGACCCGGCCAGCCATCGAATCTGCTCCCCGTGCCTTGATCGTTGAGCGTGATTTTCCATAAAGTTCCGGGCTGCACGCTCTCGAGTGAGATCGCGACGGCGCGGTCTTTATTGCGGGGGTCAGGGCCGCCGCTGGAGTTGTCCATGTCGATACGTCCATCGGGAGTCTGCAAGAACGCGCTCTGGCCGCGCACGGCCAGCGCCGTCTGGGAGGCACCTCGCAGCCCCGGAGAAGAGACCGAGACTAAGAGATTGGCTTCACCCGAATACCAGACCGTAAAAAACGCCGTCTCTTCGTGGGGGACAAACGTAAACGTGAACGATTCGCGTGGGCTGAGCCGGCCTCCGATGTGCACGGGGCGATCTCCGTCGTTGCCTGCCGATGCGACGATCGCCCGTCCGGGACGATCTAGGAAAGCTTCAAGCCCGCGCTCGAAGAGGCTTGTCCCATCGTGCGGCCCGAAGTGCCCGCCCAGACTGAGATTGACAACAGCCGGACGCCCTAGCCATTGGGCTTTTTCAAAGATATAGCGCGTCCCTTCTATAATATCTTGGCTGAAGTAGCTGGTCTTGACGACGATCATTTCTGCTTGGGGAGCCATGCCCATATAAAGACCTCCCGAAGCCGAACCGTCGCCGATGGTCGTTCCCGCAACGTGCGTGCCGTGGCCCTGCTCATCGCGCTGCGGCACGGTGCCGGGAGCATCTCTCAGGGCGCGCTCCAGATCTTCACGGGTGTACTCCGTCCCGAAGGGCACTCTCTGTGGGCTTCCGAAATAGCCCGTCTCGGTCTGATCCCAGAGCCACAAGACTTTAGAAGACTCTTCGAAGCCATTGCCGTTGCGATCGTGACGAAAGTCTCTGTGAGTAAAATCGAGGCCCGTGTCCACCACTCCGACGATGACGCCGGCCCCGGTCGCTGGCGGCGCGGTCTCGTGCAAGAATCGTCCGCCGACGGCGGGGACGCTCACGTCGGTATGATGTGCCAGACGATAGTTCGCTTCTACGAAGACGACGTGCGAGAGCGCTGTCAGCTCTCGCAGCCGTTGAGGAATGAGACGCGCGCTGTAGAGATTTTCAGCCAAGCGCTCCAGCGCGTGAAGCCCGTGCAGCTCGTGCGGGTGTAGCGGCTGGGAGGTCTGAATGAGCACGCCGATCTGCTCAGCACGGGCCTGTCGAGCTGCTGCTGGGCTCAAAGGGAGTGCAGAAGAAGAGAGAGAAGCGCTCTCGTAGACGGCGGCCATGCCCGCGAAGGGCGCGAGATTGGCAGTATTCGCAGATTCTGCAGCGCGCTGGGCTAAGATCCTCAAGAACGGGTCAAGCTTCGCTGAATGCCGGCTTTCTGGATGGCTCTGAGGAGAGGACGATGAAGGAGACCCAGAATCTTGCGGAGGAAGAGAGGAGGCACCGCCGAGCAGAAGCAGCAAGACGAGCGCGAAGATCACCAATCCGTCGGCTCGCAACCGGCGACTCACTCGTTCTCGATCCTCCACCTCGGCAAGATGGGCTATTATATAAAGCTAAAGAGCGAGGGGCAAGTTGCTGAGAGTACTGTCTAGTTGGTAAAGTAGGGGCAGACCGATCTCTCTGCCCAAGGGCGAACAGATAGGTTCGCTCCTACAAATAAATAGGGAGGTTGTGCAGTGAAGCCCGAATTTCTGTTCGTTCCCGGCCCGGTGAACGTCCCCCGGCGCGTCGCACTCGCCGAGGCGCGCGACGTCATCTACCATCGCGGGGAAGAGTTTGCAGAGCTTTTAAAAAGCGTAGACGCAAAGCTCAAAAGAGTCTTTCGCACCGAGAACACCATTCTCTATTTTACTTCTTCGGGAACCGGCGCGATGGAAGCGTGCGTTGCTAATCTGTTAAACAGCAACGACGAAGTGCTGGTCATCGAAGGGGGAAAGTTCGGGCAGCGTTGGCGCGAGCTCTGTCAAGCGTTTCATGTGAAGCATCACGTCATCACGCTGGACTGGGGTCGAGCGATACACCCCCAGCAGATCGCAGAGGCCCTGGACAAACACCCTACAATCTCGGCTCTCTTCATTCAGCTCTCGGAGACTTCCACCGGAACGGTCTACGATCTGGAGTCTATCGCCAAGATTACCGACAAGCGCGATATTCTCTTCATCGTAGATGCGATCAGCGGGCTGGGGGTCGTGCCCCTAGAGCCGGATAAGTGGGGTGTGGACTGTGTGATCGCCGGCTCGCAGAAGTCGTTGATGGTGCCGCCGGGCTTGGCGTTCGTGAGCGTGAGCGAGCGCGCCTGGCAGAGAGTAGCCAAGTCAGATTTACCCAAATATTACTGGGACTTTAACGCAGCGAAGAAAAATCTCTACTTCACGCCCTTCACGCCGGCGATCTCGTTGATCATGGCGCTCGACGAAGCGCTGAATATTATTCTAGAAGAAGGGGTAGAGAACCTCTTGGCGCACACGGAGCTTTATGCGCGAGCGACGCGGGCGGCCGTGACGGCGATGGGCTTAAAGCTCTTCAGCGAGCGCCCCGGCGCGGTCTGCACGGCGATCTCGGTGCCCGTGGGGTTAAACAGTAAAGAGATCTTAGAGGGCTTGAGACGCGATTTCGGCATCAAGATCTCCGGGGGGCAAGACCATCTCAAGGGAAAGATTTTACGCATTGGGCATATCGGCGACATTGGCCCCAAAGATCTCTTCGGTGTGATCGCGGCGTTGGAGCTGACGCTGCACAAGTTGGGGTATAAACTAGAGCTGGGGGTGGGCGTGCGGGCCGCGATGGAGGTCTTCGCGGAGAGCTAAGCATTTTGACAGTCCCTCCGGGCAGCGGCTGCGTACGTTTCTAGAATGACGGTCAAAAGTGTCAGACTTTCAAAAGCTTGTGCTATAATGTGAGCTAATCTCGCTGCAAGGAGGGGTCGTATGAAGCTTGCCGAAGCGTTGCTAGAGCGCAAACACCTGCAGTCGGAGATCGAACAGTTGCGCCACCGGCTGTGCCGGGTCGCCCAGATCCAAGAGGGCGACGAGCCTGTCGAAGACCCTCATGAGCTCTTGAAGGAACTTGAGCTCAAGATCCGACAATTACAGGGCATCATTGTCAAGATCAATCGAACGAATACACAGGCCAAGCTCGCCGATGGCCGCACGCTCATGGAAGCCATTGCCGAGCGAGATATGCTCATGCTGCGCTGCACAGCCTGGAGAGAGCTGGCCAACGCAGCTCGGCCTGAGCGCGACCGGTACAACCGCCGGGAGATCAAGTTCGTGCTCACGGTGAACAGCCGCGCCGTGCAACAAGAAGCAGATCGGTTCGCGAAGCAATTGCGCGAGCTGGACACTCAGATTCAGGCGAAGAACTGGGAGGTAGAGCTCCTGTAAGCATAATAAAGTGAAAGATGGCCCCTTGGACCGTGAGAGCGCACTCCCGCCCGTGGGAGCTTACACGGGTCTCCTGCTGACGGTGCAATAGCCAGCATGAATACCTTCACCATTATAGAGACTTTGAGATCACAGGGTACGAGGCACAGGGCACACGGGCAAAGTGAACGAGTAGCGAGCAGAACCACGCGCTGCGGGACAAGGGGCCTACTCATTACTAGGACATAGCCGGTAGCGTCAGACATTAGTGATTGGACAAGCCGGTTGGGAGGCAGTATAATAAAAAATGCAGGAGGTGAAACCATAGAGAGAAGAGAGACTAGAATAGAGTGACCGGGGAAGCGGCTTCGCGGGCAACTCCCCCGGCCTTAGTCGAACGAAGGTAGCACTTGACTACCTAGCGGTCTTATTATACCGCTTTCCAGACTTTTGTCAACTGCCTACCTTCAACTCGCAGAAATTAATTTATCTGGAGGTCTGAAATGAACATGCTGTCTCGACTGCGTATGGTTCGCGTCGCTAAGTTGCTCGTCGTGATGTTGGTAGTAGGCTTCGCTGTTGTTGCTTATGCAAGCCACGTTCGCTTCGAAAAACTCGATCCGCCCGTGTTACTCGCGTCTCAACAAGTTCTTAAAGATCGTATTAATTGTGGAGCCGACCGCCTCTGTGTGCGCGGCCCGTACATCTTGGAGACCGGAGGAGATGGCACTCTACCTGAAGACCTCTCTCGGTTGGTTGTCAAGCTGGACAGCGGCAACGTCGATCTCGATCTTGTGATCGTCTTCCAATATAAGGAAGAAGGCGATAGCTGGAGCACACGAGAAGCTTGGGTCGCCTGTATCAGCGCCAGCGACGAGGGCCAAGAGTCCTGTGAGTTCTCTTCTGAAAGAGAGCTCAAAGGACTCCGCAGCAAGAAGATCTACATCTTTGTTGGCAACCCCAGCGAATCCGGAGGCCACGAGTTCACCCTCACCGCGGAGTGGGAACCTGTTCGCGCTCCGCTGTGCCGCAATGAAACCTGCTTGCCCCTAATCAGTAATCAAGCCGTAACCAAGACGATCCAACAGAACAGCTTCCGCTTCCAGCACGAAGGAAAAACAGCCCGGCTCTTCACAGTCGCCGTTCCGCCTGGAGCCCTCGCAATGGCCCTGCGCGTGCGGGCCGGCGATCCTCTCTCGAACGTGGATGCCTACCTTGGACGCGGACGGATCGCTCCCGAAGAGAACCCGGTGGAGCAGGCCAGCTTTGCTCTCGTCTCTTCGCTCGGAGAAGAAATGATCATTCTTCCACGACCGACAGCGGGCACCTATTGGCTGGCGGTCTTCAACCGCACCGATCAACCTCAGGACGTCGAGGTTATTGCTGCTGTGCTGATGGATTTGCAAGATCTGCCCTCTGGAGCATCAGCATCAGGTCAAGTCGCTACAGGGACGGGGTTGTTGCCGTTTTTGGCAGAGTACTTGCAAACAACTCAAGGAACACTGGCACCGACGCAGTACCGTCTCCATCTCAAAGAGGCAGACTTAAAAGGCGTGACAGCTCTCCAGATCACGTTGCGCGGTAGCGGATCGCCCAACTTGCACGTGCGCTTCAACAAGATTGTAGAGATCAAAGACAGGCGCGTTCTGGCCGATCTATCGGCGGTTGGGCCGGCCACGGAGAAGACCATCAGTTTGTCGAGCGCTCTGCTCAAGCCCGGGCAGATATACGTGGCTGTCGAAGGGCTGGGAGCGCTGCCGCAGAATTATGAACTTCAGGCGCAGCTCATCAAAGCGGGGACGACCATGCTGCAGACGGTGCGGGTCGTTCTAGAGCCCGTCTGGGTCCGCTTGGGGGAGGGTAACTGAGCAATCGGCTAGACGGAGCGGGGAGGGCTCGCGGCTGTGAGATGCGGGCCCTTCCCACACACTCCATTAACGTTGCGACGGCGACGAGGGCTCGGTGATGTTGAGCAGACATGGATGAAGATAAACGGAACCAGCGTCAGAATTGGAGATTGGGGTGCTATAATAATATGTAGGAGGTGATAAATAAGCACTAGGAATAGGATAAGCGCTGCCTTACTGTTACTGGCGGCGAGATCGCGCCACAGTACGGCAAAACATAAAACTAAGGAGAAGCGCTGCCTTAAGCAGAAGACCTCGGACGGATTGGTTTGAACCAAATTTCTACGAGGAGGCTGAAGACTATGGAGAAGATGCACCGCCAAGGCGATCTGCTCTTCGTCCAGATCGCCGGGACAAAGCTCGAAGGAATAGAGACAACGGATGTAACCGACGGCGTGCTGGCGCGTGGCGAGTCCACCGGACATGCTCATCGCATCGCCCCTGAAGACTTGCGAGCAGGCAAGGCCAAGGCCTATGTGATGGACGACATGATGGAGATGGAAGAGCCCCGGCGGCTCGTCATTGAAGCCTACGAGCAAGTCCGCGTGCTCCACGAGGAGCACAAGCCCATCGTGCTGGAGCGGGGCACCTACGAAGTCCGGCGGCAACGCGAGGCCACGCCGACCGAAATCCGCTATGTCGCGGACTAGACAGGAGCTACTCGCGCGCTTCAACGCAGCGCAATCTCGACCGCCCTCTTTGGACAAGGGGGCGGTCGAGGCAGCCTTTCGGGAACACTTTCAGGCTTTGGGGCTGGACCCGCTGCCCGTGCGCTGGGCTCCTGACGCCGTTGAGGGATTTTATCTGGCCAACCAGAGCGCGCTTCAGGGCGTTCTGGAGAACGAAGAATACAACTATGCGCTCAACATGGCTGAAAAAAACGTCGCCAAGAACGATTTCCACGTTATTATAAGGCTTACAGTACAGACCGCAGTACTAAGAGAAGCGGGTTTTGACGAGTTGTGGAGGGCTGCTTGCTGGCTGGCGGCCCGTCGAGCCTATGGTAGCCGTCGCAAAGCCAGGAGGGAAAATTCGTGGAGGAGAGCGGAAGCAGCCTTACGGTACGTTCCCGCCAGCGTGGCTAAAAGCGTGGGATGGCTGGACACGGCCTCTGAGATGTCCTGGTGCGAATTGCAGCAAGCAACCCTGAAGCTGCACCAACTGTGGCTGCCGTTCGTACAAGCCTATGAAGCCGGCCTCTGGCTGTACGCGGTCATGGAATACGAGGTGCTCGCCATTCCCAGACCGTTGTTGCGCATACACGAGAGGCAATTGCACTGCGAGGACGGGCCTGCCGTCTGTTGGCCAGACGGCACATCGCTCTGGTTTTACAAGAACATTCACGTGACCAAACAGGTCATCATGCGCTCGCAGACGCTCACGGCCAAACAGATTTTGCGACAGAGAAACATCGAAGTCCGGCGAGCCATGATCGAGCGCTACGGGATTGAGCGGCTGCTGAGAGAAGTCCACGCGGAAAAACTCGACGAATCGGCTCAGGGGACACTCTATCGTCTTGAGTTGCCGGGTGACGAGCTGACGGTCGTGGAGGTCGTCTGTCCGAGCACGGGACGGAAGTATTTTCTCTGCGTGCCT
>JAJHSH010000022.1 GCA_022683945.1 Candidatus Acetothermia bacterium | reverse complement strand
CGGGTGGGGGGAGAGGGACATTTGACAATGACATAGCGACCACCTTCGGCGGGGCGCGATTCCAGCCAATAAATATCTTTTCCGTCGAGGACGACCTGCATCAGACGCATCGCGCCGCGCGCGATCAGATCTGCCGTGATCGGCGATTTCCAAGAACCGTAGGGGGCGATAGCTATGGCCGCATCACACTCCTAGCTTCTTCGCCAGACGATTCTTATCGAATCCAATGACGAAATCTCCATCAATTTCGATGACCGGCACGCTGGCGCGTCCCGTTCGCTGCACCAGCTCCTCCATCTTCTTGCGGTCTTGTGAGAGATCGCACTCGACGAAAGCAACGCGGTGCTGGCGCAGAAATTGCTTAGCTATTCCGCAAAACCGACACGTCGGCGTAGTGTAAAGAATGACGTTCATGACTCCCCCCTCATCTGAGTTTAAGTCTACTGTGCGACCCACGTGGTTGTCAAACCGGCGCGTGAGTAAAGAGTTGCCAAGTTCCGTCTCTTTCTGTAAAATTCTGGTGTTCTATGATTGCCCTTGGCATCGAGACCAGCCACGAACAGGGGAGCGTCGGCCTCGCCCATAGTGAGAGAATCTTGGGCGAGGTGCTCTTCTCGGCGACGCTGGGGCCGGGCGAACAGCTCTTCGCGGCTATAGAGAATCTGCTTCGGCTCAATCAGACCGAAAGAGATCAGCTGAGTCTGATCTCGGTGGCGCTCGGACCCGGATCGTTCACCAGTCTACGTATCGGCATCTCTGTAGCTAAGGGCTTGGCTCAGACGCTAGGGCTGCCGCTCGTTGGCGTGCCGACCGCAGACGCTTATGCCGCTAAAGTACTCTTCTGGACAGAACCCGTCTGCGTCGTGCTCAAAGACCGACGCGATCTGGTCTATCGGGCTTTCTATGCCCAGCAAAATCAGATCATCGAAGAGGGCTCTCTCTCTTTGGGCAGCTTGCTGGACGAACTTAAGCAAAGAACGGGGCGAATTCTCTCTCTAGGCTCCGGTGCGGAGCATCATCGGTCTCTATTAGAATCAGCGGCTCTTGTAGCTCCATCTATACTCAATCAGCCTTCGGGAGCTCTGATCGCTCGGCTGGGAATCCGAAGATTTCTCAGCGACCCGCGAGATAAGCTGTGGGAGCTGGAGCCTCTATATCGGCAGAGGCTCTTGGCAGAAAGCGCGACGTCATAAAAATCTAAATTAACAGAACGAACAGAACGAAAGGAGTCTTTATGAAGGTGCTGGTCTGCATCAAGCGTGTCCCCGACACCGGAGGGGGATTTCGGCTGACGCCCGACAGCAAGCGCGTCGATACGACCAATCTGGGCTTCGCGATCAGCCCGCACGAAGAGTGCGCCGTTGAAGAAGCTATCAGAATCATAGAGAAGCACGGCGGCAGTTCTACGGTACTGACGCTGGGGCCGACGGCCGCACAAGAACAGCTGCGCGAGGCGCTGGCCAAGGGCGTCAGCAGCGCTATTCTGCTCGAAACGGAGGACTACGAGTCTTGGGATGCGGGGGCTGTGGCTCAAGCTATCGCCGAGACGGTCAGATCTATGGGCTTCGATCTCTTGCTCTTCGGAAACGAATCGGCAGATGCTTGCAATTATCAAGTGGGCCTGCGCGTGGCGCACTTGTTGGATCTGCCGTGCGTCTCCGGGATCAAAGCGTTAGAGATTCAAGAGAGAAGGGCGATAGCCAAGCGCGATAGCCCAGAGGGTTGGGAGGTCTACGAATTGTCTCTACCTGCGGTCTTCACTGTGAAAGAGGGAATCAATGTGCCGCGGCATCCTAGCTTACGAGGGATCATGTCCGCGAAGAAGATCCCCATCGAGCAGAAAAAGCCCATCAGACGCGATCCGCAAATGGCGCGAGAACTTCTGAAAAAGCCGCAAGAGGGTCGTCAGTTGGAGATACTAGGACAGGGCGTAGAAGCCGTCGCGAAAGTAGCAACAAAGCTGCGCGAACTGGGGGCGATCTGAGATGATCTTTGTCTTATTAGAAACAGCAAATCAGAGACTGACGGAACCGTCTCTGGAGACGTTGACGGCGGCCCGTGATCTGGCGCTTAAGCTCGGTGATGCTACAGAAGCGTTGCTCATCGGCAGTGGCGTGCGCGCCTTAGCGCCAACGTTGAAGGGCCTCCAGAGCGTGAGCGTCGTCGAAGATACAAGACTAACGGGCTATGTTCCCGAAGCGTTCGCCAAGATCGCCGCCGAAGCGATTCAGAAGAAAAGACCCAACACCGTGCTCGCGCCGGGCACGGAAGTGGGCAACGACTGGCTGGCACGAGTAGCCGTGCGGCTCGATCTGGGCTTGGCCGCCGGCTGCACCGGGTTCTCCGTCGAGAACGGCGCGCTCAAGAGCGTGACGCGCACCAACTGGGGCGGATCGCTTCTAGAAGAGATAGAAATTCTTAGCAATCCCAAATTACTGACGCTGCAGCCCCATGCGGTCTCTGCCCAGCCGCTCACCGGTGGGGAGCCGACCGTAGAGACCGTCACTGTAACGCTGGACGAACGGGACTTTCGCGTCCGAATGAAAGAGCTTGTGCGCAAAGAGAAGAAGGGCCTTTCGCTGACAGAAGCGAAAGTGGTGGTCGGGGGAGGGCGCGGCTTGGGAAATGCTGAAGCGTTTAAGTTGCTGGAAGAGCTGGCCGGCTTGCTCAACAACGCTGCCGTCGGAGCGACGCGCGTGGCCACGAGCAACAACTGGCGTCCGCACTCGGATCAGATCGGCCAAACGGGCACACAGATCGCTCCCGATCTCTATATCGCCGTGGGGATCTCCGGCGCGATCCAACACATGGTCGGCTGCAAGAACTCTAAGAAGATCTTGGCCGTCAATAAAGACTCAGAAGCACCGATCTTTCAGAGAGCCGATTACGGCGTGATCGGCGATCTCCATCAGATCCTCCCGGCGTTGATCGCCGAGATCAAGAAGCTAAAGGGAGCTTAAGACGGTCACGAAAAATTCACCGATGCACCATTGACAAATGACCGACGAGCACCTAGAATATTCCGTATGCAGGTAGGGGCGTACGGCCGTGCGCCCCTGCGAAAATGAAGGAGGCAAAAAGTGTCTCATCGAGGGCAGCTCCTTTGGGGCATGATACTTACAGTAACAGTAACGGTACTGGTCGTGGGGTTGGGAGGATTTATATTACGGGGGCAGGTCAATCTCCCCGATCTCACGGTGAAAGAGATTCGCATCTCGCCTGCAGAACTCGAAGAGGGCGACAGCGCCCAAGTGCGTACGGTCATTCTCAACCAAGGCCGCGGCGATGCCCTCGGCCCCTTTGATATTCTCATAGAGCTCAACGGGCGCGAGATCGGCTATCGCTCCGTCTTCGAGCTCAAAGCGCACCAGAGCATCGAGCTGCACATCCCGTGGAAGGCCGTCGCCGGAGAGCACCGCGTGACCGTCTACGTAGATGCTCCCTTCGGGCGCGTGCGCGAAGCGAACGAGTCCAATAATACGCGCACGCTGGCCTTCAAGGTCGCACCGCCTTCAGCGGTGCGCGCGCTCACATTAGATACTGTGAAAGTCTTTACACGCTCTCTGGACGAAGCCGGCCAAGCCCTGAAGTTCCAGTTGACCGATAATATTTTCAGCTCTATCGGAAACGCCGATCGCGCCTTGCAAGTGGGCGCGAGCGCTCTCCGCGAGGTGAGCACAGAGCTACAGCTCGTGCGCGCTTTCTTTGCTTTAGAGTGGCGGAGCGCTCAGACCCAATCCCGCGAAGCAGATCATATCTCTATGCTTTTTGGCTCATTGGCCGACTCGCTGGTGCGCATCGGTGGGACGCTCAGCATCGGAAACTTTGAAGGTGTTCTAGAAAACGCTCAGATCTTTCGCAAGAACTTTGCTGATCTTGTCGGCCGTCAGATCGAGATGACGCTCTTTCAGCCGCTGACGCCGCCGCTGGAGCAGTTTGACCGAGTCATCGCGTTGGCCACCGAACTCCGAAATCTCCTGCGCGGGGGGCAAGGGCGTCCTCAGCTGGAAGTCGCCGTGGAGCTCTTCAACGCGTTTACAAAGTTCGGCGAGCTTCTGCGTCTCTCCGCCCAACAGATCCTGACCCAAGCGCAGGAACAGCGCGCACGCTTCAGCAACGACGACGGGCAACCCCTCGGCACGGTCTATATCGCTGGACGACCTCTGCTCATCGAAATGCCCGGTGCTGCGCAACTCGTTTTGGAATTATATAGTTCTAACGCTCCTCTCACTCTGATACACGTCACTCAAGCTTTAGGCCCGCTGCTCCAATGGAGCGGGACGAACGGAGAAGCAACGCCTCTGCCGCCGGGGGTCTATCTCTATCGCCTCCTCGGACAGAGAGACGATGCTCAGGTGCGTGTGGAGTTGGGGCGCTTGCGCGTCTCCCAGGGGAGCGCGGCCGGGGAAGACGAATGAGTGTGCGAACGCTCGTAGGGGCGCGCGTTTGCGCGCCTCTGCTCACGGTGCTCTGGTGTGGGGTGTGGGCTTTTGTGAGCTGGGCTGCTCCTGCCCCCCCCAAGAGATGGGTAGAATTGAGCTCCAGAGATCTTTCGCTCTTTGTGGCTGCGGGAGCTGAAGCGATCGAGAGCGTGCAGTTTCAAGTCTTCGATCTCTCCGGGCGCCGCATCTTCAACAGCGGCATGGTGCAAGGGGCCGCCTATTACAAATGGTACTTTAATCGCAATGATAAACAGTTCATCTCTAACGGCGTCTATCTCTATCTCCTCACGACCCGCGTGGGGAAAGCGTCTTACACCATGGTGGGCAAGGTCGCGGTGCGGCGCTAAGAGCTATTGACTTTTCTAGCGCTTTCTCTATATAATTCAATTTGGAAATCTTCAATTTTCAATCTTTCGGGTGACGTTGGCGAGGTGGGATGGACGACTATTCTGTAGAACTGCAGAGGATTTCCAAGCGCTTTGGGGCTGCAACGGTTTTGGATCACGTCTCGCTCCAGGTCAAGAAGGGGGAGTTTTTCTCTCTATTAGGGCCTAGCGGATGCGGCAAAACTACAACGCTGCGCATCATGGCCGGCTTCGAAAGCCCCAGCTCCGGCGAGCTCCTGATCGACGGTCGCCCCGCGCTCTCCGTCCCTCCCCATGAGCGCGATATCAATCTGGTTTTTCAGCACTACGCGCTCTTCCCGCACTTGACGGTAGCGCGCAACGTCGCTTTTGGACTGGAGATGCAGCGCCGCCCGCCCGCGGAGATTCAAAGACGTGTCGGCGAAGCTCTAGAACTGGTGCATCTGACGGGCTTAGAAGATCGCTATCCCAAGCAGCTCTCCGGCGGACAGCAACAGAGAGTCGCGCTGGCCCGCGCTCTGGTGACTCACCCCTCGGTCTTGCTGCTCGACGAGCCCTTCGGCGCGCTCGACCAAAAATTGCGCCAAGAGATGCAGTTAGAACTCAAACGACTCCAGCGCCAGCTCCAGATCACTTTTATCTACGTGACCCACGACCAAGAGGAGGCCCTCACGCTCTCAGACAGAATAGCAGTGATGCATCGCGGTCGAGTGCTGCAGGTGGGCACGGCTACCGAGATCTATGAGCGTCCGGTGACGCGCTTTGTCGCGGAGTTCATCGGTGAGAGCAACTTCCTCGAGGGCGAAGTGATCCATACCGCCGGAGCGCGCGCGCTGGTGCAGATCGGTTCTCTTCAGACGAACGTCTTCAGCGAGCAGCGCCTGACCGTGGGGCAGCGCATGACGCTGGTGCTGCGCCCAGAAGCGATCTCTTTGTGGGAACTCCCCCTGGAGAGATCGCTGGACGGGAACGGCTACTGGACGGGCCAGATAGAAGAGCTTATCTATTGTGGCAAGGAGACGCGCTATCGCGTGCGCCTCTCGCCGCAGCTGGCGCTCACGGTGCGCGGCCCCAGCGGACTTCAGCTCGGCGAGAGCGTCTATCTCGGCTGGAGTCCGCACCACATCCGTTCTGTATCTTCTGTTAATGGCGAAGAAGATGCGCCCTGACCGTTTGGGTCCCAGACTTCTTATTCCCGGCTTGCTTTGGCTAGTGGTCTTCTTTGTCATACCGCTCTTGATTATAGTCGTCATCAGCTTTGCGCGTCGCCTGCCGGGAGGGCTCATCGAGTGGGCCTTCACGCTAGAAAATTATGCCCGCGCTCTCGATGCGCTCTATCTCCTTGGGCCCTTCTGGAACTCGCTCTGGCTGGCCGCGCTTACAACAATCTGCTGTTTTGTGCTCGGTTACCCGCTTGCGTATTATATCGCGCGTCGTCCGGCGCGCTGGCGTTCGCTCTTGCTCTTCTTGATCATTCTGCCCTTTCTCACGAATTTTTTAGTTCGTATCTATGCCTGGTTTATCTTGCTGCGTCCGGAGGGCTGGATCGCCGCTCTTTTGAAGCCCTTCGGGATAGAGATGATACTCTTGGGGTCTCCTTGGGGTGTACTGATCGGTTCGGTCTACGGCTATCTTCCGTTTATGGTGCTGCCCCTCTATGCGACGTTAGAGAAGCTCGATTTTACTTTGGTAGAAGCGGCTCATGATCTGGGGGCGACGCGCTGGCAGAGCTTCTGGCGTGTGATCTTCCCGTTGAGCCGTGCGGGGGTGATCGCCGGAGCTATTCTGGTCTTCATTCCCGTCTTGGGGGAATTTCTCACGCCCAATTTGTTAGGGGGCGGTAAAGTTCCGATGATCGGAATTACTATTGAAGAGCAATTTCTGGGACGCGTGCAGAACTGGCCGCTGGGTGCGGCCATGGCCGTGGGATTGATGCTCTTGGTTTCTTTGATGTTGATAAGATATTTCAAGCAGCTCAAAGAGGCGCGATGGGTGAGCTAGCCTCCCTCTCCCTTCCAGGGAGAGGGAAGGGGTGAGGGTTGTACAAATGAACGTTAGAACGCTTTGGCATCAAGCTGCGCGAAGATTTGACCATCTGATAGATCTCTTGGTCAAACTAGACGCGCTCTTGGTCTATCTCTTTCTCTATCTGCCCATCTTTGTCTTAGTGCTTTATAGTTTCAATGCCGGGCGCTATGCGTTCGTCTGGGGCGGGTTCTCTCTAGAGACGTACCAGAAAGTTCTGCACGACCCCGAAGTAGCCCAAGCGTTGGGCAACAGTCTCGCTGTGGCGTTCAGTGCCACGCTCATCGCCACGGTCTTGGGGACGCTCTTGGCGCTTGCGCTGGAGCGTTATCGTTTTCGCGGCCAAAGAGTTGCCGAAGGCTTGAGCTATCTTCCGATTCTCATCCCGGAGATCGTGATGGCCGTGGGCTTGTTGCTCTTCTTCGCGCAATTTTTCAGGCCCTCTCTGAGTCTGCTGGGCCTCGATCTTGGGCCTCTTCCTACCGTGATCGCCGGGCATGTCGCTTTCGGTATCTCGTATGTGATGGTCGTGGTCCGTGCTCGTCTGCAGGACTTCGACCGATCCCTAGAAGAAGCGGCGAGCGATTTAGGTGCGCGTCCTTGGCAGGTCTTTTACAGAGTGACGCTGCCGTTGCTCGCTCCGGCGATCACCAGCGGCGCGTTGCTCGTGTTTACGCTCTCGCTCGATGATTTCTATATCACGTATTTTTCGACCGCCGGCGGCACGGGCTTTCAAACCCTGCCGTTATATATTTATTTTCTTCAGGGGCGTGCGGGCATCCCTCCCCAAGTCAACGCTGTTGCTGCGCTGATGCTGCTCATATCTCTAAGTTTGATCGCGCTCTCGCTGGGGTTGCAGCGGCGCGGGAGGTAGGACGAGATCATTCACTCGACTTCCCCGTTCCGGTTGTGGTATTTTGTCAGTTCTTTGAAAGCCTCTCAGGGATGCTTGACTTGAAAGGATTAATGATCTCAAGGCCATCCATTCGAGGGTACGCATCAAAGTCCTCTGAGTAGAGCCGATTCACACGACTCTCCAAACAAGCAGCGATAATCATGGCGTCCCAGAAAGAGAGGCTGTACTGCGATAATAACTGATCGGTGAGCTCCAGCGTGCTCCACGTTGGTATCAACGGCGATCATGTAAGACCTCGGCGAGTCAACTGCGTCGTGCTCACAGGCGAGGGATTCCTTAACATGCGCTCCACGACTTCTTGGAGGATGTGAGCACGTTCTTGTCCATCCTTGATGTCAGGGGGCAAGAGCGCAGATCCTTGTAAGATCAGTTCCACCTCAGCGCCCTCGGGCAGAGCGCAGGGTTTGCGGGGCACAAAGTGTCCCTTTGTGTAGACAGCTTTGATAGCCTGTTCCATTGTTTCTGCTTCCTCCATGCACGCTAAGCTGTGTCTATTCTACAAGCTTCGTAGCTAACGTTCTACCACAGCGCTGATCAGCCTCTGAAGCGCAATCTCAGATAACCGACCCTTCTCAACAAGATAGGCTACCTCCACCACAGAGATCGAAGCGATGTAAATGAGATCGCCTGTTTGTGCTGTCGCTTCGAGGCTGGCAAGAGCAGTATGAGAGAGCTTCGGCGATGTTGCAAGATACCAAACGACGGCGTGGGTATCAGCTACGACGAAGCCCATCATATCTCTCTGGGAAAGCTTCCCCACATTTCGCGACGGGCTTCGGTGATGTCTTCTTCCGTGATGTCCACTTTGAGGTCGGCCCACAGCCCCTTGAGACTTCGTCGCGGCTGGCTTGTGTGACTTTTCTTGTGAAGGAACTCCACAAAATCCAAGACTTCTTTCTGTTTTTCTGGAGGCAGCGCCCGGATCCTTTCTAGAACAGATTCTTCAATGCTCATTCGTGGCTCCTACAAATTTGAGTTTCTGTGCGCCATTGTAAATTGTGCATAGCCAAGGTGCAACTAAGCCCCCACTTGCCTTCCCCGCCCCGGTTGTGCTATACATTGAACAAAATCCAGCGATGCTCGAGGTTGACTGGGGTTCGATCAAACTCGGCAAGCAGCAGGTCTATTTGGTACAATTATTAAAGCTATGAGGTCTTTGGGAGAAGCCGGTGCATATTCGCAAGCTCTTGTGGAGTCAGACAGTCATCGAGAAGCTTCAAACGAAGCATCAGGTTTCGCCTCCCGAAGTCAAAGCTGTCTGTGCCGGGATGCACTTCGCTTGGACAGGGCGACAAGGTACGCATTATTTGCTGGGGCAGACCAAGAGCGGGCGTTATCTCTTCGTGGTCTTGACGCACAAGGGGCACGGAGTCTTTCGGGTGGCCACGGCACGGGATATGACCGAGGCCGAACGGAAACGTTTTAAGAAGAGAAAGCTATGAAGCTGCCGAAATTTCGTTCTGAAGAAGAAGAAGCGACCTTCTGGGAGACCCACGATTTCAGCAAGTATCTCGATGAGCTCCCGGAAGCCCAGCTGGATTGGGAACCGGATGAAGACACCTGCCCTCATTGCGGTGCGGCGATGCAAGCCGAGCGTATTGAGATAGAGCCGCTGGAGGGACTCTGCCTACGGGACTTGCAGCAATATCGCTGTCCCGTGTGTGGAACGGTGCAGCTGGCTTCTGAGTCGCTGGCGCGCATCAACCGTATTGATGGGCTGATCAAGCGATTCGGGCTGGCGGGGCTGCTCTTGCGAGAGGAAGCAGCTAGCGCATCCAAGAGATAAGCCCTCAGAAATCGCGTCACCTTACTTGCACTCATACTTGACTTCCCCGCCCCGGTTCTGGTATACGTTACATTGAATAAAATAAGCGAGGCTTGGAGTTGACTGGGGTTCGACTTCGTTGGGCGAAAAAACCTGACACCTATAAATAGATAATCTGATCTTTGAAATCGTCCGCTTCCCATTCTCGCAACAGCTTCAGGACGCGGCTCAGGAGGTCTCGAAAGTGTCGCTCTGGAGAGACAATGATGCCAAAGTGTTCCCTACTTCTGTGAAAGCATTCTACAGCGAGCCGTTCGTAATCCACTAAGTTAAACGTAAGAACCGCACGCTCTTGTGAGATTGCAAAATCGAGCTGCTCTGGGTCTGAGCGTCCCTTACGGCTGACTTCACTGACGGTGATTGCATCGAAGCTGCGCCGCCGCAATGCCTCTGCGAGTCGCTCATGGACGTTCTCATCTATCAGGAGCTTCGCTTTTGCCATTGAGCCCTACGGCGAGCCAGTTCCGCTTCAGAAAGGTTGTTCGCTGCGATGTCCGCGTCAATCTCGTCTTGATGATCGTAATAATAGCTGAGGGCGTCATGGATTTGGGCTAGAGAGAGGGAGGGATAGATCTCTGTTTGAATCTCTTCGGGGCTATAGCCCTTCTGGAGCCAGCCGGCAATAGCCCAGACAGCGATGCGCGTCCCTTGAATGATCGGTCTGCCGCCGCAGACGTCTCTCTTGTTTACGATATAGCGATGTTGCGTCTTAGTCGTAGCCATCTTGCTGCAAGTCTATCGGTTCAAGGGGAGTCCGTCAAGGCCCCGTCCCACCTTGACTTCCCCGCCCCGGTTGCGTCTCCCTGACCCCTCTCCACTTTCGTGCTGCTCGGCGGCTGAAGCCGCGAGCTGGGCTGACAAAGTCTCCTGGCGGAGACTCTCAGCCCGCGCCAGCGGGCTTTGTAGCTTCCAGCCCGCCACTTCAGTGGCCGGGCGACTTGACTTTTGCCCCGTTTTCTGCTATAAATCACCCATAAAACTGACGCTCGTCATAAGGAGGTTCTCAGCGCATGGTCAAGCCGATAGCGAAGCTCGCTCAGCACACTCGACACGGGATCTGGTTCTGGGTTCTCTTCGTTCTGGGAGGGGTCGGTCTGTGGGCGTTGCCCGCGCTGGGAGCAAACTACGTCGTCAACACGACTGCCGACAACACCACCGACGACGCCTTCTGCACGCTGCGCGAGGCGATCTTAGCGGCGAACAATGCTCCTGCTAACACTAACTGTGGCCTAGGGAGCAGTGCCGACGACACGATCACCTTCAGCGTCAGCGGGACGATTGTGCTCGGTTCGCAGTTGCCTGCTATCGTCTCTGGGCAGGGGAAGCTGACGATTGATGGCGTAGGGAGGAGCATCATCATCAGCGGGAACAACAGCGTGCGGGTCTTTTATGTGAACTCCGGGGGAGACCTGACGCTTCAAAACCTGACAGTGAGCAACGGACGCGCCGACTTCGGCGGCGGCATCGGCATCGCCAATGGCGGCACGGTGAATATCACCAACAGCACCCTCTCCAGCAACAGCGCTACCGTTGGCGGCGGCGGCATCCGCAATAGCGGCACGGTGACGATCACCAACAGCACGCTCTCCGGCAACAGCGCTGACCTCGGCGTCGGCGGCGGCATCTACAATGATCACGGCACGGTGAATATCACCAACAGCACCCTCTCCGGCAACAGCGCTATCCCCGGCTTCGGCGGCGGCATCTACAACTACTTCGGCATGCTGACCATCACCAACAGCACCCTCTCCGGCAACAGCGCGGGCATGGGCCTCGGCGGCGGCATCTTCTCTGAGGGCGGCACGGCGAATATCAAGAACACCATCGTCGCCAACAGTCCCTCCGGAGGAAATTGTGCCAGTAACGGCACCTTCAACGCCCTGGGCGTCAACCTCGACACCGATGGGACATGCCCGGGCTTCGTCAGTCCCTTCGTCAGCTCTGCCCAACTCAACTTAGGCCCGCTCGCGGTGAACGCGCCGGGCACGACGGCGACGCACGCCCTGCTTTCCAGCAGCGTGGCCATTGACGCTGCCACCGACTGCACGGACCTCGGCGGCAACTCGATCACCACCGATCAGCGGGGCGTGGGCCGCTCGCAAGGCCCAGAGTGCGACGTGGGCGCCTATGAGGCGGTCGTCGTGACCCTCTTCATCACCGGCACAAGCTCCGGCTCCGGCACCGTCACCGCAACGGGGATTAACTGCACCATCAGCGCGGGCAGCCCCTCCGGCGATTGCACCGAGAGCGCGCTGCCGGGCAGCAATCCCACGCTGACTTTCACCGCCACGCCCGAGGCCGGCTCGACGTTTGCCGGCTGGAGCGGCCACTCCGATTGCACCGATGGCTCAGTGACCATCAATACTAATAAAATCTGCACGGCCACGTTCAACCTCGTCCAACAACACACGCTCACCGTGACCCTCGCGGGCACTGGCTCAGGCACCGTCACCAGCAGTCCCACCGGCATCAACTGTCCCGGTGACTGTACAGAAGACTATAATCACGGCACGGTCGTCACGCTGACGGCCACCTCCAACGTCGGCTCCGGGTTCGCCGGCTGGACCAACTGCGACTCCCCCAGCGGCAACCAGTGCACTATGACTATGAATGCCGGCAAGACCGTCACGGCGACGTTCAGCTTGAGCCAGTTTACCCTCAGCGTCACCAAGGCCGGAAGCGGCTCCGGCACCGTGACCAGCAATCCAGCGGGGATTGATTGCGGCGCGGACTGCTCGGAGATCTATCCCTTCAACACCGTCGTCACGCTGACCGCAACGCCCAGTGGGGGCTCGACCTTCGCCGGCTGGTCGGGAGACGCCGATTGTAGCGATGGCTCGGTGACGATGAATGCCGACAAGAGCTGCACAGCGACATTCAATCTCGTTCCTTATACACTGGGCGATGTCAATGACGACGGCAAGATCAACACTCTCGACGCCCGCATGGCCCAGCAGCACGCCGACGGCGTGATAACCCTCACCGGCAATCAGTTCTTGGCTGCCGATGTGGATACCGACAGCGACGTGGATTCTGCTGATGCAACGGCGATTGCCAAGAAGGGGATCGGGCTGCCTACGGGGATTCCGGGGTTCGCGCAGCTTCCACCCTCACCCCAGCCCTCTCCCTGGAAGGGAGAGGGTCTCCTGCTCGTCCTGCTCCCCATGCTCTTCTTGCTGCTCCTGCGCCGCTCCCGAAAGATCGCTACGCTGCTCTTAGCACTAGGGCTGATGAGCACACTGAGCGGCTGCGTGGGCTTTTTGGGAATCGCTCCCCCCAGCGGGCCTGCGGTCTATCTCACGTCGGTTGCTATGCCCGACGGGGCGACGCGCTTTATCGAGTTACGAGTGCAGGAGCTGACGGCGCAAGGGGGCTTGGCGTCACTGCAGGGTCGGATCACCTTCCCCAGTGGGGTG
>JAJHSH010000003.1 GCA_022683945.1 Candidatus Acetothermia bacterium | reverse complement strand
TTTGAGGTCGTAGACCGCGTGCTTGGCGCGTTTGACGGAGCTCACTCCGGGTATTGTAACGGCGGGATTCGCCTGCGGCGAATCTCTGCTTTCCTCCCCCCAGCAAGCTGGGGGGTATCCAGCAGAGGATTTTTATGAAGTTAACGAGATCGTAAGCAACTTGGCGCTCATCGCGGATGAGATCGTCTTGATATAGCGATCCTTTAATCCAATGATATATCGCCCAAGGACATGGATACCAATTCGTAGGCTTTCCCCGCGCTATTGGCTTTGGGATAGTGAGCGAAATATGGGGAGCCAGTTTTGACAACCAAGTCCATTCGTTGTCAATGCTCTCTGCCCATTCTTCCAGTCTCGGTAACCGCACGTAGAGATCATCGCCAAGACGATAAATAGCGTTTACTGTACCTGTCGAACGAACTACAGTTAGCGACTTATTAGCCAGATGCGGAAACTGCTCAGTCAGCAGCTGTTTGACAAGTAAAGTGTCTATATCAATCTCGCCCTTATGCATTTTGACTTGGGCGCCATGCTTGAAATCTTGTTTTTGGTTATTCTCCTTTTGGCTCAAATTGGCTCCTGTCTTCGTCTATATCAGTCGGATGCACGTGCATCGTTGTTCACTTACAATACCGCCACTTAGGCCACGTTGTCTTTTCGTTTTGGCTTATTTCTTTTGGAACGCGCTGTTGGGCGGACAACATCCCAGATAGCTTCAGGGTGTTTCGCCGCGATTTGGAGCAATACCCGTGCCGGGCCCTCGGGCACCCGACGGCCTTGTTCCCAATTGCGGAGCGTTTTCACGCTTATGCCCAGCAGAGCCGCAAACTCGATCTGTGCCAGCTGATAGCTAGCGCGGATGCGCTTAACATCGGGCACTTTCACAACAAAGCTACGTGATGGCGTGGCTTTGCCGCGCAGGATGGCGCTGCCTTCACAAACACTTGCGACCAAGTCTTGGAACATCTCTTTTCTCATGGGTACTCCCTTTCGACAATCTCTCGCAAGATTTTGAGCTGCTTGCGTGTCAGGTCATCGCGTTCGCTTTTCGGGTACATAAAGAGCATAAGAATTCGCTCCTGTGCTACGGACCAACCAATAGTAAACTCCAGTACCTGCCTTTGCAGCTCTGGAGGCAAGCGGTCCAGTTCCTTCAAAATCTCTTGCTCGATAGTTGCATGGTTCACGCTTTCATCTCCAACCTGCAGAGAGTATAGCCATGATCAAAAGAGGCGTCAACGTGTCAGGTATTTCAGTGAGGGAGAGGCTGACTGCGCGCGGCAGGCAGAGCTGGTGGCAGTGCGAGTGAGAGACAGGACATCTCACTAAACTAAGAAAGATATTGGCCTACTTTTAGTTTCGCTGGCAACCCGAAGTAGTCAATTAAGAGGTCTTCTAGGACTGTTTCCAAAATCAAGCCTTTATTCCGAGCCTTCCCAGAATCCCACACTCCTTGGTGCAGAAAGACATCGCTACGCGTTGTCTGAAGATCATTGACTAGTTGCCGGATCTTTTCTCCATGATGGTTGGGATAGAGTTTTTCTAAGCACTCTTTAGCTCCATCCAGGAATTGCTTGCTTCCGTACTGATTCCTTGTCAACACCTCAAACGCTACCCACAGCTTGATAAAGCGATCAATAGGCTCAGTTTCTCTTCTAGCCTCTCCCCACCAGCGGATAACCCGTCTCAGACAATCATTCTGGTTGATTTTTTTTTGGACGTCATTTAGTCTTTTCAGTTGATCAGGCGTTGGAGGTGTGGGACTGTACAAGGTTGCTTGCAGTCCAACCGAAATTTCAATCTCATTAACAACGCTTCCTCTCTCGGTTATAGTAACTTGGTTGGGAATCAGTTGCATGGTGCCACCCAGGCAAAACTCGAACAAATAGCAAGCTTCTTCGATTCTTTCTCGCCCCCGGTTGCTAGCCTCTGCATGATCCCTTGCTTGTACTTCTGCGAACACTTGAAAGAAGCCCTTCGATATGCTTTCTTCACCTTGGAACACACAATCCAAAAATGTGATTGGTTCACTCGGCCAGGCACGCGTCCAATTGCCGTGCATCTCGACGGTATAGCGTGTCATACTCCCTCCTTGCTCTGTCTTCACGCTTGCTCGTACGCCTTCAAAAAATCCTCCCTGCTAATACCAACCTGTGTGCAAATTCTTCGTAGAGTTGAACCTTGTATGCGAGGATGGTTGGGCAAGGTCAAGGGCGTGCAAGTTCCATCAGAGTTTTCGCGAACCATAGCGATATGCTCTCGTTCTCTGACTAGTTTAGAATCCGAGCAGCCCAAGAGCTTTGATGGCCTTCGCTTTAGGAGCATCTACCGGAAACTTGCTCATCTGACAGCCACGCCGGTCTCAGTGATAAAGGCTTCCAGCACGGGCGATTCGCTCTCGATCACTTCTTTCCCAAATATCTCGACATGGAAACGAATGGCCGACGTGACATCCGCAAGGACTTCTTCGTACGTGTGGCCTTCACCGACCACAACGCCCCGCAGACCAAGAGGGTAGGCCACATAGCCGTCCGAATGCCTCTCGACAACAATCTTAAATTGCCTCATTTCGTTCTTTCTTTTGGTTACTTGGGGTTCTCTTCTCGATTACAATACATTTTTCCAAAGTGCTCGTCAAGGCGCTTTGCGCAGCCTTGATTTGGTTACGCTTACTTCCTACAATCAACACCTATGCACCTCCACTGGACCAAAGAAGATGCGCGAATCTTTCAGCTTTACGCTGTCGGATTGCACGGTCGCAAATACCCCAAGGGCAACGCCGGAATAGAGCGCGTGCTTTGAAGATTTGGACACGCTTCAGCTCGACAGGATGGCGCTGCCTTCACGAACACTTGCGACTCAGTCTTGGAACATCTCTTTCCTCATGGGTACTCCCTATGTGCTTGGGTTCTGCATAACGTCAGGCTTCAGCCGCGCGCGGCTTCTTGCGCGTCGGCTGCATGCTGCTGTTAGCCGACGATCTTGTCATACTCAGCATGAGAACCGATCCAGAACCACTTGATGCCCCCTGGAATACGCCGACGTCCAGTGCTTCAAAGCGGACGGCTCTTTCCTGCGTGATGTTCTGCCAGCGACTGCTCGATGAGCTGATTCAGCTTTCCTGCCTTTGCGTCCGCCTCGATCTGCCGATCCCAAACCTCAGCATCGAACTCCGCAAACCATGCGCGAAGCTTCGCCAGTTCCTCCGGCGAGAGGTTCTTGATGCGGCTCTCAATTCGCTCGACTTCACTCATGTTCCAGTCCTTCCGTACAGTAGCATGCGCCACAATTGTACGCCGCAGCTGCGATATTAGACGTGTCTTCGGGTAGTTTTGCCGGACGCCTATTATCAGCGACCTCAGAGCACCTCATAAAATGCACAGCTCGCTCCTCGCCACAATGTTCATCCCATGCCTCCAGAATGCTATCTACTTCCAAAAACCTTGCGCGACGAGCAACTCCGCATCGAGCACGGCTGCGCCCGCTGCTCCGCGCAGCGTATTGTGCCCCAAGACCACAAACTTATAGTCCAAGACCGAACAGTTGCGCACGCGGCCCACTACGGTCGCCATGCCCTTCTCGGCATGAGCATCCAAGCGCGGCTGCGGACGGTCGGCCTCTTCTCTTAAAACAATGGGATGGACCGGGGCGGTGGGGAGCTTCAACTCTTGGGGGAGAGAAGAGTAGCCGCGAAATGACTCTTTGATCTCGCTGAGAGATGCAGCACGGCGCAGCTTGACTGAGACAGATTCGCTGTGCCCGTCGAGCACGGCGACGCGGGTCGTCGTGGCGCTCACCGTCATTGGGTGAGGCTCGATCTTCTTATCACACAGAGCGCCGAAGATCTTCTTCGTCTCGCGCTCTATTTTCTCTTCTTCTCCGTCAATATTGGGAATGAGATTGCCCAAGATATCCAAAGAGGGCACACCCGGATACCCCGCTCCAGAGACGGCCTGCATCGTCGTCGCCAAGACGCGCTCGATGCCAAAGTCTCTCTCTAACGGCGCGAGCGCCATACAGAGGGTGATCGTCGAGCAATTCCCATTAGTGACGATAAAGCCCTTCCAACGTCGCTGCGCTCTCTGGAGTTCGATCAGCTTCAGATGTTCCGGGTTGACCTCGGGGATGAGAATGGGAACGTCTTCGTCCATTCTGTGGTTCTTGGCGTTGCTGAAGACGGCGTAGCCCGCGCGCGCGAATTCTTCTTCGATGGGGCCGGCGACCGAAGAGTCTAGCGCCGAGAAGATGATCTGACAATCTAAGTTGGGCTTAGGCTCTAAGACAGACATCTTGCCGATGTCTTCGGGAATGGGGGATTCCAATTTCCAGCGGACGGCTTCTCTGTAAGTTCTGCCGGTGGAGCGCTCGGAGGCCGCTAGGGCGGTCACCTCAAACCAAGGGTGCTCGGCTAAGAGCTGGACGAATCGCTGGCCGACCGTTCCTGTCGCGCCGAGAATGCCGACTCTGAGCTTTTTGAGCATTTTCAAACCCTCACCCCAACCCTCTCCCTGTCAGGGAGAGGGAGATTCTCCGAAGAAGAGTGTGATCTCGCGCTTGGCCGATTCTGGAGAATCCGAGCCGTGAATCAGATTCTCAGTTAGGTCAAGCCCTAGATCGCCGCGAACTGTTCCCGGCGCGGCGTTGAAGGGATTGGTAGCTCCCATCATAGCGCGCATAACGCTGATAGCATTAGGACCTTCGACGATCATCGCCACGGCCGGGCCGCCGGTGACAAAGTCCACCAATTCTCTAAAAAACGGCTTCTCGCGGTGCTCGCCGTAGTGGGTCTCGGCGAGCTTGCGCTCAATTCTCATCATCTTCAGGGCTACGATATTTAAGTTTTTTTGCTCGATGCGCCTGATAAGCTCTCCGATCAAGCGGCGCTCGACGGCGTCGGGCTTGAGCATGACAAACGTTCTTTCCGTGGCCATCGTACTCCTTCTTAACTTAAATTATGTGAAGTAGCCAAGATTGTAGCGATTTGCGAAGAGTTTGCAACTTAAGTTAGGCGTAGGTAGCGTTTGCCTTCGATCTCTTGCGCCAGCCCTTGCAGTGAGAGCGTCAACAACCCTTCGGAGACCTCGCCCACGGAAAGCCCGGTTTTAGAGACGATCTCGTCGAAGTGCGTCGGCTCGAACTCTAAGACGGAGAAGATCTTCGCTTCGAGCGGGGAGAGCATTGGCTTCTGCGAGGGGGCGGGCTTCTCTTTGCGCAGTTTTATCATCGCCTGTAGATCTTGAAACTCTGCTATGATGTCATCTATGTCCTCGACGAGTTTGGCACCCTGTTGAATGAGCTGATGTCCACCACGATTGCCCCTCTCGGGATCAGAAGAGACCGGCCCCGGCACGACGAAGACCTCTCGCCCTTGCTCAAGCGCATGACGGGCCGTGATCCGCGCACCGCTGCGTTCAGGAGCTTCCACAACGAGGACGCCACGGCTAAGTCCGCTTATGATCCGGTTTCTCTGGGGGAAGGTCCATTTCTCTGGAACCACTCCGGGAGCAAATTCTGTCAGGGCATATCCGCACGAGACGATCTCTTCCAAAAGTTTGTGGTTGCTTTGTGGATAGAGATGTGCAAACCCGCTGCCGAGAACGGCTATCGTTCGCGCGCCAGCTTGGAGTGCGCCTCTGTGAGCTGCTGTGTCAATCCCCTCAGCCAGACCGCTGACAATGGTGAAACCCAGCTTGCCCAAATCTTGCGCGAACCGCCGAGCCATTTTGCGCCCATAGTCTGTGCTCTGGCGCGTTCCGACAATCGCTATGGCCAATCGGTCGCGTTCGAGATGGTCGCCCCGCTGATAGAGCACCGGCGGCGCGTCGGGGATGCTTCGCAGCGATTCGGGATACTCTGGATCAGCTAGAGTGATAACTCTTAGCCCTAAATCCGCGATGAGCTTAAGCGTCTCTTCTAAGCGCACCTTTTCACGATGCATGCAAAAAGTATGAGCAGATTCGGCAAAGCCGGGGATCTCCTTCAGTCTCGCCAAGGGGGTCTCCCAGATCTCTTGGGGACTAGAAAAATTATCTAACAGAATGTGAAACTTCCGTGGGCTTAAATTGGAAATAAGCGTCAGTCCGATCCAGTAGCGCTTAGATTCTAAGCTCTCCATAGATAAGCGCTCACCACGCTCAAGGTGTCGGTCCGAGACCGCCACGCGGCTTCTCCGTGCCCCAAGCTCGCAGCTTCAAACGATAGAGCCGGCGCGTGTCATGATCGGCGACCAGCAGTACTCCGTATCCACGGCTGCCCGAATCCCACGCCAACGCCACAGGATAACGATTATCGTCCACCCCGGCCATCGTTCCCAAGATCGCCCCGTTCTCCGGGTGAATTCTGCGAATTCCGTAGTGCATATCCGAGATCCAGAATGCCAGACCATCCCAAGCCAGCCCCAAGGGCCTGGGGAAGAGATCCTGATCGAGCTTGAGCGTTTTTTGAAGGCGTCCGCTCTCGGGGTCGAGCGCGTAGAGAATCGCCTCGATCTCGTCGACCACCCAGAGATATTTTCCATCCCAGGCTACATCGGCAGAGAAGACGCCCGGATATTCAAAGACGGAGAGGATCTCAAACGTCTCTGCAGAAAGCTTATAGATTCTGGCTTCGATGTCGTCGGTGATCCAGATATGTCTGTCAGCCCGTTCGACCGCGCCGGGCGAGCGGATCTCTTCAGGCAGCTCATGGCGCGTCCATTCTTCGCCCACTAGAGAGTAGACCATGCGCTCCCTTCTATCCACGACCCACAAAGAGCGCCCATCCCAGCTCATTCCGGAAATTTCCTGTCCGTGCAGAGACTGCTGTACCTCCAAGCCGCCTTCGCCTTGTCCTATTTTGATAAGCATCGTATATGCCGGGCTTACCTCTCCACGCTCATCGCTTACGCGGAGCATCACTTCATAGTCTCCCGGCTGATAATAGACGTGCGTGATCTTGGCTCCGGAGGGGGCATCGGCTTCGCGCCAGACGCCGTCGCCGAAATCCCAGTCGTAGGTTGTGATCTTACCGTTCTTCGTTGTGGAGCCCGTCGCGTCAAAGTCAATCGGGTCGCCGACGCGCGTCGTCTGGGAAGAGACGACAAAATAAGCCCTTGGTGGATCGGAGAAAAGGGGGCGCTGCGTCCACCCTAAAGCGAAGACGGTTGCTGCTGCCACCACGGTCACAGTAGCTGTCACCATCACGCTGTAGGTGAAAGCTCGTCCTGGAAGGAGCGCACGGAGATTTGTGTTCTGCCTCCAGAGGAGTGGGACGCCAATAGCTAGACCAAGCGCACCAAGCATATAGACGGTCGCCGTCGGGTTGGTGGGCAAGAGATAAAAGTACCCAAAGACAAGATGGGGCACGCCGCTGGCGCCGTAGAAGAGCGGTGCGAAGGCTTCGAAGGGCGTCGCCGGTCGCTCTCTCATGGCGCGGATCAAAAAATACCCGGCCAGCTCGACGGCTAGCAACGCCAACATAAAAAAGACCCCGGTCATCACTTTGTGTTTGATCACCAACTGCACAAAGTTGTTCCAGGGAAAGAGCAGGCCGCCCAACAATAAAAGCCCCACGAGCAGAGCCAACCCGTGAAGTTGCAGCCGCCCTAGATCGAGCGTTTGCTGAGTGTTTGTCGTATGCATCACAACGAGTGCGCCCGGTGCGATTCGAACGCACGGCCTGCGGTTTAGGAAACCGCTGCTCTGTCCAACTGAGCTACGGGCGCAGCTTTCGCTTAAGTTTAACAGAGAGAGAAGTGCTTGCCAAGGGCAAGTGTCCCTAGCGCCCGTTCACGTTGGCTTGAAGCACTTGTTGCTATCCGTTAATCCGTTATACTCATCCGTCAACCGATGAACGCATACACCGTCGTGCGCGGGCTCTGGTGGACGCTCTTTCTGGGATATGCCCTGTTGATCTTCTGGCTCTCGCATGGGCCGATCCCCGAGGGAGTCCCATTTATCAGAGAGATCCCCGGCTTCGATAAGCTCTATCACGCTCTGCAGTATGCGCTGCTGGGATTCTTGGGGTTGCAAGCGTTTATGCCGCGCACGAGAGCGCAGTTTCTCAGAGTGCTCTTGCTCTGTTGGTTCTACGGCTTGACCGACGAGCTTCATCAAGCGTTCGTGCCCGGTCGTGGGGCCGATCTCATAGATTGGCTCGCGGATGGTCTGGGGGTTGGGCTGGCCGGGTGGGGCTGGGCGCGCTGGCGCGGCGTAGATCTCAATCTGAAAGAGCTTTTTCGAGCGCCTCCGGCTCCGTGAGCGGCGCTTGGCACGCATAGTCCCGACAGAGAAAGACCGTTGGTCCTTTCTCACGTGACTTTTTCCCTCTAAAGAGTGGGCTGATCGAATCCCATTCTGCAAGCTGCTCGTCGCTGGCCAGCGCCACGATCTTATTGGGCAGAAAGCGCTCGCGCACCACGCGCAGCAATTCTACGGTGCGCGCGTCTTCTCGTTCTCCCACGATGGCCACCTGCACCACTGGCCCCAGATAAAAGTCGAGGGCGCAGAGCCAGTGGGCAAAGCTCTGCGGGGAGCGCTCCAGAGCGCTCTGATGGCTGCGTAGAGTCTCTTCGGCTTGGGCGCGCAGGTCTGTCCGTCCGGTGAATTCAGAGAGTCGTAAGAGCGCTAAAACAGCGGCTGAAGCCCCTGAAGGGGTTGCGCCATCGTAAGCGCTCTTAGGGCGTACAGGCAGTCTCTCGTGGTCATGAGCGGTGAAGAAAAACCCTCCTGAGGCCTCGTCCCAGAAGTGCGCTATCATCGTTTGCGCGAGCGCCAGCGCCTCTTTCACATCAGCGAGATCAAAGCGGGCTTCATAGAGATCGAGCAACGCGGTGATCAAGAACGCATAGTCTTCTAAATAGCCGTTGAGCTTAGCTTGGCCGTCTTTGTAAGATCGCAGGAGCTTGCTATCGCGCTTCAAATGGGTTAAACAGAAGCGCGCCGCGCTCGTGGCCGCGCGAAGATATTCTTCTTGCCCCAAGATTTGATAGGCTCGCGCAAACGCCGAGATCATCAGTCCGTTCCACGCGGTGAGGATCTTCTCATCGCGCGCGGGCTTGGCTCGCTGCTCGCGCGCGTCAAAAAGCGCTCGCTTCACTCGCGCCAGCCACGATGCAAATTCCGACGCCGTCATCTGGGCTTTCGCCGCAAACTCTTCTGGTGTATCGGGGCAGTGCAAGACGCTCGCGCCCTTTTCGAAATTCCCCGTCTCCGTCACCCCGAAATACTCACAGGCGAGCGCCCCGTCGCGCTCTCCCAGAATTCTTTTGATCTCTTGAGGCCTCCAGACGAAGAACGCGCCTTCGCCTCCGGCGCTGTCGGCGTCTTGGCTTGAGTAAAATCCTCCATCGGGGCCGGTCATCTCGCGCCGCACATACTCCAGAGTCTCCTCGACGATCTGCCGATAGAGAGATTTTTTTGTCGCTTGATAGGCTTCGAGATAGCTCCAGACTAAGAGCGCGTTATCGTAGAGCATCTTTTCAAAGTGGGGAACTCTCCATTGGGCGTCTACCGAATAACGATGAAAGCCACCGCCCACTTGGTCATAGAGCCCGCCGCGCGCCATTCGTTCTAGGCTGAACTCGACGATGTGCAGCGCGTCGCGATCGCCGGTGCGTCGCCAATAGCGCAACAACAAGTTCAACTCCATGCTGTGTGGGAATTTCGGCGCACCGCCAAAGCCCCCGTGCGCACGATCGAAGCTCTCCAAAGAGACAAGATAAGCCCGTTGGATCAGTTGCGAAGTAAGCAGTGCAGTTTCGGTATTCGCTGGGCGTTGATGAAGCTGCTGCAGATGCTGCGTGAGCGCAGTGGCTTGTTCAACGATCTTGGTGCGCTCTTTGCGATAAAGATCAGTGATCGCTTTGAGCACGGTGAGAAAGCCCGGTCGGCCCCAGCGGTCTTCGGGGGGAAAGTAAGTACCCCCATAAAAGGGCTTCAGGTCCGGCGTGAGAAAGACCGTTAGGGGCCAGCCGCCCTGACCGGTCATCAGCTGTACCGCCGTCATATAGATCTCGTCCAGATCGGGACGCTCTTCACGGTCAACTTTGATACTGATAAAATGCTCGTTCATAAAGCGTGCGATCTCTTCGTTTTCAAAAGACTCGTGCTCCATCACATGACACCAATGACAAGCCGAGTAGCCGATGGATAAGAGAATGGGCTTATCTTCGCGGCGCGCGAGCGCGAGCGCTTCCTCTCCCCAGGGATACCAATCTACGGGGTTACAGGCGTGCTGCAACAGATAGGGGCTGGTCTCGCTGATAAGACGATTGGGATTCACAAAGCTCACCAACGATGATACGCGGGGTGTCCCGGCTTGACGGCGACGAAGACGCCGCGACAGATTGCGCAGGGTTTTTCAGTGTGAGAGAGGAGCTGACCTTCGACGACGGCGCGATCTTCCGAAGATTCGACGACTTTGGCGCGCAGGCGCACCGGGCCGTCGGTCGGCGTGGGGCGCAAGAATTTCACAGAGTATTCAGCAGTGACGGTGCAGGGCGGGCTTGTGAAGTTCTTTTGTTTCATCAGAAAATAAGCGGCTGTCCAGTTACTATGACAGTCGAGCAACGTCCCGATGATTCCGCCGTTGAGAGCGCCACTAAATGCTTGGTGATGCGGCTGAGGCTGCCACTCAGCGACGACTTCGTCACCGCGCGCGAAGCTGCGAATCTGTAGTCCCTTAGCGTTAGCCGGCCCACAACCGTAGCAGATGCTCTGGGGAGCGTAGGTCTCTTGCAAGCTCTTTTCGCTCATAAGATAATTATAGCACAAAGCGCTGAAGGGTTGCAGAATCAGTCGGAGAGAGCTAGAATCGAAGGACAGATTCAAAGACAGATTCAAAGGAGGATTTTGAAAACTCATGGTTCGCATACGCGCTCTCTTATGGCTCTTAGGGATAGGAGCGATAGCATTCATTGCAAATGGGTCGCCGCGTCTTTGGGAGATAGGGGCACTTCGTGAACCGTCTTCCCGTGCGACAACATCGTTAGAAACCGTTCTACTGCGTAAAAAACACGCCGACATTCTTGTCCTTCTGAAAGAGCAAGCCGATCTCAGCCAAGCGAAGAACTTTTCTAATCAGCACGAGCGCGGGCGCTTCGTCTATGACAATTTAACTCAGACCGCCGAGCGCTCCCAGCGCGAACTACGAACGTACTTGGACGCCAAGGGCGTCAAATATCGTGCGCACTACTTGGTGAATATGATCGCCATCCCGCAGGCCGATCTCGGCCTGCTGCGTGCGCTCGCCCAGCGCGAGGACGTCGCCCGCATCGAACTCAACCCCCAGATCAGAAACCGGCTCTTTCAAAGTGAACGAGATACTCCGTCTCAAACAGAGATCTTATGGAATCTAAAAACTATCAATGCCGATCAAGTCTGGGCGCTGGGGATCACCGGGAAGGGCGTGGTCGTCGGTGGAGCCGATACGGGAATTGACTGGCAGCACGCAGCGCTGCTCAAACGCTATCGCGGCTTTGATGGCGAGAGGGCCGATCATAACTATAATTGGCACGACGCCGTAGATGGAACCCCCGAACCCATTGACCCTGACGGTCACGGGACGATTACGTTGGGAGTCGTCGTCGGCGACGATGGCGAGCGAATGCGCACAGGCGTCGCCTATGAGGCTCAATGGATGGGCTGTCGCAATATGGAGCAGGGCGGCTTCGGCACCCCAGAACGCTATATCGGCTGCATGGAGTTCTTCCTGGCACCCTACCCCATCGGAGGCAATCCCCTCAAAGATGGCGATCCCAGCAAAGCGCCTTCTGTAATTAATAACTCTTGGGGCTGCCCGCCCGAAGAGGGCTGCTCACCGGAGACGCTCAAAGAGGCGGTGGAGCGCGTGCGCGCCGCGGGGATTCTCTTTGTCGCCGCTGCGGGAAATGACGGCCCCAACTGTCGTTCGATGGATACCCCGCCCGCGATCTACAGTGCGGCTTTCACAGTTGGGGCGACCAATCGCAATGATGAGATCGCGCGGTTCAGCAGTCGTGGCCCCTTGAGCTTCTTCGGGGAGGAGCGCATCGGACCCGAGGTGAGCGCGCCGGGGGTGGGCGTGCGCGGCCCCCTTCCGGGGAATCGCTATATCAGCGCCAGCGGGACTTCGTTAGCCGCCCCGCACGTAGCAGGCGTCGCCGCGTTGATCTTCCAGGCCGCGCCCCATTTGAAGGGTCGCGTCGAAATAGTAGAAGATCTCTTGCGCCAGACGTCGCTGGATCGTCCGGGGACGGACTGTGGGGGAGATCGTCCCGACAACACCTACGGCTGGGGGCGGATTGACGCCTTGGCAGCGGTGAAGGCAGCCATAGATAGACCTTGACTTTGCTATGTGGGTTGACATACGCCAAGCGAGAGTCTAAAATATTACTTACTCGACTCTATGTTTGAAACGCAAACGTGTTCTTGTAGGACAGTTTCTGGACACTGAGCCGGGGTGGCGGAATTGGCAGACGCCTACGGCTCAGGACCGTAGGGGAGCAATCCCGTGAGGGTTCAAATCCCTCCCTCGGCACCACAGGCCCTCACCCCCTGGCCCCTCTCCCGTAGGTCACTACGGGAGAGGGGTGCCCGCAGGGCGGGGTGAGGGACATTTATGCGTTTGAATGCAAAGCCCCTGCACGAATTGCTCGATCTTCTTGAGAGGAAAGAGATCCATCCCCGTGAGGTCGTTGCAGATTTGTATCGCACGATCGCGGAGCGAGAAAAACAGATCAGAGCTTATATTTCGCTCGCCCCTCACGAAGAATTGCTCCAAGAGTGCGAGCGTCTGAGTGAGAAACCCTTGCGCGGACTGCCCATCGCGATCAAAGACAATATCTCTACGAGAGATTTCAAGACGACCTGCGCCTCGCGATTTTTAAAAGACTTTCAGCCCATCTTCGATGCCACGGTAGTACAAAGACTAAGAGAAGCTGGGACGACGATCTTGGGCAAGACGAACTTGGATGAGTTCGCGATGGGCTCTTCGGCGGAGAACAGCGCCTTCTTTCCCACGCGCAACCCCCATGACCCAGAGCGAGTTCCCGGCGGCTCTTCGGGCGGTTCGGCCGCCGCCGTCGCCGCGCACGAAGCGCTCTGTGCGCTGGGCTCGGACACGGGCGGCTCGATCCGCCAGCCGGCGTCGTTCTGTGGGATCGTCGGGCTGAAGCCGACCTACGGGCTGGTCTCGCGCTATGGGCTGGTAGCGTTCGCAAGTTCTTTAGATCAGATCGGCCCCATGACCCAAGACGTGCGCGATTGCGCTCTGTTGCTGAATATGATCGTTGGGCGAGACTCACATGACTCGACGAGCCTTGAACGTCCGTGCGCAGATTACACTCAAGAGTTGGGACAAGAGATCACGGGCTTTCGCGTAGGAGTGCCCAAAGAGTATATCGCGGATCTCTCAGGTCAAGCGAAAACGCGTGTCGAGTCCTGGGTCAAGACGTTTCGTGAGCTTGGAACAGAGATAGTTGAGCTTTCGCTGCCTCACACCAAGTACGCGATTCCAACGTATTATTTGGTCTCGTCGTCGGAGGCGAGCGCCAATCTCGCGCGCTTTGACGGGGTGCGGTACACGCAGCGCGTCAGCGACGCTTCTGACGCTTCTGTAGAAGCGATGTTTTCCGAGAGTCGTGACCAGGGCTTTGGCCCCGAAGTCAAGCGTAGAATTATGATCGGAACGTATGCGCTGAGCGCGGGTTATTACGAAGCGTGGTACGGCAAAGCTCAGAGGGTTCGGGCGCTCATCCGTCAAGATTTTGAGAGCGCCTTTAAGAGTGTAGATATTATTCTCTCGCCGACGTCGCCGACGCCGGCGTTCAAGCTGGGGGAAAGAGTGAGCGATCCCTTGGCGATGTATCTCTCGGATATTTTCACGGTGCCGGCGAGCTTGGCGGGCCTCCCGGCGATCTCGATCCCCGGAGGCAGAGTAGATGGGCTGCCCTTCGGCTTACAGATCATCGCCGATAAGTTCTGTGAAGCCAAGCTCTTGCGGTCGGCGTATGCGTTTGAGCAAATGGTGCGACGGGAAACTTAACCCTCGGTTGCACACACGTACGATCTGCTGCTATTCTTGACATTGACATCATCAGGAGATGAAGTTTTCTATGGATTTGCTGAGCTCACTGAATCGCGAGATCTCCGAGTTGGATTTCTCGCAGACTCTGCAGAAGACCGTCTCGTTCTTGCGCAAGCGCGTCGCGCGCTACAATTGGGTCGGCGTCTATATGCTCGAAGGCTCGGAGTTAGTACTCAAAGCCTGGGACGGCCCCGAAGCGACCCGGCACACGCGCATTCCCATCGGAAAGGGCATCTGCGGCCTAGCCGCACGAGAGAAGAAGACCGTCATCGTCGGCGACGTCAATGCCGATCCCAGATACTTGGCGTGCTTTCCCTACACTCGTTCCGAGATCGTCGTGCCCATACTGAAGGGTGCGAAAGTGCTCGGCGAGATTGATATCGACAGCGACACTCTCAACGCTTTCACGGAGAAAGACAGAGAATTTTTGGAGCAAGTCGCAGCTCTACTAGGAGAACGATATGTCTAAGAACTCTTCCCCAAAAGCCGAGCGCTATGTGCTCGATACCAGTGTCTTGGTCGACGGACGGATCACCGAAGAGATCCGTAAGAAGAAACTTCCCCGCGCGCTCTTTATCGTTCCTAACGCCGTCGTCGGACTTCTCGAAGCCCAAGCGGTGCGCGGCCAGGAGACGGGCTATGCGGGGCTGAACGAACTCAAGCAGCTCCAGCAGATCGCGTGGGACGGCGAGATCGAGCTGGCGTTCAAGGGCGAGCGCCCGCGCTTCGATCCGTTACGCTTAGCCGAGACGGGCGAGATCCACGCGATGGTGCGCGCCGTCGCCGAATCCGAAGGGGCCACGCTCATCACCAGCAGTCGCAGTCAGGCCCTCGTCAGCGAGGCCACCGGCGTGCCCACGTACTTTGTGGGCGCGGCTGCCGGTCTGCGCGAGATCGAGCAACTTCAGGTTATGCAGTTCTTCGACGAAAAAACGATGTCGGTGCATCTGCGCGCCAAGACGTGCCCCAAAGCCAAACGCGGCGCTCCCGGACGGATGAAGATCGTCCCCTTACGAGAAGAGCTGATGAGCGAAAAAGAGTTAGAGCGCATCGCGCGCGAGGTCGTCGAGGTGGCCAAAGGCCACCCCGATGGATTTATCGAGATGGACGAGAGCGGCAGCACCGTGGTGCAGCTGAAAAATCTCAGAATAGCTATTGCGCGCCCCCCGTTCAGCGACGCGCTGGAGATCACCATCGTGAGACCCATCGTGCACAAGCAGCTCGATGAGTACCGTCATGCAGGCTTACTGAAAGAGCGCCTGCGCGAGCGCTCGCGCGGTGTCTTGGTCTCGGGGGCGCCGGGGGCGGGCAAGTCCACGTTCGTGCAAGGGATCGCCGAGTACTTACAAGAGTCGGGCTGGATTCTCAAGACAATGGAGAAGCCCAGAGATCTGGAGCTTTCGGATGAGATCACCCAGTACACGGCCCTGGGCGGCGAGATGAAGAAGACCGCCGATGTCTTGCTCTTGGTGCGCCCCGACTATACTATTTTTGATGAGATGCGCGTGGACGAAGATTTTTCGGTCTTCGCCGATATGCGTTTGGCCGGCGTGGGGATGATCGGCGTCGTTCATGCGACTCGCGGCATTGACGCGGTGCAGCGACTGATCGGGCGGGTGGATCTGGGCATGATCCCCCAAGCGGTGGACACGGTCGTCTTCATCGAGTCCGGAGATGTCAAAGAGATCTACGAAGTAGAATTTACCGTCAAAGTCCCCAGCGGAATGGGCGATACGGACTTAGCTCGCCCGGTGATCGAGATTCGCGCCTTCGAATCCAAAGCACTGGTCTATGAGATCTATAGCTTTGGCGAGCAGGTCGTGGTGATGCCGGTGAAAGAAGTCACAGCCGAGAGGCCCATCTGGAAGTGGGCCGCGCAGGCTTTAGAACACGAGTTACACAAAGTGGTGCGCGGCGGTCTCACGGTTGAGATACAGTCCGAGAATCAGGCCACTCTGTATATGAACGAAGATCAGATCCCGGTGATCTTGGGACGTGGAGGCAGCCGCATCCGAGAGCTGGAGGCCGAGCTGGGGCTGCGGCTCGACGTGCGCTCCTACGACGAGATGGAGACGACGCTCCAACAAGATCTAGATATAGAAATAAGCGATCGGCATGTCATTTTAGACTTAGACCCGAACTTGCGCGGACGCAATATTGAGATTCTGGTGGACGGTGAGGCAGTCTTTATCGGGTCGGTCTCGCGCACGGGGAGCGTCAAATTAGTGCGTGGCAGCGAGCCGGCTGAGAAAATTTACGAAGCCCAGAAAGCCGGTGGGACGATCCGGGTGCGGCGGGCCGGCTAAAACTGCCACAGCGCGCCGGTGCGATAGAACCAGACCCAAGGAATGCTCGGCGCGTTGAAGTCGAGCAACGTGAGCGGCGCGATCTCGAAGAAGATGAGGGAGCCCAAAAGAAAACGCATCTGCCCGCCTCCGGCTACCCAGCCCGTCAGCCGCCAAGCCTCTGTAACGCCCTGACGGATCTGGAGCATTCCCATCCCGGCTTCGGCGTAGATGCGCAAACGATCCGAGAGAACTCCCCAAGCGATGGCGCTCTCAAAATGCGCCAACGCTACAGCTTGGGCGGCAAATCCCATCCCCCAGCCGACGGCCAAGCGCAAGCTGAGCCCAGCGTCGCTGCCCATAGCAGCGCGAAGCGAGAAGAGCATGGCTCTCTGCTCTAGATCTATAGAGGGCAGCGCCGGCTGAAAGTTGTTCAGCTCCATCCAGCTCAGCACCAAGCCCACGCGCCCGAAGCGCTCCTCAGCCAAAACAGCAACGCTTACTCCCATCACCGCAACCAAGACCAACAAGACCAAAAAAGAGCGCATTTGTCAGCCTCCTCTAGTTGTGCTATTCTGACAGATAAGAGCTATGAAAGTCAAAGTCTTAGATTCCCATCTGGTTAATAAGATCGCAGCGGGCGAAGTGATCGAGCGTCCGGCTTCGGTGGTCAAAGAGCTCATAGAAAATGCTCTCGACGCCCAAGCCACCAAGATCGAGATCGCCATTGAAGGCGGAGGCGTAGAGCGCATCGGTATCTCCGACAACGGCGAGGGCATGAGCCAAGAAGACGTATTATTGGCAATCCAGCGTCATACGACCAGCAAGCTCGCCTCAGAAGAAGATCTGTTTCAGATCCTAACTCTGGGCTTTCGCGGCGAAGCGCTGGCCAGCATCGTTGAGGTTTCCAAGACTTCTATTGTTACGAGAAGCAACGAATCGCGCGAGGGAATCCAAGTCGAGATCGAGGCCGGACAGGTGAAGCGCGTGTCGACTTCAGCGCGCGCGCGCGGCACGACGGTAGATGTCCGCGATCTCTTTTTTAACTTGCCCGCGCGCCGAAAGTTTCTCAAGACCGAAAAAACAGAGCTCTATCACATCACTCGCATGGTCAGGCGCTTCGTGCTCGCTTGCTCTCAAGTCCACTTCACTCTCCACCATCATAATCGTCAGATCTTCGACGCGCCGCCGAGCAACGATCTGCGCGGCACCATCGCGCATCTCTATAATCCCGAAACGGCGCGCACCTTGCTTCAGGTGCACACTGCGATCCCGGGCTTGCGCGTCACCGGGTTGGTCAGTCCTCCGCAGCTCACAAAAACCGATCGTTCGGAGCAGTTTATCTTCGTGAACGGGCGCTTCGTACGCGATGCCCAGATAAATTACGCCATATCAGCGGCCTATGAGCGCAGGTTGTCGTCTCAACAGTATCCGATGGTCTTTCTCTTCTTAGAGATCGATCCGAAATCTGTAGATGTCAACGTCCATCCTAGAAAAGAAGAAGTGCGCTTTGCCGAACCCATCAAAGTCCAAGCATTAGTCAAACAAGCGATCACTGCTGCGCTTACATCGGCACACGCGGTGCCAAGATTTGAGAAAGAACCGTCCCCCTTGCCGATGCGAGAAGAGAGGACTCTGCCCCCTCTCCCTCCTAGGGGGAGGGAGGGGACGAGAGCAGTGAGAAGTCCAGCACCCCTCGATCTGCGCCAAGAGCTAGAAGAACTCAAAAGATCAACGTTGTCTGCTGCTGCTGCCGAGCCCACACCCGCCTTTCGCGTGCTGGGGCATCTGCACGGAACATATATCTTAGTGCAAACGGAGTCGGGACTGGAGATCATAGACCAGCACGTGGCGCACGAGCGCGTGCTCTATGAGAGATTTCTAGAACAGCTGCAGACTCAGAAGATCGTGCGTCAGCGCCTGCTCATTCCCGTAACGTTAGAACTCTCTCCTGATCGCGCTGAACTGCTGGCCGGCCATCTCTCTATGTTGGATGAGCGCTTGGGCATCGGTCTGGCGCACTTGGGCGGTGCGACGTTTGTGGTCCGCGAGTGGCCTCAGATACTGACGAGCGCTTGGAGCAAGACGGACTTTCAGACGACGATAGAACATCTGCTCGCGCTGTTAGAACAAGAGGCCACACCGGCTCTTGACGAGCTTGCCAAAACGATAGCGGCGCGCGTCGCCTGCGAGAGCGCCGTCGTCAAGCATAAACCTCTCACCCTGCAAGAGATGGAATCTCTGGTGCGACAGCTCAAAGCGACGAAAAACCCCTATCACTGTCCGCACGGGCGCCCCATTGTGCTGGCCTATTCGCTCTCGGAACTGGAGAAGAAATTCGGGCGAAGATGATTTCTGGAGAGAGTATATTCAATCGCCGCGACGCAAACGGCGTCTCTGCCGTTTTGTCTTTTCACGGATTCTCGTCTAAAATCTAGTAGCCTATGGACAAGGTCTTTCGCGATCCGGTTCACGATCTCATCAAATTCAACCGCGCGCATGACGCGCTCGTTCTAAAACTGATTGACACCCCGCAGGTGCAGCGACTGCGAAACATTCGACAGCTTGGCGCAGGATCTATCGTCTATCCCAGCGCGACGCATTCGCGCTTCTCTCATGCGTTGGGCACCGCGTTCTTGATGAAGCGCGTCTTGGAGCACTTTGCCGAGCTGGCCCCGCCCCCGCCGCTGGCGCGGACGCTCGCCGAAGATCGCGAACTGTTCTTGGCCGCAGCGCTCCTGCACGACGTGGGCCATCTTCCGTTTTCGCATCTCTTGGAAGATTTCGCCCAGATCCCCCACGAGACGTGGACGGTGCGCATCGTCCGCCACCCCCAGAGCGAACTCCATCGCGTTCTCACAGAAGCCAACCCACGCTACCCCGAACAGATCGCCCAGCTCTTCAATCGAACTTTTAAGCCTGCGTTTGCCGTCAAGTTGCTCTCCAGCCAATTGGACGTAGATCGCATGGAGTATCTACTCAGAGACAGCCTTTGCACCGGCGTTACGTATGGGTATTTCGACGTCAACTGGCTCATTCACAGCTTGAGATTGGTCCAAGAGAACGACGACTGGGAGCTGGCGATCGACTGGCGCAAGGGGCTGCACACCGCCGAGGGCTATCTCTTAGCGCGCTATTATATGTACCAGCAAGTCTATCATCACAAGACGGCCCGCGCCGCTGATGTGCTGATGCGCAAGATGCTCCAACGCGCTGCCGATCTGCTGCGTACAGGCTATGACCTGCCCGCGATCGCTCCGCTGCAAAAGCTTTTAGTAACCCCTACAGAACTCTCTCTCGACGACCATCTCGCTCTGGACGACACGGTGGTGCTCTTCGCGGTCAAGAGCTGGTGCGGTGTCTCAGATAGAATTCTCTCGGATCTGGCCCAGCGCTTTCAGCAGCGTCGGCTCTTTAAGACACTGGACATAGATGAATCGCGATATCAAGACTATGCTGAAAAGCTTGTCCAACTCGCCCGCGACGCGGGCTTCGATCCCCGTTATTATCTGGCGCTCGACCGCGCCGCCGACGATCCCTACAAAGAGGGCTACTTTCTCAAGGGACTCTTGGCGGGAGAGAATATTTTTTTGTTGGACAACAAAGGCGCGCTCGTGGAGCTCTCTCAGGCTTCGGACGTCACCCGCGCCGTGCGCAACAAGACCTACAGTCAGGATCGTCTCTGTTTCCCGGAGGAGCTGCGCGATAAGATCGTCGCGCTCTTCTCTGCGTAGGGGCGCACGACCGTTCGTCCCTATTAAATAAGATTCTCCTTCAGTTTGATCTCAAAGGGTTCGGCCAGCTCGTTGAGGCTCTCTTTGCTGCGGATATAGATCTTCGGGCCTTCGAGTTCGACGTAGCTGCGTTCTTTAAAATGGCTGAGAGTGCGGATCGCCGTTTCGGTAGAGATCCCCGCCAGCTCGGCCAGCTCCGAACGCGAGAGATCTACACCGATATAGACCCCCTTCTCCGTCGGCTCGCCATAGACTTGCGCGATCATCAAGAGAATCCGAGCAAGACGCTCGTTGCTGCCCTCGTAGCTCGCTTCGACCAGACGATCTTGAAAGGCTTTGATCTCGCGCGAGAGCTTTTCGATAATCTTGAGCGCCACTTTCGGGTATTTTTCCAGAAACGCCAGAAAGGGCTCGCGCGCGTAAAAATTCAAGCGCGCCTCTTCTAGTGTCTCAGCGTAAGCCGAATAAACTTCACGATCGAACATGGATTTTTCGCCGAGCATCTCTCCGGAACCCAAGAGCTTGAGAATCTGTTTTTTCCCTTGGGAGGTGTGTTTGGCTAACTTCACTTTGCCCGCGCAAATGATATAGAAGCCGAAGGCCGGTTCGCCCTCTTGAAAGACCAGCTCGTTCTTGCCATAAGAGATCGGGCGGGCCATCACACGCAACTCTTGCTTGCCCCGCTCGTTCAACTCGGAGAAGATCCACGAGCACTCGCCGCGACAGTCTGCCGGATGATCGGATCGAGTCATTTCTGCGCCTCCTTTAACTTATAACTTAAATTTAAAATTTAACTTAAAGATGATTCTGGGATCTCTTCATAAACGCCCATCTTTTGGAATTTTTCTCTGCGCTGCCTCAGCAGCAGTTCTACGGGCAGGGCCAGCAGTTCGCACAGATGGCGTTGCAGCGCCTCTTTGAGCGTTCCTAGGGTCATCTCCGGTTCGAGGTGCGCCCCGCCGGGCGGTTCGGGAATGACCTCGTCGATCACGCCCAATCTTAGCAGATGGGGGGCCGTGAGCCTAAGCGCGCGCGCGGCCTCAGGGGCCTTGGTCGCATCGCGAAAGAGAATCGCGGCACAGCCTTCAGGCGTGATGACAGAATAGATCGCGTTTTCCAGCATCAATACACGGTCTCCGACGGCGAGCGCGATCGCGCCGCCGCTGCCTCCTTCACCGATGATCGTCGCGATAACCGGGACTTTCAGATGGAAAAGCTCATAGATATTTTGGGCCAATGCGCCTCCGATATTGCGCTCCTCCGCGCCGACACCGGGATAGGCTCCGGGGGTGTCAATGAGCGTAATCACGGGAAACCCAAAGCGTTCGCCCAGCTTCATCACCCGGAGCGCTTTGCGATAGCCTTCGGGGTGAGGCATTCCAAAGTTGCGCTTCACGTTCTCGGTGGCATCGCGCCCCTTCTGCGTGCCGACGATGACCACCGTCTGCCCTTCAAAGCGCGCCAACCCCGTGACGATGGCGGCGTCGTCTCCGTAGAGACGATCGCCGTGCAGCTCATAGAAATCTTCGGTCAGTGATTTGATATAGTCGAGCGTATAGGGGCGCTTGGGATGGCGCGCGAGCTTGACGCGCTCCCAGTCATCGAGTTCTGTTGCTGGAGAGGGACTGGGAGCGGGAGCGACTGTCTGTCTCTTGAGGGCAGCGAGCTTCGCTTCGAGCTGCGCGATCTCTTCAGAGAGATCCAGCCCGTTGCGGCTCAAGATTCGCAACTGCTCAATCTGTCGCTGCAGTTCTTCGTAGATCATACGATGGCTTCTTTCTTGTGCGCTTCTATAGCGACGGCTGGGCTCTGGGTGAGCAGCGGTGCGAAGAGAGATAACACTCTAATGAGTTCATCGCGCAACTGCTCGCGCTTGACGAGATTGTCCACCATGCCGTGCTCAAACGCAAAGCGATCGGTCTGAAAATCCTCGGGGAGATCTTGGCGGATCGTCTGTTTGATGACTCTGCGCCCGGTGAACCCGATGAGCGCGCCTTTCTCGGCGAGCGTGATGTCGCCCAGACTGGCGATGCTCGCCTCGACGCCGGCGGTCGTGGGGTAGGTCATAATCGAGATAAAGGGCAACTTCGCCTCTGCGAGCATCTTGCGCGCCGAGGCCGTTTTAGCCATCTGCATCAGTGAGAGAATTCCCTCTTGCATCCGTGCGCCGCCGGTCGCGGAGATCAGAACAAAAGCGGCGCGCTCTTTCACAGCATGTCGGATGGCTTGGCAGATCTGCTCGCCCATCACCGAGCCCATGCTGCCGCCGATAAAGCGAAAATCCATGACCGCCAAGATGACGGGATACCCGCCGATGCGCGCTTGCCCTATAATGATCTCGTTGGCTAGCCCTGTCTCTTCTTGGGCTTTCTTGATCTTTTCGGGATAGGCGCTTCCGTCTTCGTCTGTGAACTGTAGGGGATCTGCTGCAATGATCGGACGAGAGATATCTTCAAACGAGCCGGGATCTACTAAGAGTTCGATGCGTTCGGGAGCGGTGAGAAAGAAGTACTCGCCGCATTTGGGGCAGATATTATTATTCTCGCGGACGCGCTTCTTGAAGACGAGTTCGCCGCAGGCCTTGCACTTCATCCAGAGCGTTTCGTCGTCCTTGCGTTCCGGGCGGTCGAGCTCGACTTTAAAGTACTTTTTTCCAAAGATCGCCAAGGTGCTCCACCCCTCCTTCTTAACGGCTTTTTATTATAGCACAAAGCGTAGGGGCGGGGGAAATCCAAGTCTTGCGCTGCTGGACCAAACCGTCTATTCTTCAGAATTGTTCTTTAATTAAATGAGAAGAGACTCCTCCAGCTCGGCCAACTGCTGCTCGCGATAGGCCCTCTGTAGGGCGTTCACCAGCTCCGCCAAGTCGCCTTCCAGAATGCGATCCAACTGATAGAGCGTCAAATCAATACGGTGATCGGTCATGCGATTTTGCGGGAAGTTATAGGTGCGAATCTTCTCGCTGCGCGCGGCCGTGCCGATCTGGATGCGACGCTGTTGCGTAATCTGTTGTTGTTGCTCGGCTTCGTATCTCTCTTGCAGTCGGGCGCGCAGCAGCTTGAGGGCCTTTTCTTTGTTCTTGTGCTGGCTGCGCTCTTCTTGGCAGGTCACCACCAAACCCGTAGGCTTGTGCACGATTCTCACAGCCGTTTCGAGCTTGTTGACGTTCTGCCCTCCGGGCCCTCCAGAACGATACGTATCTATCTCCAGATCGTCATCGCGGATCTGAATCTGCACCACTGTAATCTCCGGGAGGACGGCCACCGTCGCGGTGCTGGTGTGTACACGCCCCTGCGCTTCGGTCTCCGGCACACGCTGCACGCGATGGACCCCGCTCTCGAATTTGAACTTTCCATAAGCGCCGGGGCCCGCGATCTCAAACGCGACTTGTTTGAATCCTCCCAGCGGCGTGGGATGCGCGTCCAAGACTTCCAGACGCAGGCGCTGAGACTCTGCGTATTTTCTGTACATGCGAAAGAGATCGGCGGCGAAGAGCGCCGACTCATCGCCTCCGGCGCCGGCGCGGATCTCCACGATGGCACTGCCGGCATCGCGCGGGTCTTGGGGAACCAAGAGCAAGCGCACTTCTTCTAAAAGCTGCGCCCGCTCCTTCTCCGCGAGCGCCAATTCTTCTTGAGCCAGCGAGCGTAGCTCGCCCTCGGAATTGAGCAATTCTTGCGCTTCGTTTGTAGTGCGCTCCAAGACCAAGAGCCGCTCGTAGATCTCTACAGGGCGCTTGAGCTTGGCGTACTCTTGAGAGAGTTTGACATAATCCGAGCGCTGCACGATCTCCGGGCGTCCGAGATCCTCTTCTAAGAGGCGATACTGCTGCACCAGCTCTGCCAGCTTCTTGAGAATCTTATTCATAGTAATTAATTAATTAATTATTAGTAAGGGCGAAGTCGCTTCGCCCTTACTAATCTAAATCAATAAAGGCTCTCCCGCAACTTGCGGCGATAGAGAATCTCTGTATAATCGGAACCCAAGATGAATTCACGTGATTGCGATTTTCTCGTTATTGGAGCCGGCATCGCCGGTCTCTATGCCGCCCTGCTTGCCGGCGAGCACGGGCGCGTGCTCTTGCTGACCAAAGCCTCTCTCTCCGAGACAAACTCGGCTTGGGCCCAAGGAGGCATCGCTGCCGCCGTCGAAGAGAACGACTCGCCCCAGTTGCATCTAGAAGACACGCTGCGCGCCGGGCGCGGGCTCTGCGACCCCCAAGCGGTCGCCGTCTTGGTGAGCGAAGGCCCGGACTGCGTCCGCGATATCGAGCGGTTGGGCGTGCCCTTTGATCGTGCTGGACGAGAGTATCTTCTGGGGCGTGAGGGAGGGCACAGCCGTCGAAGAATCGTTCAGGCGGGAGGCAGTTCCACCGGCAAACAGATCGTAGAGAAGCTCTCGCAGTTGGTGACCCGGCATCGCCCTATAGAATTATTAGAAGGAGCCTATGTCACGAAGCTGTTGGCTGTGGACGGTATCTGCTACGGCGCGAACTGCATACAAAGCGAAAGGGAGCTACTACTACTGCGGGCACGCGCCACGATTCTCGCCACCGGCGGCGCCGCGGCCCTCTACGAACGCACAACCAACCCTCCGGGGACGATGGGAGATGGCATCGCGCTGGCCTATCAAGCCGGTGCGGAGCTGATGGACATGGAGTTCGTGCAGTTTCACCCCACAGCGCTGGCGCTGCCTCAAACGCCCAGCTGGCTCATCACCGAAGCGATCCGCGGGGAAGGGGCCTATCTGCTCAATGCTCGGCACGAGCGCTTTATGTCTCGCTATGACGAGCGCGCCGAGCTGGCCCCGCGCGACCTCGTATCGCGAGCCATCTTCGAAGAGATGCGCACCGAAAAATCTGATCACGTCTTTTTGGATCTGCGACATCTTAAAAGAGAGCTGCTGCGCGAACGCTTCCCGAACATCTGGGAGATGTTAAAAGCGCACGGACTCGATCCCGCGCGCCATCTCATCCCTGTGGCTCCCGCAGCGCACTACACGCTGGGGGGCGTCCGCACCGATCTCCACGCGCAAACTAATATTCAGAATCTCTATGCGGTCGGCGAAGTCGCCTGTACGGGCGTGCATGGGGCCAACAGATTGGCCAGCAATTCGCTCCTAGAGTGTCTCGTCTTTGCGCGGCGCGCCGTGCGGGAGGCCGCCAAAACCACAGAGCCGCTCGTGCCCATCAACGTCAACGTCTCAGAATTCCAAGGGAGAGTGCGCCCCCGCGCTCTCCCTCCCACGCTCCAACAGATCATGACGAACTCTGTTGGTCTGGTGCGCGACCACGATGGCTTGGAGCAGGCCATCGCGCTCTTGACGGAGATGGGAGAAGAGGCGCTCGTAGGTCGTCTCATCGCGCAGAGCGCGCTCCTGCGCACCGAGAGCCGCGGTGTGCATATCCGGCGCGACTACACCGAAGAAAGCCCTGACTGGCTGGCACATATCGTCCTGCACAAAGATCGCACATCCCAAATTGAGAAGATCTAAAAGAGCGTAAATCGAATGACCAGTCCCACGAAGACGAGCGCAACGATGGACATCAGCTTAATGAGAATATTGAGTGAAGGGCCAGAAGTGTCTTTGAAGGGATCGCCTACGGTGTCTCCGACGACAGCGGCTTTGTGGGCCTGAGAGCCTTTGCCGCCCAAGTGCCCTTCTTCGATATATTTCTTGGCGTTGTCCCACGCGCCGCCGGAATTGGCCATCAAGAGGGCCAGCACAAACCCCGTCACCAACGACCCCACCAAGACTCCCATGACTGCCGCGGCCCCGAAGAGAACCCCTAAGATCACCGGGGCGAGAATGGCCAAGAGCGCGGGGAGGACCATCTCGCGATGGGCCGTCTTCGTACTGATCTCGACGGCTTTGGAGTAGTCGGCTTTAGCGCGGCCCTCCAGCAATCCGGGGATCTCTTTGAACTGTCGGCGGACTTCTTCTACGATCTTGCCCGCGGCACGTCCTACGCTGCTCATGGTGAACGCGCAGAATAAGAAGGGCAGCATCCCGCCGATGAAGAGCCCCAAGAGCACATACGGGTCTCCGAGAGAGAGTGCGTGGTCCATCTGTTTGGCGTCTATGGTCACGCGCCCGCTGAGCCACGCGACAGCCTGCCCTCCGAGCGCATCTAACTGGTCCTTGACCTGATCGCGATAGTTGGTGATGAGCGCCAGCGCCGTCAGAGCTGCCGACCCAATAGCAAACCCTTTGCCGACAGCAGCGTTGGTGTTGCCAAGAGCATCGAGTGCATCGGTGCGCTTGCGCACTTCGGGCTTTTGATGAGACATCTCGGCGATGCCGCCGGCGTTGTCAGCGACCGGGCCATAGGCGTCGCTGGCCAATGTGATACCCAGCGTCGAGAGCATCCCCACGGCGGCCATGCCGATCCCGAAGAGACCGACGGCTTCCCCTCCGCCGGTAGAGGCTGCTAAATAGCCTAAGACAATAGCCAAGACGACCGTCACAACGGGGATAGCGGTCGAGAGCATCCCCGTCGCCAGCCCGCTGATGATCACGGTCGCCGGGCCGGTCTGAGCCGTCGCGCTGATCTGACGTGTTGGGCTATACTGCTGCGACGTATAATACTCGGCGGAGAACCCGATAATAATTCCTGCCAGCAACCCCAAGAGCAGCGCTACATAAAGCCCCCAGTACTGAAAACCGAAGAGCGCTATTGTCAGAATAAACGCGAAGAGAGCAATCAGTGCTGAACTGGAATAGACCCCCCGGCGCAGCGCGGTGAGCAGCTCGCCCTGTGAAGCCTCTTCGCGCGCCTGCACCAAGAAGCTCCCCACAACAGAACAGATAATCCCGACAGCGGCGATCAACAACGGATAAGCGATGCTCTGCAAGACCAGAGGAGAGCCGGTGAACGCCGAGATCCCCAGCGCTGCCGCGGCGATGATCGCGCCGACGTAAGACTCATAGAGATCGGCGCCCATGCCCGCGACGTCGCCGACGTTATCGCCGACGTTATCTGCAATAACAGCGGGGTTGCGCGGATCGTCTTCGGGGATGCCCGCTTCGACTTTGCCCGCGAGATCGGCGCCGACATCCGCAGCTTTGGTGAAGATCCCGCCGCCGACACGCGCGAAGAGCGCTACGGAGCTGGCTCCCATCGCGGATGTCAAGAGCACTTGGGCAATCTCTGGTAGTGGGACTTGGAGATGATAGAGAAAGACGAACCAAAAGCTGATATAGAGCAATCCTAAACCCACAACCGAAAAACCCATCACGCTGCCGGCCTCAAACGCGACGCGCAGCGCTCGGTTTAAGCTCTGCTTGGCGGCTGTTGTGGTGCGCCCATTGCTGGCTGTGGCGATCTTCATCCCCAGATAGCCGGCGAGCCCAGAAAAAGCTCCTGCGGTGAGAAAGGCCCAAGGGGCCCAAGCGTTGAGCAACCCTGCCAGCGCCATCACAAACAGAGCCATAAAAAGCGCGATCAAGAAGACCCCCACGACGAAGTACTGTCTTCTCAGAAACGCTTCGGCCCCCTCACGCACATACGCCGAGAGCTGGCGGATCTTCTCCTCGCCCTCGTCAAACGAACGTACCCTGACGATCAAGTACCCCACCCAACCCAGCGTCAACAGACCGACAAGTCCTGAGACATATACGAGATCCATAGTGCTAAGTGAACTCCCTCCCACCAAAGTTGATTGTCACATTTGCGCTATTATATGGAACGAGCTAGGCAGGTTGCAAATTTGGTAGGCCGTGGAGGGATCGAACCTCCGACCCTCTGCTTAAAAGGCAGATGCTCTACCACTGAGCTAACGGCCCGCACTGCTTGCCCTCAAAGTGTACTGAAATACAAGGCTTTTTGTCAACTAGAGCGATTCCACCGATTGCAGTACCACTCCGCCTTCAAAGCCCCCACGCTCTTGCCGCTTGCGCACCATCAGATCTTGAGCGTCTTGAACGGAGAACCCTTCGAGCTGGAACCGAAAACAGACAATCTCCAACAAGTCAACAAGCTCTTCGATCTCTGAAGATGCGGCGAACTCTTTCGCTTCTTCTAAGATTTTTGCACTGACATATTCTTTAAGCTCGTCCCCGGATACGCGCCGGAAGACCGGCCGCCGACCCGACCGCATCAGCAGTTCGGGGATCTTATCTCGCACAAGTTTAGGGCGTGCGGAGCGCGGCATAATTTTAGGTCTTCTTCGTCTTCGCCTCCGGCTCCTTCATGGCGATGACTTCCATATCGCGATAGTATCCGCAATGGAGACAGACGCGATGGGGGATCTTCGGCTCATGACAGCGCGGGCACTCGACAATCGTCACCGGAGTGAACTTATAGCTCGCTTCGCGATGCATGCGTTTCTGCGAACTCGATCTTCGATACTTTGGTTGTCCCTGACCCATAATCAAGCAGCTCCTTCGCAATTTGGAATCCTGGAGAACAGATATTATCAGATAGGGCTTGCTTTCGCAACCGGCGAGCTCTCTAAGATAAACGTGACGGGGCCATTGTTAATCAGGGCGACCTTCATTCGTGCGCCAAAGATCCCCGACTCTGTCTTTAACCCGCTGCAACGCAGCTCTTGCAAAAATAGCTCGTAGAGCACGCGGGCTTGATCGGGAGACGCCGCTGCCTCAAAGCCCGGACGACGCCCCTTCAGCGTACTGCCGTAGAGCGTAAACTGCGAAACCACCAACAGCTCACCCTGCACATCTTTGACAGAGAGATTCATCTTGCCCGCCTCGTCTTCAAAGATTCTTAAACCGAGAAGACGATCGGCCAGAAAAGTGACCTCGTGCTCGGTATCTCCCTTAGCAACTCCCAAAAAGACCAGCAATCCCGGGCCAGTCCGCCCGACAGTCTGGCCGTCCACTTCGACGGAGGCTTCTGCAACACGCTGCAGGACAATACGCACAGTCATTAGATTTTAATAGCTTCGGACTCGACTGACAAGCTTGCACATACTCGCTTTGAGACTCTATAATAGACTATGCCCAAGCGCCCGTATCTGCTCGTCGTTCTAGACGGCTGGGGGATGCGCGAAGAGTCCCAATGGAACGCCGTCGCTGCCGCTCACACTCCGAACTTCCATCGCTATTGGCGCCAATGTCCGCACACGCTCGTGCGCACCGACGGCCCGGCTGTCGGCCTGCCCGAAGGGCAGTTCGGCAACTCTGAAGTTGGGCACCAAAATCTCGGCGCGGGGCGTGTGGTCATGCAAACTTCAACACGCATTACCCGTGCTATTCGTGACGGGAGTTTCTTCAGAAATCCCACGCTCCTGCGCGCCGTGCTGCACACCCAACAGCAAAACAGCAGACTGCACTTGATCGGCTTGGTCAGCGACGGCGGCGTCCACAGTCTCTTTGAGCATCTCTTGGCGCTGATAGAACTCGCCGAACGCGAGCACGTCTATCATCTCTACATACACGCTTTTTTAGACGGGCGCGACACCTCGCCCAGATCGGGAGCCGAGTATATTCAAAAGCTGCAAGAGTTCTGTGAGCGCCGCGGAGTGGGCACGATCGCCACGCTGACAGGGCGCTACTGGGCAATGGATCGCGATCATCGCTGGGAACGAACCGAACGGGCTTATCGAGCGCTCTGCTCTGCCGCAGGGCTGTTTGATCCCGGCCCTCCGCTGGACGCGCTACGGCGCGCCTACGCGCGCGGCCAGACCGACGAGTTCATCGAGCCGATCATTTTGGATCGTGAAGGGACGATCCGTGACGGCGACGCTGTAGTTTTCTTAAACTTCCGCGCCGACCGCGCGCGCCAGCTCACCCGTGCGTTTACAGAAGAGAGCTTCGCCCACTTCAAGCGTCTCTCGCCTCTCAAAGTAGAATTCGTTACGATGACCCCCTACGATGAAGGCTTTCGGCTGCCGGCGGCCTTCCCCAGCGAAGAGCCTCTCCAGAATACTTTGGGCTCGGTGCTCAGCAACGCCGGATTGACCCAGCTTCGCTTGGCCGAGACCGAAAAATACGCGCACGTCACTTATTTTTTTAATCATGGGCGCGAGACTCCCTTCCCCGGAGAAGACCGCACGCTCATCCCCTCTCCAAAAGTCGCTACGTACGATCTGAAGCCACAGATGTCCGCCTACGAAGTCACCGACGAAGCCCTCAGACAGATCGCCGGTCGTCGCTACGGCTTTGTTCTGATAAACTATGCCAATCCCGACATGGTCGGCCACACGGGCGTCTTTGAAGCTGCGGTTCAAGCTGTGGAAACCGTAGACGAATGCCTGGGGCGCGTCGTGGAAGCGACAGGCTCCGTAGGTGGCGAGCTCTTGATCACCGCCGATCACGGAAATGCCGACATGATGAAAGATGAGCAAGGGCGACCGCACACGGCGCACACGCACAGTCCGGGCCCCTTGATTTACGTAGGGCCGCGTGATATAAATTTGAGAACGGGCGGGAGATTGTGCGATATCGCCCCGACGATGCTGGCCCTGATGGAGATAACTCAACCCAAGGAGATGTCCGGGCAGAATCTTATAGAGTGAGACTATGGCCGAATTGAGAAAGATCAGCAGCGAGCTGGGCGAGATCTTTATTTCAGAGAAGGCGATCTCGCAGATCTGCGCCAAAGTGATCGGCGAACAAGAGGGGTTGCGCACTCCCAAGCAGATTCGCGAGGGCTTTAACTTCTTCAGCACCATCGCGCGCGCCGTCAAGGGCGATGGTGTAGAAGTGCTGAAAGAAAAAAACCGTATGATTATTAAGCTCTCGCTCTTTGCTCTTTACGGCGTTCGCATTCACGAAGCCGCCCAAAAAGCGATCCGAGAGATCAAAGCGAAGGTGCGCGAGCTGGCCGGGCTGGAGATCGAAGATGTTCGCATCGAGATCTCCGGCATTGTAAAATAAGATGCCCGATCTCTTCGCGCCCATCGCTGCACGTTATGACTTTGCCAATCACATCTTGAGCGGCTATCGTGATCGGGCGTGGCGGAGATGGGTCGTGAAGAGAGCTGCGCCCAAGCCCGACGAGTGCTTACTCGATCTCTGCACGGGCACAGGGGATCTTGCGCTCGAGTTTGCGCGCCTCTGTCCCGAATTGGAGATCGTCGGACTAGATATATCTCTACCGATGTTGCAGGTCGCGCGAGAGAAACTCATAAGACTGGGATTAGAAAACAAGATCACGCTGCAACAAGGCGACGCTCTCCATCTCTCGTTTGACGACAGTTCTTTTGATTTGGTGACGGTGGCATTCGGAGTGCGCAATCTCCCCGATCGCTTGCAGGGGCTGCGCGAGATCTATCGCGTCCTCAAGCCCAACGGGCGCGCGTTTATTTTAGAGTTTTCTCTGCCCCAGAGTCTTTTGCTGCGCTCTCTCTATCTCGTCTATCTCAGATATTTCTTGCCCAACATCGGGGGAATACTCACAGGGTCCCGGGCCTCCTATGCTTATCTGCGCGACTCGATAGACGCATTTCCCGCGCGTGCTCAGATTCTCTGCGAGCTGCACGAGCTGGGGTTTCGCCCCGTGGGCTACGAAGATCTCACAGGTGGCATCGCTACGCTCTACTGGGGCGGGAAGGCCAGCTGCTGAACAGTAGTTTTGAACGAGCGTCTCAGGATTCCAACGACGAAGAGCGCTCCCACAGCGACGATCAACACGACGAGCCAGATGTCAAACTGCGGACGCTTTTGCAGTTCTGTCAGCTTGGCATCGAGTCCTTCGGTCTGCTGTTTCAGATCTGAAACAGTCCGGTTGAGCGAGTTGATCTGCTGCACCGGATCAATTAATTGACGCGAGAGCGCTTCGACCGTCTGCTGGGATTGCGCCTGCAACCCCGTGCTCAACTGTTGCAGAGACTGGCTGAGCGATTCGATCTGTCTCTGGAGTTCTCTGAGCATCTCTTGAGTCTGGCTTAGTTCTTCTTTATACTGTTGGGTTTCTTGTTGTGCCACGGCCAGTTGGACGCTCAACTGTGCTGTGCGTCTCTGTCTCGCTAAGATGGGCGTCAGCGCCTCTTCTTCACCGGTGATGAGATTTTTGCGCCAAATCTCGCGGGCGGGCCTGTCGCCCGGCGCGCTCCGAAGAAAGCCGATCTCTTCGTCTGTCAGCCAGAAGCCGAAGCCCGTGCGACCGTCATCGGTGATCTTCGCCGCGGGGGAGAGCGCCTGAAAGCTGCGCAGATAGAGATCGCTCTTTTGATTCTCTATCACGGTGAAGAGCAACTGGGAGCCATTGGGAGAGAGAGCCGGAGCGAGCGCGATGCCGTTGCCCTCATAGAGCGCGAGCGCCTGACGCTCTTCGATGTCGATCTCATAAAGATAGATCGGCTCTTCTGGGGCGAGCGCAAAGCTGCGAGGATAACCGTTAAGATAGAGCCGGCGCCCGTCAGGCGAGGCAACGATAAATAATGACGTGGGCAATAATGGATAATATCCGTGCGCGATCTCCTCTTCGCAGTAACAGTCCAATTGCGCGCGCACGATCCGGCCGCGCACCACGCGCACGGTCGAAGCTTGCTCTAAGCTGCTCAGTATCTCCTCCACGCGCACCAGCACAAGCCGGGGCGAACGGTCGTTCGTCCCGGCAAGCCACACAAGACTTGGCCCGTAGGGCAGATAGCGCAATTGCTCGCCCGCTTGAACGACTTGAATCACCTGCTGTTGATTCTTTCTCCTATCAAAAAGAACAATCTCGATCTTCCCTCCTGCCGAGGTGCGATAGTAAGCAATCTTCTGGCCGTCGGGGGAGAAACTTAACCCCCACGGATAGCTCTCTTGGTCTTCAAATAATTGACGAGATTCTCCCGTCTCAGGACTGTAAAGCATCAAGCGCCACTCTTGGGCGATCATATTGTTCAAGTTGTTCAAGCCCTCTACAGATTGCAGTCCCGTGCTGGCGACGTAGAGCAGCTCCTGACCGTTGGGCGACCACGTCGGCCAAGAAACGGCCTCGCCGTCACGGAGAGCCGTGACGAACTCCCACGTAGCACGTTCGATCAGCCAGAGATGTGATCTTTCAGCAAGTTCTGGGGGCACCGAGAGCGCGATCCACTTACTGTCGGGACTCACACTGATCTGCTGCGCCATCGGCCAACATTCAACTACGAGCAGCGCCAATACCGAAAAGAACCCTCCCACCACCAAACGCCTCAACATAAGAACTAGTCCTCCTCAGATGTTCTCTAGATTTTCTCTTTTTGCGCCTCCTCGTACAGCCGATTTACAAACTCTAGAACTCTTCTTTGATCGAGTTCGTTCAGCTCTTCGACCTTGCGGCGGATGCGTTCTGGCAGCCCCGCTTCGGCCTCCTTGGCCACGCGATCCAAGAGCGCCTTCTGCGCCAGCCGATGGGCGCGCCAGTTGGCGTCGCGTTCGATATAGTGCACTTGCCAACGGGGTAATTTCTGTAAAAGCTCTTGGGCTTGTCGGTGCAACGGTTCCAGATGGGGCCTGCGGATGCGATAGAGTCCGTTGATCTGATTGGCCAAGAGTTGGCTATCGGTGAAGAAGATCGCGCGCTGGGGGGCGTAGCGCAGGGCGCGTCGGATGGCTTCTAAGAGCGCTTGATATTCGGCGACGTTATTGGTCGCGCGCCCGATGCATTCTGAAACTTCTTCGAGCAGACTGCCGTCGCCATCGGTGATCACGACGCCGACGGCGGCCTCGCCTGGGTTGCCTTGAGACGCGCCGTCGAGATGAATCAAAAGTTTCTCCATGATTCGCAACTCTCCTTCACAATTGGAGCTCCTCTAGTTTGCGAAGCACGATCTCCTGAAGTCTGATATTGTAGAAACGGATACTGCAAGTACCAAAGGGATATTTGCGCTTTTTCCCCAAATCAGGCTTGACATAGGTTTTTCCGAATCTTTCAGGAGGCACACCCGTCAGCTTTGTCCAGTATTCAATAGCTTCATGGACGTTCATGGAATCATGGATATGAAGCCTAAGAGAAATTTTTGATTCTTGAACGCAGCAGATATTTCTCAAATAGCTCAGATATTTCAGGATAACCTTTGGATCAGCACAAGTGACGTCCAAACTTCCACGTGCTTTGCTGCCCTCGCATTTGTAGATCAGTAATCCCGCTAGCTCTAACTCTCGTTCAGCCAGAGTTTCAGGCTGTTTATAATTAAAAGGTATAATGTTTCGGTTATGCCATTTATAAAGGCCCTCACTAATCGCTAGATTCCTCATTGTGGGCCCAGCAGGATTTGAACCTGCGACCAACCGCTTATGAGGCGGCTGCTCTAACCCCTGAGCTATGGGCCCGCCATCCAGCGCTATTATAATTCAGACCCGCCCTCGCGGGCAAACATTATCAAAGGGACGGCTCAAAAAGGTTGTTTTGTAGCGTCTCAAAGGAGAGATGGCTGCCTCATCCTTGGCCATTAGATTCACTTACAAACTCCTGCATCCATCATGCTGAAATAGGCGCACAATTGCCATTTCGGGTATACCCCTTGACAACGGATACTTTGTGTGCTATATATCTCAGTAAGAACTCTTTCAGGGAGGTTCCTCCATGCGCATCGGTTCTCAT
>JAJHSH010000011.1 GCA_022683945.1 Candidatus Acetothermia bacterium | reverse complement strand
TTTGAGGGAGGCGAAGGTGGGTCATGGGGCGGGTATGAGGGGCCGCAGATCTGCACCTCGCAGTGGGGCTACAGCTATCAGTGCTACAGCACCACGCCTGCCTTGAACCTCTCCAGCACCAGCTTGCAACTGGCTAGCTTCGCTGGGCAGACGATGACCGCTAGTGTGACGATCTGGAACTCCGGGGGCGGGACGCTGACGGGGAGTGCCACGACTGCTGCACCTTTCAGCATTGTTGCTGGGGGCAGTTTCAGTCTGGGTCCGGGGCAGCCGCAGACGGTCACGGTGCGCTTTGCGCCAGCGAGTGCGGGCGGGTACAGTGGGAGTCTACAGATTAACAGCAATGGAGGAGCCAAGACGGTCACACTCAAGGGTGGGACGATCTCGGTCAGTCCAGCGCAAGTGAGCTACACGGTCTTTGTGGGGAGTCCACAGGAGCAGAAGATCACGTTGAAGAACGACGGGGCAGTGGCCGCGACGGTGACGCTGAGTGGGTTGAGTGCACCCTTTGTGCTGGTGAACGCGTACCAGGCGGCGATGGTCTTGAGCGGAGGGCAGAGCCTAGAGGTGGGTCTGCGCTTCGATCCCACGGGGTCGGGGAGTTTCAACGTCACTACGCAGCTGAGCCTGAGCGGGACGTGCGTGCGTTGGAGCGAGGAGGTGCTGGACGGGCGCTCGCAGTGTCTGGAGCAGAGCGTGGCACAGGGGAGTGTGAGTGTGGCGCTGGCGGGAGTGGCTCATAAGATCAGTATCGAGCCGACGGGTCTAGATTTCGGGATTGTCTTTTTGGGGAGCTTTAGTGATAGAAAATTAACAATCAAGAACGAAGGCACTACGAACGTGACATTAGAATCTACGGTCACCTACCCGGAAAATCCTTTTCAAATCACCGCGCCATTAGATTCTTTGGTGCTAAGCCCAAATCAGAGCGCAGAGGTGATGATACGTTTCCGACCGACAGGGTCAGGGGCTTATACTGGAAACGTAGGCCTGTTGATTGGCTCGGTTATGCGAGATATTCCTGTGAGAGCTAGGGCATATACATATGAAGAATACTTGGAGCTAAAAAAGGAAACCTTGCGTGCTGCTTGTGAAGCAGATGCATATCCTATTAGGTATGCTGAACAGTTTAACCAAGGTAAGGGATTGATTGTCTCAGGTTGTTCTGAACTGACAGAGGAAGAAATTCTTGCACGCTTTGAAGAACTGGCTTCCCAAGGCCTAACTGCTCTACCACCTCAAATAGCTCAAGCTCTTGATATCCTTCAAAACATTGGAGAAGAACAAATCAAGGTTTGGATCTGGACGCTGGTTCTGGCGGAACGCCAAGATCGTTTTGAACAAGAATACGAACGGCTATTAAACCAAGGTTTTGATCAATACGTCAACGCCATCCGACTCATTCTTGACGTGACAACCGAACAGATTAAACCCTATATTCATGAACACGTACAAGCTCTAGCTTCGACCAACGCTCAAGATTTAGAGTCAGCCTTGCAAATCTACCTAGAAACAAATCCCTTTGACCCCATTTGGAGACTTGCTTATGAGATATATGTTAGCCTTGACCCATATAGTGCTTTTTTCTTGGCGTATCGGTTCTACTCTGTATTTGGACAGGCCCTCTATAAATACCTTCTGCTTTTCTCAGGTTCTGGAGAAAGCGGCTTTAGGGCAGATATTGAAACGATCTTAAGGCATATCAATGTAAAACCAACTCCTCAGGAAAAAGCGTATTTGATGGAAAGATTTCTAGCTGTTCTGAGCGAAATAGCAAGAGGCAATAAGGAAGCTATAGCCATCATTCAGGTTGCGGCCAACTCTCTTCACCACGTATATGGTGGTTGGCAAATCGTAGATTTTTATAAATCCATCATGGGAACAGATCCCATTACAGGTCAACCAAAGCAATATTTTATCGATCTGGTGCTTGTTCACCGGAGTTACTATCTCCAGTCCGAGAGAAGGTATGTCCAGGTGTTAGCACTCACCAACTTTTACAGCTGTTCTGTTTGCGGAAATAACGATTGGCATACGAGAGATATGATCTTAGCTGAGATTGACGCTATCATGAAAAACCTAGACTTATTGCGTCGCCAATACCAAGTCAACAATGGTGGTTCCGATCTGATCTTAATTGGTATGGTTTTCATAGTACAGGGAGCTGATGGGATAAGCGATATTATTGCAAAGATTGAGCAACGCTATAGCAACAAGGATGTTGCTATATTCGTCACGTGGGTCGATGGTAAAAGCCGGATCTGGTATGCTTGTATCGGACAGGCTTGCAGCCGGCTAACAGACGAACAAAAGCGACAAGAAGCTTGCCGGCAGATGGGAGCTGGACCAAACTGCGGTGCTAGGGATTGGAACGGTCTTGATCCAATAGATAAGAAAGATATACACAGCATAGGGGCACCTGCTATCGTGATGCCGTACAAAGATCCTTTTGACGTCGACCCTTGGGTCTATACCAGAGAATGGCTATGCTCTATGAGCAGAGGGCAAGCTGCAAGATATGATTTAGAGGCTCTCTGGGATATTCTCTGCCAGTGATCTTGTAATTTTCTGCTATAGGACAGTCTAGCAACGATGTAGGGAGTGAAGGAGAATGAAAACAAAAGTGGTCTTCTTGCTACTGCTGGGGTGCTGGCCGTTGCTAAGCATAAGCCCCAAACAGATTTCGGGATATACTGTTTGTAAACAAGGCTGTTTATATCAATCGATTCAAGTGGCGATTGATGCAGCCGTGGAAGGAACAACGATCACCATTGGCCCGGGATTGTATAAAGAGAACATACAAATCGATAAGAGTTTGCGTCTCGTGGGCGCGGGGCAAGAACACGTTCAGATCCGAGCTGCTGATGAAAAAAAGCCGATCGTATATGTCTTGTCTGAGACTCCAAAACAAATTTACTTTCAGGGCTTCACTGTAGGAGATCCTTCTCTTCCCCTGCTGGACCTGCCCTCCACTGCGCCTACGGGGGCCGCGTTTCCACCACCCCATACAGGGTTAATCGCAGTGGGTCCTATCCAACTGATGCTGCAAGACTTTGCCGTCGGGGGACAGCAAGGTGGAGGCATCATCGTTATGCCTTTTCCTTCTATGGACGATAGAACTCTTTTCTTTGCTCGTCCACATGTCATCCTAGAAAGAGTGCACTTGGTCCGAAACCTCGTTGGGTTGATCGCTACCGGTGTTGAAGTTTTGGTTCGCCACTCTCGGATCTTGGAGAACATATCTGGCTTGAGAGGAACCTCGATGACCCTGATTAAGAATGAGATAAAAGAGAACCGAAGTGCCGGGATACAGCTACTAGCTTCTGATTATAACCCCGATCATTTGGGCTTGATTCTGGAGAACGATGTCTCTAAAAACGCCATAGGGATTTTCCTTGCGATGCCAGGTCTAGAGGAAAGAGGTTATATAGCGGAAAATTTTGTCGATATCCGGGGAAATCGCTTTGTGCAAAACCGAGAATACGCCATTATGGTGTTTGATCCTCGATGCCCCACTCCCATCGGTTGGCCGTTCTTAAGCCAGAGTGGGGGAATCCGAGTCATGGGGGCAGGAAACGAATTTCAAAGCAACGTCAAGGGCGACCTCTGCCCGCCCGACTACCCCTGGCCGCCGGGGTTCCGCAAGTAGCGCACTGGCAGGGATCAGAATCAGTGACGAGTGAGTCTGCTGTTTCTCACCTTCTGCTCAGGACTCTCTCCACACCCGACTCCCGATGGCAACGATCTCTTGGCGCAGCGACCGCTAGAGCTTGCTCGGTGCGCCTCTTTCTGTTAAGATGCTCTCTGAACCCGGAGGGGTACTCAAGCGGTCGAAGAGGACGGATTGCTAATCCGTTGTAGGGGCTCAACCTCTACCGTGGGTTCAAATCCCACCCCCTCCGCCAACCCGTAGAGGCACGGCGTGCCGTGCCCCTATAGAAACGTTTGCAGGGAGAGGATTCTGTGACCAAGCGCGCTGCTCTTTCTATGATCGGTATCATCGTTTTGCTGGCAAGCTTCATCTCTCTAGTCGGATGCGGCCTCTTCTCGCCTCCACCCCAAAAACCCAAACTGCAGACCGTCGAAGTCGCGAACGAATTTGTCACGGTCACACGAACTTTTCTCAGCCCGGTCAAAGCCGGGCAAGAGATCACCGTTCAGATTAAAATCACGGCCAAAGTAGACCTGCGCGCCGTGCTCCTGAGCGAGACCTTGCCTACTGGATGGCAGCTCGCCGAAGGCTCACAGAACCGCGCCGCCCAGCTGGGCCTCAAAGCCGGCGAGAGCTTAGAACATAGCTATACGATCAAAGTCGGCGGCAAGACGGGCACGGTGAAGCTCACGGGCATGGTCACGGTAGCCACCAGCCAAGGCGCTCAAGAGCCGCTGGAGCTCGAATCCGAGATCCGCGTGCGGTAGCAGCACAAAAGAGATATAATCTCTCTCGATGCGCGCTCTCGTCCTAGAGCCTGAGTTGCACCTGATAGACCTCGCACTCTTCCTGCCCCAAGCACGTGTTCTTGTTATTGCTGATTTGCACTTAGGAATCGAAGAAGCGCTCCGCCACGAGGGCGTCTTCGTCCCGCGAAGCCATCTCTCACAGATTCAGCAGCGCCTCGAACGGATTCTACAAACGCTCCAGATTTCGCGGCAAGACCCGCTCTCACGTCTGATTATCAACGGCGATCTGCGCCATCAGTTCGGCCCGCTCTCGCAAACCGAAGCCCAAGAGGCTCGACAGCTCCTGCGCCTACTAAGCCCCTGCACGGACCAGATTCTTCTCATCGCCGGCAACCACGATGGCGATCTCTCCTATCTTGAGAGAGATCACTCCAACGTCACCGTCACGAAGGCTCATCGCGAAGAGAACTGTTGGATCGTCCACGGGGACGAGATCATCTCTCAAGAGCTAACCCCACACCCTCACCCCCTCCCTCTCCCTGAAAGGGAGAGGGTACAGAGGTCATGGATCGTCATCGGCCACGAGCATCCTGCGATCAGTCTAAGAGACCCGATCACCGAGCGCACCGAAGTCTATAAGTGCTTTCTCGTCGGACGATTTGAGCGAGAGAATCTGTTGGTCTTGCCCTCGTTCAATCAACTGGTGCGCGGGAGCGATCTGACTAAAGAAGCCCCGCTCTCGCCCTATCTGAAAGATCTGGAGAATTTTTCGGTCTATCCCGTTTCTGATGACGGGGCTATCTATGAGTTCGGCCCGCTACGGCGGCTCCTAGCGGCTCTATGACATGACCTATAACGAAATGCTTCAGAAGCTTTATGATCTCAAAGGCTCTGGATTAGAATTAGAGAAGATTCTCACGCTCTTAGGCGAGCCGCAGAAGAAGCTTCAGACCGTTCGCATCGCCGGCACCAACGGGAAGGGCTCCGTAGCGGCCTTTCTCGCGCAGATTCTGCAAGAGGCCGGCTACCGCGTGGGGCTTTTCACTTCGCCACATCTGGTCTCCCCGGAAGAGCGCATTCAGATCGTTCGTCAACCGATCTCTTCGGAAGAGCTTCAGCGAGAATTCGAGCGCGTTTGGGCAGCAATAGCAAGATTTTATGGCGCTGAGAGCGAGGCGCGCGCACGCTTTTTTGAGGTCTTGACGCTGATGGCGCTCGACTATTTTTATCGTCAGAGAGTGGACTATGCCGTGATCGAATGCGGCGTCGGCGCACGGCGCGACGCGACACGTGTCGTCACTCCCAACGTCTCGGTGCTGACCAACGTCGGGCTCGATCACATAGAGACACTAGGACCGACTATCTCTCACATCGCTTATGAGAAGGCCGCCGTCGTCGCTCCTCACGGGATTCTCATCACGGGGGAGAGCCAACCCGAAGCGCTTCGCGAGATCGAACGTGAAGTGCTCCACAAAGGCGCAAAACTCATTCGTCTTGATCTTCAAGAGATTGCACTGGGCAAGAAAGAAGACTGGGATGGACAGATTTTCAGTTGGCGCTCGTGGGAGAACTTGGAGATCGCCATGCTGGGAACGCATCAGCGAGCCAACGCCGTCTTGGCGCTAGAAGCAGCACTGGCGCTGCACGACGCGCGCATAGATGAACGCGCGTTGCGAGAAGGGCTGAGAAGGGCGCGCTGGCCGGGGCGGATGGAGTTGCTCTGTAAAAATCCCTATGTTATGCTGGATGGCGCGAAGAACCCTGCGGGGCTTGGCGCTCTGCGCCGAGCTTTAGAAAGATTGAGCTTCGGCCGTTTAATTCTAGTTATGGGGATCTCCAATCGCAAAGACGTTGAAGCGATGCTCGATGAAATTTTGCCCATCGCCGATGAAGTGATCGCCACTCAAGCGGAGTTTCGCGGGATCCGTGCAGAGCTTTTGGCTCAGAAGATCAGCGAGCGCGGCCAGCGCTGCCGAAGCATTTCCCAGCCGTCGGAGGCGCTGGAGATAGCATTCGCACAGGCGCAGGGGAACGATTTGGTCTGCGTAACCGGCTCGCTCTTTCTGGTAGGCGCGGCCCAAATCTGGTGGGCAGATCGCTCTCAACTTGTATGAACTTGTATGATGGGACGCCTGATTATTAAAGGGCTACAGCTCTTTGGCCATCACGGAGCTACGCGAGAAGAGCGCGAGCGCGGGCAGTTCTTCTCGCTCGATATCCAATTGGCGTTCGACTTTCCCATTCGAGACGATCTGACACAAACGATAGATTACGTCCGGGTGATAGAGATCGCGCAGCGCGTGAACGAAGACGAGTCATTTCGGTTGCTGGAGAGCTTCTCCCAAACTATAGCCGAACAAGTGCTCAGAGATCTTTCTCCGGTGCAGCGGGTACGGGTTCGCGTCTCCAAAGAGCGTCCGCCCCTGCCGCCGGGTATACTAGTAGACAGAGTAGCTGCCGAAGTCGTTCGCAGGCGAGGGAGATAATGCGCGTGTATATCGGGCTGGGGTCGAATCTGGGGGATAGAGAGAGCTTTATAAGATCAGCGATCGAGGCGCTGGTGCGGACTCCCCATATAAGCGTCTTGCGCCGCGCCGGGCTTTACGAAAGCGAACCTATTGGGATCACAAATCAGCCTTGGTTTCTCAACACAGTTATTGAGCTGGAAACGACGTTAAGCCCGCAAGAGTTGCTCGCTCTCTGCAAAGGGATCGAGCGCTCTCTGGGGCGGCAACATCAACATCGAGAACGCCACGGCCCGCGCGAGATAGATTTAGATATTCTGCTCTATGACGATATCGCGATTCACGAGCCCGATCTGACCATCCCGCACCCTGAGTTGCATCGTCGTCGTTTCGTTCTCGTGCCGTTGTTAGAGTTGGCTCCCCAGCAGACGCACCCGGTGACTAAACAATCGCTACGTCAGTTACTCGCTTTGCTCAAAGATGCACAGGAGGTGAATTTCTATAGAGATCTTAATTGAAACACTCGGTCCGCGCACCCGCGTCGCTATCTTAGAAGACAAGCGCTTGATGGAGATCTATTACGAAGACCCGCAGCGCATTCTGGGGAATATCCACAAAGGGATCGCGCGGGACATCCTGCCGGGGATCAACGCAACGTTTGTGGACGTGGGCAAGGGGCAGAATCTCTTTCTTTCGCTCAAAGAGCTGAACGATGCGCAGCTCAAAGGCCATCGGCGCGGCGCGACGATCCAAAAGATCCTCAAGAGCGGGCAAGAGCTTATCATCCAGGTCAAGCGCGAAGCCATCGGCAGCAAGAACCCCCAAGGGACGCTCAAGGTCAGCCTGCCGGGACGCTACTGGGTCTTCCTGCCCACCGACGAGCGCCTGGGCGCGTCGCGCCGCATCGCCGACGAGCGCGAGAGCCGCAGGCTCAAGCGCATCGCCCGCAAGCTCAAGAAAGCCGGCGAAGGGCTGATCGCGCGCACGGCGGCGCAAGGGGCCTCTGAAGAAGATCTAGAGAGAGATTTTAACTATCTCTTGGGCACCTGGAAGGGGATCGAAGAGAAAGCTCGGCGCGCGAGCGCCCCCGCGCTCCTCTATCGCGGGCTGGACTTGGTCAAGGCGATCTTGCGGGACCGTCTTTTGGGCAATATCGAGCGGGTTTTGGTAGACAGCAACGAAGCTCATCAAGAGATTTCAGATTTTTTGCGTTATATGCACATGGAAACCTATCTGGATTTGGTGCAGCTCTATCGTGGGAAGCGCCCACTCTTTGAGATGCACGGTGTCGAGAGCCAATTACGCGAGAGCCTTAAGCCCAAAGTAAAGCTTCCCGGCGGGGGCTACTTGGTGATCGCCGAAACGGAGGCTCTCACGGCGATTGACGTGAACACCGGCAGCGATGTCAAGCATCAGAACCAAGAGACGGCGATCCTCAACACCAACTTAGAAGCGGCTGTGGAGATCCCGCGCCAGCTGCGATTGCGCAAGCTGAGCGGGATTATTATCGCCGATTTTGTGGACATGAAGCGTCGCGACCACCTGGAGAAGGTGATTCACAGACTGCAAGAAGAACTCAAGAAAGATCGAGTTCCCGCGGATTTTGTGGACATCACCAAGCTAGGGTTGGTGGAGATCACGCGCAAGCGCGAGGGGGAGAGTCTACTGGGTCTGTTAGAAGAGGAGTCCAACGGGGGTTGAAAGCGGTTCGAGAAAGAGCTAGTATTTGTGTTGCCCTGAATAGGGCGCATAGCTCAGCGGGAGAGCGCCTGCTTCACACGCAGGAGGTCCGAGGTTCAAGTCCTCGTGCGCCCACCAGATAACATTTATGAAATGCACATGTGGCTATGAGCTGCCCTCCGGCCATGCAGGAAAGTGTCTGAACCCCGACTGTACAGTTATCTATAAGCGTGTAGAAGCCTTCGCTATGGGGCAGATCGAAGCTCTAAAAAATGTTTCTGCCGATACTTGCCAACAGCTAGAATTCCTAAAAGATGTCTCCCAAAGTGCTTCTATACCATGTGAATCCCTGCAGAGTGTCTCTAAAACCACTCAGGGTTACCACGAGAGCATATTCCACACCATAAAAGATTTTTACGAAACTAAGCCTTGGCTGCTGGCAATCGTGGTAATTTTGACTTTCATCTCACCATTTGTTGGCTTCTGGATGCAAGGAATAAGCGGTGCTTTAATCGGACTAGTGATCAGTGTTCTCACATTAGTCCTTGGCTTCCTAGCTATTCAGAAAGTCCGCCATGAGATTTTCCGGATTTAGCTTGGCCCATGTAATACTGATTTGATCATATCATCAAGAGCTGACAGCGGATTGCGGTAGCAGATTAAGCTAATTTCTCTTGCTGAATCTGCTTAATCCGCTACCCGAATCTGCTGTCAGCTCTACGCACTGCGCGACGCCTGCACAGCAAATTGTTAGTATAACGATCTCTTGGCGCACCGACCCGACGACCTTGACAAAAAGGTTGACAAATGCTTTAATATAGTTGTGCAGATCGGGAGGCTTGGGGAATCCCCGGATCGTGCGGGGCTTGTGACCCAAGTTCAGAGCGAGCAGCTCCCCCGATCGCGCTTTTTTTTTAGAACAAATCCAGGATCTCTTTCGCTTGAACCCAGCGATCAGCCGGTTGCTCTCCCCGGTAAACCGCGTTGGCTTTGTAGTGAGCGCGTGAGGTCTTCCCAATCCGGCGGACTCGAATCGGAGTCCGAGCCAGTTGGGGGTCGGTTTTACTGATAAACTCAACCAAGGTGGAGCGCACCAACCCCATCTTCTTGGGATACTCCAAGTCCAGAACAATTTCACTAATCTGCTTCAAGTGATCGCGCAGTAGTAAGAAGATGCTGATGGAATATAGACGGAGATAGTCGTTGACGTCAGTCCAACCCTTCTGCTTGCGAACCGCTTCGATGCAGGTCTTTTTGATAGACGGTGCGATCCAGAGGCTGAAGTTGGTGCTATTGGAGAAGGCGAATATGGTAGGTTTAGCCAAGTCTCCCCAAACACCGCTGGAATCAACCTCAACACGCATCTTGCTATTCTACTTTAAGACGAGGTTCAAGTCCTCGTGCGCCCACTGGGAAAGCGAAATCCGCTGTTGAACAGATAGCCCGAAAGGACTTTCATATTGTCGAAAAAAGCTTTCCGGGGTTCAGAATATTATGGGGATCTAAGAGCCTTTTGATCTGGCGCATCAGGTCATAACTTGCGCCGTGCTCGGCGCGCATAAATTTGATCTTGCCCACGCCGACACCGTGCTCTCCCGTAGCGGTGCCCCCAAGCGCCAGCGCACGGAAGACGATGGCTTCATTCACCGCTTGGGCTCGCGCTTTCTCTTGGAGATCTTCGGGATTATAGAAGATCGCCACGTGAAAGTTCCCGTCGCCGGCGTGTCCGAAGACCGGGCCTTGTAAGCTCTGTTCTGATAGTTTCTGTCGCGCGAATGCCACCATTTCGGGAAAATGCGAGATGGGCACGGCAACATCCACAACAATAGCACGCTTGCCCGGATTGAGAGCAGCCGCTGCGTAGGCCAAGTGATGCCGCCCCTCCCAGAGCTTGTCACGCTCTTCTCGGCCCAGCGCACTTGAAAAGCTTGTGCAACCGTTGTGCTCGCAGATCTCTTGCGCAAAACGCAGGTCGTCGCGCACCACTTCTAGAGCGTGCGCGCGAAACTCCAAAAAGAGCGTGGGTTGCAGCGCCAACGAGAGGTTCTTCAGATAATTAATAGCATAGATGCACTCCGGGTCGAGCAGCTCCAGCGCTGCCGGCTCCAGCCCCGATTGGACGATCTGCACCACGGCTTGAGCAGCTTGTTCTAACGTCGGGAACGCGGCCGTCGCCGCGGAGACTTCTTTCGGGATGCCCGCCACGCGCACGGTGATCTCCGTGAAGATTCCCAACGTCCCTTCGGAGCCGACAAAGAGATGTACCAAATCATAGCCTGACGACGTTCGCAGGGCGCGATTGCCCACTCTGAGAATTTCTCCGCTGGCGAGCACGACTTCTAAAGCCAAGAGATAATCTTTGGTTGCGCCGTATTTGATCGCTTGGATGCCCGCGGCGTTGTTGGCGACCATGCCGCCGATGGTGCACTCAGCCCCCGGATCGGGGGGAAAGAAGAGCCCAGAGTGCGCTAGTTTTTGATTGAAGAGGACACGGTTGACTCCCGGCTGGACGACGGCCTGCAAGTCTTCGGGATAGATAGCGAGAATCTGATTCATTCGCGAGAGATCCAGGACGATCCCACCGTGAACGGGGACGGGGTTGGCTTCTAGGCTCGTGCCTGCGCCCCAAGCCGTGACGGGGATCTTGTGCTCGTTGGCCCATCTGAGAATCTTCGAGACTTCTGTAGCGTCTTGGGGATAGATGACGGCATCGGGCTTATGCTCTGGGTGATGGGACTCGTCGCGGGAGTGAATGCTGAGTTCGGATTCGCCGGTGAGCACCCGGTCAGAGCCGAGCAGCGTCTGAAGTTGTTGGACATCTTTGGTAGTCAATCGAGACATAGCGATAAGTTATACTAGCGCAACTCTCTTGCAGCGTCAAATCGTTTTATACAGTACACCCGGATTCTAAGGCCCGAACTCCCGCCTGAAGAAGACCTCCCCCGTCACGTCTCTATATTCGAGCGTCAAGCGGCCCGCGGAAGAAATCCCGATCTGTCCGAAATTCCAACGATCAGCCGTGCCAAAGATACGCGTCGGGTTCAGCGTGCTGTCCAGCGGCGCGACAAAATAGGTCAACGCGCTGAGCGGCCCTGCCACAAATTCGTAAAAATCTACAACCCTATCTCGGTCCGGGTCATACTGGATCGCATCGGCCAAGTGCATATCCCCCGAAAGCCAGACGACATTTCTGATCTTGTTATCTAAAATAAATTTCGTGATCTCCAGAAGTTCGCGTTCAAAGCCCGTCGGGCCTTCGGCGTTGGCCCAGCCGTCGCAGCGCGCCGGGCAGGCCGTCGGAATCGAGAGCGTCACCGTAGAGACGATAAACTTCCAGGTCGCGTCAGATCTTTGAAGATTCTCTTTAAGCCAAGCCAACTGCTCTCTGCCCAGCATCGTCTTCTCTGGGCCGTCGGGAAGTTTATTATCGCTGCGATATTGACGCGTATCCAAGATGAAGACCTCGGCATGTTTGCCCCATCGGAAAGAACGATAGAGACGATGCGGGTCTTGAGGGTTGGGCGCGATGGGGAAGTACTCCAGCAAGACTTGACGCCCGATGGCCAAGCGCTGCGGCTCGACGGTCGTTCCCGAAAAATCGTTGATCACTTCGTGATCATCCCAGATGACATACAAACTGCTGGCCGCACGGGCTTTTTGATAGGGTTTATCGGCAAACTGGTATTTTTGCTTGGCCCGGTATTCTTCCAACGTATTGGCGAGGAAATCGCTGCCGGGGAGGTTGGGCGGGCTGGGGCAGCGCTCATCGTTATACGCCGTGTCGCCCAAGAAAAGAAAGAGATCGGGCTGTGCGTCAGCCAGAGCATTGAAGATAAAATACTCCGGGCGACGACACTGTCCCTGCCCCCCCAAGTCGGCGCTCCAGGCCAGCGCGACTGTGGCGCTCTGATGAGCTTCAGGAGCGGTCACGAACGTGCCCGCCACGGGCGCGCTCTGTTCGGTTCCCGAGACTTGGCGGACGCGATAGTGATAGCGCGTCCCGGGCTTCAAATTCTTCAAAAATATCTTGCCCGCGTAGTCCGATCTCTCGCTCAACAAGACGGGCTCAGCTCGCTGCGCATCGCCGAACTGCTCATCGGTCGCGTACTCCACCGTCAGCGACGAATGGGCGATCTCCGCGCCGCGGGACCAGATCACGGCACTGTGGGCCGTCACATCGCCGGAGGCCACGCCCAACGCCAGCGCCGGTCTTACCCCCTGGCTCCGTCCTGAACTGACCCCTAACAGCAAGAGAATCACTACAAGCAACGCCACACCAACTCTGTTCAAGGATTTCATGGAGAGCCCTCCTCTATATTTTATATTTATAAGTTGGCTAGTTCCCCAGCCCGGCTGCGTTTCTCATCTTCGAGTACAGATCCGTCAGGTGGTAGATACCCGCGAACGAGCCGGCGCCCGGACCGAAGGCCCGCACCGTCACCGGCGCCGCCGTGTGCCCCGGGCGCGTCGCCCAGGCCAAGTTGATCGCACCGCCATCCGCGGTCGGAAGCGTCTGTAGGTTCAGGCCGCGCTTGTCCTTATCGCCTGGCCAGACGATGCTCATGCCGCCGGCCTCGTGGTCGGCGGTAACGACGACGAGCGTCCTGCCGTCCCGGCGTGCGAACTCCAGCGCCTTGGCAACGGCATGGTCGAAGGCGCGGGTCTCGCCGACCGTGTTCAAGCCGTCGTTCGCCTCGGCCGCCCAGTCGATCCTCCCGCGCTCGAGCATGAGGAAGAACCCTTTCTGGTTGCTGCCCAGAATCTCTAGCGCCTTCTCAAGTTTCTGGGCGCTGGTCGGCTCGGTCTCCGGTCGGTTGAGGTCCCAGGCCATCGCCTGACAGGCGAAGAGCCCCAGCAGCTTCGTCGGAGTCGTAGGCGTGAGGCGCACCGCCGTCAGCTCGGCCGCGGTCGAGACGTGCCGGTAGCCGCGCGCCTCAGCGATGGCGATCAAGTTGCGGCGGTCGGTACGGGCGCTCTCCGCCGCGGCGCAGTGGTCGCCCGCGACGCCCCTGGGAAGGAAGTTCGCCTCGCCGCCTCCCATCAGAACGTCGACGTCCCGCACGAGCATTCCGGGATCGACGTTCAGCATCTGCGGCGCGATCTCGGTCTCCGCAGCGCGGGTCGCCGCCCGAGCCGCGAACGGAGCTGGCGTGGCGTGAGTGATCGTCACCTCTGTGATCAGACCCGTGCTCTTGCCGGCCCGCTGCGCCTCGACGAGAATCGACGTCAGCGGCTTGCCTGTGGGGTCGAACGCGATGACGCCATTGTTCGTCCGCACTCCGGTCGCGATCGCCGTCCCCGCCGCCGCCGAGTCCGTCACGAAGTCGTTTGCCGGATGGGTGGCGGCCTCCCCGATCACGTCGAGCTCGTCCATCGCAAGCCTTCCGTCCTTGCCTCTGTCCCAGTAGCGCGTGGCGAGGATATGCGTGTCTCCCATTCCATCACCGATGAGGAGGATCACGTTCCGTGCTTGTTGAACGTTCAGCTGCGCCGACGGCGCGCTTCCAATCGCCGCGGCGACGACGATGACCACCGCGAGCGCACCCAAGACCAACAGACCGACCAATCCCACGAACCGACGAGCATGAAGCAGCAGACCCATACGCTAAACCTCCTGTATAGATATTTATTTGATTATATATAGTTAGCACGCATATTATATATTTTAGAGCGAGGGCTGTCAAGTTGAGCGATCGGCTCGCCGCGGCGTCCACTCGCGCCAGGCCCGTTCCAGCAACTCCCGATGGCGCTGTTCATCAAGCCCGTTTAGAGAAGCAAAACGGGACTCAAGTTTCGCTCGGACGATCTCTTGGGGTAGCGTTTTGCGCGAGCGCAGCTTCGTGGCTGTCCCCACCAGTTGTTGATAATATTCTTTCAGCAGCGCGAACTTCTCTCGGTCATAGGGCATCTCATGGCCGGGGACGAACTTTTCGGCTCCCAGCCGCGAGATCTTCTCCAAAAGCCCGGCGATCTTGGTGATCTTCCCTTCGGGGTTGGGATAGAGAGCGTCGCTGAGAAAGAGAATTTTTTCGCTGAGCAAGTGGACGATGATCGAGTCTTGGGTGTGGCCGCCGCCAGCATAAAGCAAGCGCAGATGCACACCGCCAAGACCAAGCTCCAGCTTGCCCGTAAAAGTGATCTGTGGCAAGACCAAGCGCAAGCCTTCAAATTGCTCCAGTCGCAGTGTCGGCACCATCTTCAGCACCCATCCTGAAACCCAATTAATTATCTGCTTAGGGGCCCAGTCGTCGCGCATGTTGGCGAGCATCTTGCGCTGGGTGAACGCATGAGCGATCACCGGGGCTCCAAAGACTTGATTCCCAAAAGTATGGTCCCAATGACGATGGGTATTGATTACATATCTGATGGGCAGATCGGTGACGTGTCGTAACGCAGTAAGCGCGCGACGGGCGTGGTCGGGAGAATTGCCCGAATCGACGACGACGATGCCTTCGTCAGTGAGGACAAATCCGATGGTCGGCTCGACGTACTTCCACTGGGGCGGGACGATCCAGACACGCTCGCTGACTTGGAAGAGTTTTCTCATGCGCGGTTCAGACATATCAACGCTCGCCGACTTCATATTATCGCATCAGCAGCGCCAGCACAGCTTTTTGTGCATGCAGTCTATTCTCGGCTTCATCGAAGATCGCGCTCTGCGGCCCGTGCGCCACTTCTTTAGTGATCTCTTCGTCATAATGCGCCGGCAGACAGTGCATGACGATAGCGTTGGGCTTGGCTAGTTTTAAAAGCTCTTGATTGATCTGAAAATCTCTAAATCTCTTGCGGCGCTCTTGGACTTCTTTTTCTTGGCCCATGCTCGTCCAGACGTCGGTGTAGAGAACGTCGGTCTCTTTAACGGCTATCTTCGGGTCGTGAACGATCTCGACTGTCCCCAGTCGTCGCGCCTGTTCTAAGATCTTCGAGTTGGGCTCATGTCCCGCGGGGCACGCCACCGAGATCGCTATTCCCAGCTTCGGCCCCGCTTCCAGCCAAGAATTACAGACGTTGTTCCCGTCGCCGATCCACGCGAGTTTTAAGCCCTCAAGCTTTCTCTTCTTCTCGTAGATCGTCAAGAGATCCCCCAAGATCTGACAAGGGTGCAACAAGTCCGAGAGCCCGTTGATAACCGAGACTTCAGAGTATTGAGCTAATTCTTCGACGATCTCGTGGCCGAAGACCCGCGCCATAATGCCGTTGCAGTAGCGCGATAGCACTTGAGCTATATCTTCGGTCGTCTCGCGCTGGCCGAGTTTAATATCGTCAGGGCTGAGATAGATCGCGTGGCCCCCCAATTGGGTCATGCCCACCTCAAACGAGACGCGCGTTCTGAGTGAGGGCTTTTGAAATATCATCGCAAGCGTCCTGCCTGCCAGCATCGTATGAGCAATTCCGGCCCGCAACTCGCGCTTGAGCTGGAGCGCCGTTTCTAAGAGTTCCCAAAAATCTTCGGTAGAATAATCTTGGAAAGAGACCAAGTCTTTGTGGCGCACAGCGCTTACCTCCTCCTAGGGGCCCTCACCCGGCCCTTCGGGCCACCCTCTCCCGTCTGAACGGGAGAGGGGCTGGGGGGTGAGGGCCTCCTCTTCAACACTGGCATCATACTGAAATTTTTTAGCTCCGCCAAGTTGATTTTTTCGCGCGCTTGCTTTAGAGTGAGATCGAGAAGGAGGCGAGCCATGAAAGTATATCTCAATGGCCAGTTCGTCCCCGAAGAAGAAGCGAAAATTAGTGTCTTCGATCACGGGTTGCTCTACGGCGACGGCGTCTTTGAGGGCATTCGTGCCTACGACGGCTATCTCTTTAAGCTCAACCGGCATCTTGACCGACTCTACGACAGCGCCAAAGCAATTGCGCTCGACATCCCTCTGAGCAAAAGCGAGATGGCCCAAGCCATTCTTGAAACTTTAAGAGTGAACAGGCTGCGCAGCTCCTATATTCGTCCGGTAGTAACGCGCGGGCCGGGGGACTTGGGGATAGACCCCCGTCGCTGCTATGGGAAACCCTCGGTGATTATTATCGCGAAAGAATGGAGATCGCTCTACGGCGAAGAAGTGAGCCAGCGTGGACTCAAGACCATCGTAGCCAGCACCCGCGCCCGACCGCCCGACACCCTCTCGCCCAGCATCAAATCGCTCAATTATCTCAATAATATCATGGCGCGCGTAGAAGCCAATTACGCTGGGGCGGACGAAGCTATTATGCTCGATACTCACGGCTTTGTCGCCGAGGGCAGCGCCGACAACGTCTTTATCGTCAAGCGCGGCCAGCTTTCGACCCCGCCGACGGTCGCGTGCTTGCCGGGGATCACCCGTGAGACCGTGATAGAGCTAGCTCGCACCGAGAAGATCCTCGTGAACGAGGAGTTCTTCACGCTCTCGGCTCTCTATAGCGCCGATGAGTGTTTCATCACCGGGACGGCTGCGGAGATCGCGCCGATTATCGAGATTGACCATCGCCCCGTCGGGATGGGCAAGCTCGGCCCAATCACGCAAAAACTCATACAAAAATTCCGAACGATCACGGGCATCCCCGCGACAGGCACACCGATCTATGAATGAGCTAAAACCACGAGTTCGTTTTGCCCCAAGTCCCACCGGGGAACTGCACGTCGGCGGGGCGCGCACCGCGCTCTTCAATTGGCTCTTCGCCTGTAAACACCAGGGCGCCTTCATTCTCAGATTCGAAGATACAGATATTGAGCGCAATCGCCCCGAACTGATCGAGCCGATTCTAGAAAGTCTGCGCTGGCTGGGCTTGCTCTGGGATGAAGGGCCATACTTTCAAAGCCGGAGAACGAGTCTCTATCGCGAGTGGGCAGAGAAGCTGCTTAAAGAGAGCAAAGCGTACAAGTGCTACTGCACACCCGAAGAACTCGAAGAAAAGAGAAAAGCAGCGCTCTCTACCAAGCAAAAACCCAAATACGACGGGCGCTGCCGCAGTTTGACCTCCCAAGAAGAGCAAAGATTTCTCAGTGGAGAGCGCCAGCCCGCGCTGCGCTTAAAAATTCCCGAATCGGGCACGATCACCGTTGAAGACGCGATCCGGGGGAAGGTCGAGTTCGACTTTGCCGAGCTGGACGATTTTATTATTCTGCGCTCCGATGGCCGACCGACGTATAACTTCGCCGTCGTCGTGGACGACGTGACGATGGGCATCACCCATGTCATCCGCGCCGATGAGCATCTCAACAACACGCCCAAGCAGATTCTCATCTATCAGGCGTTTGGGTATCCCGTGCCCGTCTTCGCGCATGTCCCGATGGTGCTGGCCAAAGACCGCAGCAAGCTCTCCAAGCGTCACGGGGCCACAGCGGTTGCTGAATTTCACGACCGGGGGGTTCTGCCCGAAGCGTTAGTAAATTATTTGGCTCGGCTGGGCTGGTCGCACGGCGATCAAGAGATTTTCAGCACAGAAGAACTGATCGCGAACTTTTCGCTGGAGGCCGTGCACCCTTCGGCAGCGATCTTCGACGAAGAGAAATTATTCTGGGTCAATCAGCACTATCTCAAGACGGGCGATCCGAAGCGCTTAGGCGAGCTGGTACGCCCGCTCTTGGTGAAACTCAATATTATGAACGAAGCCGAAGCTCAAACCGTGCTGACTGAAAGACTTGCCCAAATCGTCGTGCTCTTTCGGGAGCGCGCCAAGACACTCGTTGAGTTAGCCGAGCCAGCACGCTATCTGCTCACGGACAATTTCTCGTATGAGTCAGAAGCCGTGCAGAAGTTTCTCACGCCAGAGAAGATCGCGCTGTTGCATGGGCTGGCGGAGGCTTTTGTTGCCGTGGAGCCGTTCACGGCGTCCAATCTAGAACAGGCTGCGCGAGCGTACTTAGAATCTCAGGGTAAGGCGCTCAAAGAGATAGCGCAGCCATGTCGGGTGGCGCTCACAGGGAAGACGGTCGGGACCGGGCTCTTCGAGACGATGGAGCTGCTGGGGAAAGAGCGAGTGATTAATCGGCTGCGACGGGCAGGACTTTAGAGGGCTGAGTTTGGTTTCGAAACCTCGTCGTCGGTGGGTATAATCAGCTCCATGAAGTCAACAAAGTGTGCGTATCAAGAGTGTAAGCGTCCGGCGCTTCCTGATCTCAGAGCGCAAGGATACTGCATCTTGCACGCGCCGTGGCCCGAAAAAGACCTGAACGCCTTTCAGTCGGCGATAGATGAGATTATTCGAGACGCACCAGCCCATGGCAACGTCTGCAATTTTTCCCACTGCTATTTCCCGCAGAATTATGATTGTGAGAACCTGCGAGGAGCATTCGAGTACAATTGCTCTTTCTTGAGAGCAACGTTCTATGGAAGTGTTGATCTTGTGGGAGTCAAGCTCTCTGGTAGGACTAGCTTTTGGCAAGCTAAATTCTATGGGGATGCTAATCTTAAGGGCGCCGAGTTTTCTGAAAGCGTTTTCTTTGGGCCAGTTCAGTTCTTTGAAAAAGTTACCTTTGCAATGACCAAATTCTGTGGAGATGCTAATTTTCTTAGGGCACGTTTTTCTGGGGGTGTTTGCTTTACATCGGCTGAGTTCCACGGAGATGCCCAATTTATGGAAGCTAACTTCTCCGGAGAAGTTGACTTCGTACTAGCCAATTTCTCCGGTGATGCCAACTTTCGTAGAGCGGGATTCTCCAGGGATACTATTTTTGCGTGGGCTTCATTCTTGAAATCTGTGGATTTCTCTTATGTAAAATCTGGGAGCGTTATCTTCCAAGACGTAAATTGCTTAGGACCGCAGCAAGTTCGATTTCATCACGTTGATCTCAGCCGCTGGAGCTTTCTGAACACAGACCTGCGCCGCATTGATTTCGATGATGTAACTTGGGCTTTGACTCGTAAGTTCCTATCACACCGGACAGCTCTCTTCGATGAACTGAACGTCTCCAGCAGAAAAGATGATCTGGCCAGCGTCGAGCGGCTCTATCGGCATCTCAAGAAGAACTACGAGAGCCAACGCGACTATGGCCGCGCCGGAGATTTCTACTACGGCGAGATGGAGATGAAGCGCCGCCAGCTCAACGCGCCCGGGCAGATTCCCTTCTGGCTCTATCGTCTCATGAGCGGCTACGGTGAGAACTATCGTCAGGCTCTGGCTGTGCTTATAGGAATGTGGATCGTGTTCGCTGTGCTCTTTGTGCTCATCGGGTACACAGACAAAGAGATGGGTCTTTCCGTCCAACGCTTCTTGACATGGAACCCGTCAGGACTCGGAGAAACCTTTGCAGATTTCGCAAGGAGTCTTATCTATAGCGCACAGTCCATGACGCTCTTCCACGAGCCCAATATCACTTTCCACAGCGTATGGGGTCAGGCGGTCGAACTGCTCGCTTCGATCTTAGGAGTCATTCAGATTGCGCTCTTCGGCCTCGCCTTGCAACGGCGGTTCAAGCGATAATCTTGATAACCGTATCACTTTGTGTTACGATTTCTCCCTGATGCTATGTGGAGATTGAGAAGTTGGTCTGGGCGCAAAAGATTGCTCGCAAGTACCAGCTCTACCGGCACGAGGGCAAGCTTGACGAAAGCACAGCCCCTTAGAAAGAAGAAGCTACCTGACTTTGAAAAAATGAGCCCAGAAGAGATCGCCGACTTCTGGGAGAAGCACGATTCGGCTGATTACTGGGACCAGATGGAGGACGTGACAGAACATGTTATTTTCAAGCGTCCAGCGAGCAAGACCGTGTCTGTGCGGATCGCTGAAGAAGAGCTCCGGCAGCTGAAACGGCTGGCCGCAGAGCATGGTCTGGGATATACGACGCTCATCCGTAGCTGGATCAAGGAGAAGCTGCACGAACTAGAGACGACCAGCCAAGTACAAGCAAAGACAGAGGTCAAAGCATGAACGAAGCCCCCAAAGACTTCATCCGCGAGATCATCGCCAACGATATAAAGATGGGGAAATATGGCGGGCGCGTGCACACGCGCTTTCCCCCTGAACCCAATGGCTACTTGCACATCGGCCACGCCAAGAGCATCTTGCTCAACTACGGGATCGCCCAAGATTTCAAGGGCAAGTTTAATTTACGCTACGACGACACCAACCCCGAAAAAGAAGAGCAAGAGTACGTAGATGCCATCAAGCGCGACGTCCAATGGCTCGGCGCAGCTTGGGAAGACCGCGAATTCTACGCTTCGGATTATTTCGAGCAGCTCTACCAGTGGGCCGAAGAACTTATTAAGAAGGGCCAAGCTTATGTCTGTGATCTTTCTGCCGAAGAGGTCACGGCCTATCGCGGCACGCTCCAGACCCCCGGAAGAGAAAGCCCTTATCGCCATCGCTCTATCGAAGAGAATCTCGATCTCCTTAGAAGAATGCGCGCCGGGGAGTTTCCCGACGGCTCCAAAACGCTGCGCGCTAAGATAGATATGGCCCATCCCAACTTAAATATGCGCGACCCCGTGATGTATCGCATCCGCCACGCCACGCACCACCGCACCGGAGAGAGATGGTGCATCTATCCATCGTATGATTGGGCGCACGGGCAATCAGATTCTATCGAGGGCATCACGCACTCCATCTGCACGTTAGAGTTTGAAGACCATCGGCCGCTCTACGATTGGTTCTTGGATCAGTTGGGGATTCACCATCCGCAACAGATCGAATTTGCCAGACTCAATCTCACTTACACCGTCATGAGCAAGCGGTTGCTCTTGCAGTTAGTACAGGAGGGCCATGTGCGCGGCTGGGACGATCCGAGAATGCCGACGATTGCGGCGCTGCGCCGCCGCGGCTACACGCCCGAAGCGATTCGCGATTTTATGCAAAGAGTGGGGGTAACCAAGGTCGAGAGCATCGTCGAGATCGAGATGTTAGAGCATTCTCTGCGTCAAGACCTGAACAAGCGCGCTCTCCGACGTCTGGCCGTGCTCGATCCGCTCAGGGTCGTCATCACCAACTATCCCGATGATCAAATTGAAGAGTTCGAAGCGATCAACAATCCCGAAGACCCCAGCACCGGCACGCGCAAAGTCCCGTTCTCGAAAGTCTTATATATCGAGCGCGACGATTTTATGGAGAACCCGCCGAAAGACTTCTATCGTCTAGCTCCCGGGCGCGAAGTCCGACTGCGCTATGCGTACTTTGTCAAATGCGTTGACGTCGTCAAAGACGCGCAGGGGAATGCGCTCGAGCTGCGCTGCACCTATGATCCCGCGACGCGCGGCGGCGATGCCCCCGACGGGCGAAAGGTGAAAGCGACGATCCACTGGGTTTCAGCACAGCACGCGATTGAGGCTGAAGTGCGCTTATATGAACGTCTCTTCACCAAGCCCGATCCGTTGGACGTGCCGGAGGGCCGTAGTTGGAAAGAGAACATCAACCCCAACTCGCTCATTGTTTTACAGAACTGCAAGCTTGAGCCGAGCTTGGCCGACGCCCAAGCTGGGGATCGCGTTCAGTTTGAGCGCAAGGGGTATTTCTGCGTCGACCCGGACTCGACGGCGAAAAAAGTCTTCAATCGCACCGTTGATCTGAAAGACACCTGGGCAAAGCTCCAGAGAAAACAAAATTAGCTTGGCACCATTCGCTCCGTTTGCTGCACCATCTCCGCAAACGACACGGGATCGAGCGACGCGCCTCCTACTAGCGCCCCGTCAATGTCAGGCATCTGCAAAAAGCTCTCTAAGTTAGAAACTCTCACGCTGCCGCCGTAGAGAATCCGCACATCCTGGGCTCTCTCTTCGCCCAAGAACGATCTCAATCGTTCACGGATGAAGCGGGCGCTCTCTTGCGCTTGGGCGGGCTCGGCGTTGACCCCCGTCCCGATGGCCCAAACGGGTTCGTAAGCGATCAGGTGCTTCTCTGAGGGCGCAAGTCCTTCCAGCGCTCGACGAAGTTGAGTCTCCAGCACGGCTTGCGTTCTCCCCGCGCGACGCTCTTCGAGCGTTTCACCGATGCAGAGAATCGGGAGAAGATCGGCCTCGAGCGCAGCTTGCAGTTTCTTGTTGATAAGCTCGTCGGTCTCCCCAAAGAGTCGCCGACGCTCCGAATGTCCCACAATCACATAGGCGCAACCCAAATCTTTGAGCATCGCCGCCGAGATTTCTCCTGTGAACGCTCCTTCGTTTTCATAGAAGAGATCTTGAGCTGCTAGTTTAATTTGAGTCTCTCGGATCTCACGCCCTACGGCTTCCAAGAGCGTAAACGGCGGCGCTAGAACGATCTCTGTCTTCATTACAGCACGCACGCGCTCTCTGAAAACTTTGAGATAATCAAGCGCCGAAGCACGAAGAAAGTGCATCTTCCAGTTGGCGACTAGGAGCTTGCGACGCGTTCTATTGCTCATAGGACTGTATTCTATCAATTTTATATGACGTCAGCGATTTGCTTATTCTTCCTGCAAGCGTTATTATATTGTACGGTGAACCGGATGAAACAACCGTCACGACAGGGCTGGACAGAGCTTCTCGGTGTCTTGATCGCCTTCGTCGTGCTGATGGGGTCGTTGCTCGGTTGGGATATCATCTTCAGATTTCTAGGAGGTATTATGCTGCCCAATACGGCTGTTTTGATTCTCCTCGCGATTTTCTTGCTCTTCCTGCTCAACGCGATCAAGATCGTTCGCGAGTACGAGCGCGTGGTGATCTTTCGCTTAGGGCGTCTGCAGGGAGCGAAAGGCCCGGGACTCTTCTTCATCATTCCCATTATTGATCAAGTGGTGAAGGTGGATCTTCGTACGGTGACGTTCGACGTCCCGCCCCAAGAAGTGATCACCCGCGACAACGTCACCGTGAGCGTCAATGCGATTGTCTTCTTCAGAGTCATGGCCCCCGACCAAGCGATCACCGAGGTCGAAGACTATCTGCAAGCGACGAGCCAGATCGCGCAGACGACGCTGCGCAGCGTCTTGGGTCAAGTGGAGCTGGACGAATTGTTGGCCGAGCGCGAGAAGCTCAACAAACAGTTACAAGCGATCATAGATGAGCAGACCGATCCTTGGGGGATCAAAGTCAAGTCGGTCGAGATTAAAGACGTGAGAATTCCACAAGATATGCAACGGGCCATGGCTCGTCAAGCTGAGGCTGAGCGTGAGCGCCGCAGCAAGATCATCAATGCTGAAGGCGAGCAACAAGCAGCGCAAAAACTTCGTGAGGCCGCAGAGATTCTCCAGCAAAATCCGGCGTCGCTGCAATTGCGCTACTTACAAACGATCGTGGACATCAGCACAGAGCGCAATACGAGCACGATTGTCTTTCCGCTGCCCGTTGATTTGCTTAAGGCGCTCATGAGTAAAGACGGCAAGTAATTTAAGCATCAGCCCATCAGCTGGAGGGAGAGTCTTTTGAGCCTTTCTCCTTTTCAAGAATCTGTGGCTCGTTTTGTTGAGACCCACCATCTCGAGATCGTGATAGAAGCCCGCTTGCTCGATCTCGCTTCTGAAGTCGGTGAGCTGGCCAAAGAAGCTCTTAAAGCCACACACTATGGGCGCAAGTCTTTCCAGCCTTCAGCAGCATGGGCAGGGGAATTGGGCGACGTCTTTTTCTCGCTGGTCTGTGTCGCCAATAGCACCGGCGTGGATCTCGAAGAGGCGCTCCAGCAAGTACTGAGAAAATACGAGCAGAGACTCGCACGCAAGGGCGATGCGGGGTCACAGTAGTGCCGACGACTGAAGTCGCCGGCTCAGCAGCTCAGCAGATAGAAGCGTGCTGAAGCACGCTCGCGAGCCCGCTACCCGATTATAATAGCATTCGTGTTCATTCAGATAGGAGCCTCGAATGCAACGCGAGTATCCCGGCCAGCCGATTGTAGGCGTGAGCGTCTTGGTCTTCAAAGACAGCAAGATCTTATTGGTACGTCGCGGGCGCGAGCCACGAAAGGGCCAATGGAGCCTCCCCGGTGGGATCGTCGAGATGGGCGAGACCGTGCGCGATGCTGCCCAAAGAGAAATTCGCGAAGAATGTCACATTGAGATCGAAACCGAAAAAGTTTTGGATGTCTTAGATAGAATCTCTCGCGATGCCGACGGGCGCGTCCAGTATCACTATGTCTTGATCGCGCTCCTGGCACGCTATAGGCTTGGAGAGCTGCGCGCCGATTCCGACATCGAAGCTGCCGAGTGGGCTGACCTGAGCAAACTCGCTGACTACGATCTGCTCCAAGATCAGCAAGAGCTTATCCGACGAGCAGCACAACACCTATGAGCGCACCAGGACCGTTATACTCCAAAGAGGCTGCTGAAGCCTTAACGCAGCGCGAGCGGGCCAACCAACGATTGCAAGAGCGCATCCGACTTGTCCTAGATCGCTTGGGGAAGTGCGAATCTTTCTTAGACATCGGCTGCGGCTCCGGCCAGTATCTCCAAGCCGTCATGGCACACGGTGTAAAACGCATCGTCGGCGTTGACGAATCTCCCGTTCGTTTGGACGACGCGCGCCGCACTTGCCCTCAAGCCGAACTTTATGCTGCCCGCGCCAACGATCTTCCCTTCCCCGATCAGAGCTTCGATATGGTGCTCGCAGCTCAAGTCCTGCATGAGATCTACCTGTTCGGCCAACCCGGCGAACTCTTACAGGTCTTCCAAGAGATCAAACGGGTTCTCAAGCCCGGCGGACGGCTGATAGCGCTCGATCATCTCGACCCCGGCCCAGAGAGAGTGCGCGTCTGTCTCAGCACACAGGCTCGAGCTCAATTCGACTATTTTGTCAAAAATTATAAATTCAGAACGGTCATTTCAGAAGAGCAAGCCGATGGCATGCTCTGGCTCTCCCGACGCGATCTGCAAGATTTTGTCACCAAAATCTGGTCGTTCGGCACAGCGATGGAAGATTTAGAGATGCGCGAGACGCATTGTCCCTTCGAGCGCAGCAGACTCTCTTCAGAATTGCAGCAGGTGGGCTTCCCTCTGATAGAATGGTTGGAGTTCGAGCCGATAGCTGAAGATCTTATCGAGCACGGGATCAAATTGTGCGCAGGGCGCTCGTGGGCCAGAAAGTTCTTGTTCGTAGCGCAATTCTGAAAGATTATGAACGGACAGAGCAGAGTGCGAAACGTCTTGTCATGGCTTGCTGGAACGGCGCTGGGGCTGTGGGCTGTCGCTTCGCTGCTCTTTATCTTTTTGCAGATAGTCCCAGAAATACTCATGCGCACGCCCGTGGGTCTCCCCCGCCCCTCGCTGGCCGGCCCGCCGATCTCTCTTCAAGAGCAATTGCAATTGAAAGGCCCTCTACACGAACAGTATCTGCTCTTCTTGAAAAGGCTGATAACGCTCGACTTGGGGCCGGCGTTGCTGGGTGGCCGCCCCGTCGCACAGGTGCTCGCAGAGATGGCCCCGCGCACGCTCACGCTCTGGCTCTTGGCGCTCTTGCTCGCTCTGCCTCTGGGCCGCTTGTTGCAAATTGTTCTACAGAGCCGCTCGACGGTGCGACGCTTTCACAGCGCTCTGGCGCTCTTAGCGCTCGCTTCGCTCTTTCTGCCGTGGTGGGGAGCGCTGCTCCGCTGGGGCTTAGCAGATCAGCTCCGACTATTCCCCAGCGGCGGGCTGCTCTCCCCGGAACTATGGCAAGCGGCGACGACCTCTGTGAACGCGCTCTTTCTTCAGATCACCGGTGCAGTGCTCATAGCCACGCTGAGCGGCGCGCTCACTTGGGCGATCGGCGCACGTATCGCTCGCGTTTCCGTGCGTCTGGGTCTGAGTCTGTTGGTCTTCGCTGGGCTGCTGGCGGCCTGTGCCGTCGCTTGGCACCAAGCCAACACTCTCGCACTGATGGTCAATATTCTTCATCATATGGCGCTGCTTCTGATTACCCTAGTGCCTCTCTTGGCCGCCTCGGGCACTTTCTTCTTTCTTTACGTAGGCTCTGCGCCGACTGCTCTGTCGGCTTTCTTTGCGGCCTTCAGCTTGAGCCTGGTGCTCATCGTCGAGATGCTCTTCGCTTGGGGCGGCATGGGGATGCTCTGGCGTGCGGCAGTGCGCGCGGATTTTCCCGTCTTATTGGGGTCGTTCTGGATGTTGAGCGCGAGCGCTCTGTTGTTGAGTGCCGTGGCCGCTCCCATGCTGAGGCGTACCCCGTCCGACAGGCTCGCGGCCCTTCCTCGAGGGCTGCTTTGGGTTGGGCTGGGGAGTCTATGTCTCTTTGCGCTCTTTGCCCTAGCACATCCGTTGCTGATCTCCACGGTCTGGTCTGCGCCTAACGAAGGGCGTCTCTATGACCCTTTGACAGGCTATGATCGCACTTTGGAGCAGAATCCCGCTCCGCCTTCGCTGGTGCACCTTCTGGGTACGGATCGCTGGTCTCGCGATATCTTCAGTCAGATCTTGTACGGAGCAGGGCAAGCCCTAGGGATGGGACTGACGGCTGCACTGGTGGGGGTCTCCATCGGCTGGGCGCTCTGGGCCGTCTTGAAGAGATTTCCGATGCTCTTATCGTTCTTGGCTATGGTAACGCTCGGCCTGCCGTTAGTGCCGGCGCTCTTATTATCGAGCGGCGTCTTCGAGTTTGCCCACGTCGGTTTGGGGCTTCTGTTGGGATTTTTCAGTTGGCCGTTCACAGTTCTCTTGTTGGCCGGTCCTGAACCGCAACGTTGGCATCGGCTATTGACCGCATCGGCTGCTCTGACTATGGGGTATGCTATCTGGATGGGGCATCTGGCTAGTTTCTTGCGCTTAGGGCGCTTTGAATCTCTGCTGGACTGGGGACTGATGCTCGACGGGCTGAGCAATCCCATCGCCTTTTGGTGGCTCGCCCTGCCGTCGGCGCTCAGCATCTCGCTTCTGACCTTCGGGTGCTATCTTACGGCTTGGGGGTTGCGTCGGAGCGTTTAGCCGCTTTCGGTCCCTGCGGAGTATCTAGCACTTCGTAGCCCAACTCAGCGATCTTCATTCTTAGAGCATCAGCTTCTTTGAAGTTTTTCGCTGTGCGCGCGGCCTCGCGCTGGGCTAACAGTTCTTGCACCTCTGGGGAGATCTCCAGCTCCGCCTCGCGTCGCACTTCGCTCAGTCTCAGCCCCAAGACGCGATCCAAGTCCAAGAGCGTCGCCAGCTTATCTGAAGGGTTCCGTTGCGAACGCACGAAGTCCCACACTGCCCCTAGAGCTTGGGGAAGGTTGAGATCGTCATTTAGAGCAACGAGAAAGCGCTCGCGCGCCTCTGGGAGAACTTTCCCTTGTGCTGGTTCGCCTCCGTTCGCGCGTGCGTTGCGCACGTGTTCCCGCAATCTTTCTAAAGCTGTCTGCGCTCCTTCGAGCGCTTGCCACGTAAAATTAAGCTGAATGCGATAGTGGGTGTTCAAGCAGAGATAGCGAAACGCCAGCGGCTTAAAGCCGCGCTCTATCAGCTCTTCTAAGAGATAGGCGTTGCCTTCAGATTTGCCCATGCGCCGACCCTCGACGGTCATAAATTCCCCGTGCAGCCAGAAGTTCGCCATCTTGACGCCCTCGGCTGCTTCGCTCTGGGCGATCTCGTTGGGATGGTGTGTGTAGATGTGATCCACGCCGCCGCAGTGGATGTCAAAAGGCTGGCCGAGATATTTGGTGCTCATAGCGCTGCACTCGATGTGCCATCCGGGAAAGCCAACTCCCCAGGGGCTCTCCCACTCCATCTGGCGGCGCTTCGCGCCCTTCGGTGAGAACTTCCAGAGCGCGAAATCTGCGGGGTTGCGCTTTTCGGGATTGACTTCGACGCGCGCTCCGGCCTTCTTCTCTTTAAGACTTTGACCGACCAGCTCTCCGTAGGTGGGGAACTTCGATACGTCAAAATAGATGCCATCTGAAGTCTTATATGTATAACCTTTCGCTTCGAGTTTTCGCACGAGCGCGATCTGTTCTGGAATGTGATCGGTCGCCTTGCAGACGATATGGGGCTTTAGAATATTTAATCTTTCGGTGTCTTTGAAAAACGCTTCTGTGTAGAGCTTAGCTAAATCCCAGGCGCTCTTGCCGGTGCGCTGTGCGGAGATCTCCATGCGGTCTTCGCCGATGTCGGCATCTCCCAAGTTGTCGCCGGTGAGATGGCCGACGTCGGTGATATTCATGACGTGCTTGACTTTATAATTATTGTATTCGAGCACGCGGCGCAAGATATCTTCGAAGATATACGTTCTCAGGTTCCCAATATGGGCGTAATCATAGACCGTCGGCCCGCAGGTATAGAGGCCGACTTCGTTATCTCGAAGGGGCTTGAGCTCTTCCTTGCGCCGACCGAGAGTATTAAAGAGCTTGAGCGTCGCCATAGCGTAGAGAATTTACTAAAAGAAAGAGAGTTTGGCAACCGACTCGCTCCTAGACCGACTCCTGAATTGCAGGTCACGCCAAGCAGCTATGTGGCTTTGTAGCCCTAAGGGCTGGGCAAAGGGGTCAGTTTCGTGATATAATTTGCACCTGATGAAGAAATGCAAAGCCGGTGACCATCGGAAGTTGAGAGTCAGATTTGAGAAAGGCTACGATGGGTTCATTGTGGCGGAATGCCTGGATATCCCTGGTTGCATGTCCCAAGGCCGGACCTTAGCCGAAGCGCGACGCAATATCCAGCAAGCAATCCAAGAATGCTTGGAAGTGATACTTCAGGATGCCCTAAAAGCCATCCGCGCTCGCGCTCCCGCAAACGCCCCTCTCTCAAAGAAGAGATTTTCTCTCTTCCGCCGGTGAAGATCGTAGCCTCATAGAATGGCGATTTCTGACCTACCGCTTTGTTCAGGTCGGCAAGCAGCCCGTGTGCTGGAGAAACTCGGCTGGGTCATCCGTAGCGAGCGTTCTCATATCATTTTGACCAAGCCGGGGGAGCCATTGCATCTCTCGATCCCCAACCATCGTGAAGTAGATCGCTATTTGCTCCACCAGGAATTGCGCAAAGCACGAATCAGCGACGAAGAGTTTCGCCGCGTCTTTGACGAGTTGTAGCTGCGACAGCACCTTTGACGTGCGCAACGTGGAGGCTGTGAAGTAAGCGGGTTTCGATGAAAAAAGTTGAACACCTCTCACGCTCGGTTTATAATACAGTGCGTATGTTCAAGACCGCGCGTTTTTACAGCCCGACCAAGGGCAAGCTGACGTTTGATGAAGTGATCGCCGAGATCGTGGCGATCATGGAAGAAGACCCCAAGACACAGTACGAGATCGTGGTGGGGACGGATTCGCATTCGAGTCCCGGCGAGATGGATTTTGTCAGCGCGGTCATCATCCACCGCGTGGGCAAGGGCGGTCGCTATTTCTGGAAGCGCATCCGCGAGAGAAATATCTACACCCTGCGACAGAAGATTTACAGAGAAGCGCTGCTCAGCTTCGAGCTGGCCAAAGAGCTCATGGAAGAGTTGGAACAGCGCACGCTGCTCGACTATAACTTAGAGATTCACGTGGATGTCGGACACAACGGGCGCACCCGCGAGCTCATCGACGAAGTCGTCGGCATGATTGTCGCGAGCGGCTTTGCCGTCAAGACCAAGCCCGACTCCTACGCCGCCTCGTGCGTCGCCGACAAGCACGCTTGATGTCTGATCTCATCCCCAGCCCCTCTCCCGTCCCCACCCGCTCCCTCCCCGTATACGGGGAGGG
>JAJHSH010000069.1 GCA_022683945.1 Candidatus Acetothermia bacterium | reverse complement strand
GGCCAGGGAGGGGGAGGGGGAGAGGGAGCAAGATCGTCACATTTGGCCTGCATCGGCGTAACGACTATTTTGCTGAGTCTGTGAAGGTCTCGCGAGAAGGCACATACTTTCGATTGCACAGCCCTCCGGGGAGCGTTGTGCTCTCACTTAGATTGCTCGGTCGCCCTGCCGTGCTCGCGGCATTGGCCGCAACAGCCACAGCAGAACAATTAGGATTTTCTTTGCACGAGATCGCATCATCGTTGGAGAGCGCCAGCGGGCCTCCCGGACGCTTACAGCTCCTGCGCGACGGCTCGCTGACCATTCTGCACGATGCTTACAACGCCAATCCCGCCTCCATGCGCGAGGCTATCTTGTGCGCAGCACAGCTTCGCCAGCCCAGAGAAAGATTGGTCTTTGTGCTGGGCGACATGCTGGAGCTGGGAGACCACAGTGAGCGCACTCATCGCGAGATTGGACACTTAGTCTGTGAGATCTGCCCCGATCAGCTTTTGGTAGTAGGAAAATGGGCGCAACTCATCGGCGACGAAGCCCAGAAAGCAAAGATAGAGACGTTGCGTTTTGCAACTGCTGAAGAAGCAGCTGAGACGTTCGTAGGGGCGAACGGCCGTTCGCCCCTGCTGATATTACTCAAAGGCTCGCGCGGTATGCGCTTAGAGAGAGTTCTAGAAGCGCTGCAAAGACGAATATGATCAGAGTCTTAGTGATTTGCAGCTTGATATTGGCTTATAGTTACACGGCTCAGGCCGCTGAAGGTTACTTTCACTATGGAGTGACCTTCGTGCTGGCTTTAGCATCGGGTTGGAGCTGGGAAGAGGCTGTTACGATAGCCAGCGCCAATCTGGCAGTAGATATTAACGAAGAGACCGTCGCGTCGCTGGAGATGACCGACAGCCGGAGATGGCCCCATATGGCCCGCAAGAACTACAGATTTCATTGTTTTAGCCAGACCAACGATAAAAGCGCCAGTCGTCACAACGACCGCAACGACGACGTCAAAGCGAATCTCGCGCAGCTAGAAGAAAGAGCTAATAGATCCATAGAGTACGCCAAAGTGAGTCAAGCCCCGGCAGACTCTACTCGGATGCTCATCGCCATTGGGGTCTATCTGCATTGTCAACAAGATTCTTGGTTTCACAGTGGCTTTGGAGGAGAGTGGGATGGCCATGTGCTGGAGACTCTGCTCGCGATGCTCTTTCAGATGCCCGATCCGGATCATGCTGCGGCAAGGCCGGAAAAGACAGAACGCGCTGTGAATGAGACGCTGGAGAGACTGATCGGCTTCAAGACGCGCAAAGACGGGATTTCTCGACAGATACAACACCACGAGATGATCACCCTCAAGCGTCTTCTGACGCACGCGCACATCAAAAAGATGGGCAAGCGAGAGCGCCGGCAGTGCCATCAGAGCTTAATGAGCCTGTGGCTCTATAACGTTTTGTCTCAGAGAGACCGAGAGAGTGAAATCGCCAGAGATCATTTGCGTGAGAATCTTTTTTTAAGTCCGCGTTGTCGCGTGGTGCATCGTCAGGTCTTTTCTGGAAATCTGCACCAGCGCTGGGTGCAGCTTCCGTTAGAGATTATTCCTAGATTGGATCTCGACGGCCTTCCCACACAGATCGCCCCAGACGGAGCGTATGAACGGAGAGATTAGCTGCGCGCTATCTTTGGGGTTTGAGCTATAATCTCTTGATTCTCTCTGCGCGCAAAGATGTTGCTACTGAGATGAAGGTTGCAGATGTTTCTCGAAGAGCGCGCGCAGCTCAGCGGGGATGGGGATGGATTTGAAGGTCTTCATATCTATAGTAGCGTGCGTGATAGAAGCTGCTCCACAGAGCTGCTGCCCTTTGAAGACGCGAAAGCTGAACGTTACCGAACTATTGCCCAAGCGTGCGACGTTCATGCTGACATCGAAAGCATCGCCGTAGCGCACGGGATTCTTAAAGTCAGCTTCGACACGCACAATGGGAAAGCCGATCTTGAGTTCGCCGATGAGATAGGGATAGGGGAAGCCAATGTGCTCCATAAAGACTTCTTCAGTGCGCTGGAAATAGTCAAAGAAGTTCGGGTAATAGACGATGCCCGCGTAGTCTATCTCACCAAAGGAGACGCGCCAAGTCGTTTTGTAGGCCATAAAAAAAATTTACTGAGAGGGAGAGAGATTGTCAAACTCGTTGACAGGAAGTTTGCGATGATTCGCAAAGTGGGTCGGTCAAACTTGACCAAAAAAGCGATTATTATAATATCTATATCACTCGATAGACTAAGCTCAAGCTGCCTTTTCCGCACTAAAAGATCTTCTCGCTGTCTTTGGCGCGCTGGAGGAGCGCGGCGATCCCTCTCAGTCCGTTGTGCTGCACAGGTCAATGATCACCCGCTTCACCAATGCTTTTGCCAACGACACTTTGTACTCGTTATCCCGCAACGGCTGCGCTCCTGCAACGGCAGCTTCGACGGCCCGCTCGGCGAGTCCCTCAGAGAATCTTTGCCCAATTAAGATTCTTTCGCTGTCTCTTGCTCGCCAGGGGATCGCCGCGACCCCGCCTAAAACTACTCTCGCATCGGCGATGCGCTCGCCCGCAAAGTTCATCTGCGCGGCAACACTCACCAACGCAAACGACCAAGACTGCCGCTCCATCGTCTTGAGATAGACTCCGCGCGATCCGTTTTTGGGTATAGGCACACGGATATCCGTAATAAGCTCGCCCGGCCCGAGGATCGTCATCTGGCGACGGCTTTCTGTGGGCTTGGTGTACAGCTCTTCGAGAGAGAGCTCGCCGTCGAGATCAGGCCCGACGACGCGCAGCGTCGCGTCAAGAGCTATAAGCGCTGGGGCCAGATCCGACGGGTGTACCGCGTGACAGCGATCGGCCCCCAAGATCGCGTGATATTTGTTCTCGCCGTCTTCGGCGAAACACTTGTCGCCACCCTTGAGCCAACACTCAAAGAGCTTGTTGCGATAGTACCAGCAGCGGGGCTTTTGGCAGAGATTGCCCCCGATCGTGCCCATATTTCTGAGCTGGGGCGTCGCTGCGGAAGCAGCTGCCTGAGCAAGTATGGGAAATCTCTCTTGAATTATTGGGTGGCGCTCGATCTCGGCGAGCGTCACCAACGCGCCGAGCCTCAGCCCAGCTTTCGGACTGTAACTGATCTCTTGAAGACCAGCAAGCGTCTTGAGATTCACTAAGCGTTGCGGGCTGCGCAGGCGCGCCTTCAGTTCCCCTAACAGATCCGTGCCGCCGGCGATGGCTTCTGTAGAAGCCTCGCCCAACAGCGCGACGGCCGTCTGTACATCTGGCGCATTGACGTGCTCGAAGGTGCGCATGGGGCTCTACTCCTTCTTTAGGGCTTTGAGCACCTTGTCTCTGGTAATGGGTAGCTCAGAAATTCTTACTCCGATGGCATCGGCGACGGCGTTGGCAATCGCTGCGGCTGTCGGAATGATCGGCGGCTCGCCCACGCCCTTCACCCCAAGATTATTCGCTCTGGGATCAGGCTGATCTACCATCTCGAAGACGATCTCCGGAATGTCGAGCGCCGTGGGGAGTTTATAGTTTTCTAAATTTCCATTGATGACCACGCCCGTCGCTTTGTCAACGACGCGCTGCTCGCAGAGCGCGTAGCCCAACCCCTGAATAATGCCGCCCTCGATCTGGCTCGACAGCGTCAACGGATTGATCACCCGACCGGAATCGTGAACAGCTACTATTCTCTCGACCTTCACTTCCCCTGTCTCGGTGTCTACAGCCACTTCAGCAAACTGAACTCCAAATGTGTTCACGGTGACATCTTCGGGATTTGGCTCCCGTGCCCCACGCCCGATGATCATAAAATTCTCCAGCTTCTCTAGCACGTCTTTGACAGCTACGGGCTCTTTGATGGCCGAGCTGCTCAAAAGACCGTCACAGATGGTGAGTGACTCACGCGGTACTTCGAGCACTTGGGCAGCGATATCCAAAAGCTGCTGGCGCGCGTCATGCGCGGCGACGCGAACCGCCGGGCCGACGCTCGCTACCGTCATGCTGCCTGCGCTCAACGGCGCATAGGGGCCTAACTGTGTGTCTCCGATCTCCACGGAGATCTTTTCGATGGGAAAGTCCAGTTCTTCGGCAGCGACTTGAGCGAGCACGGTCTTCGTCCCCGTTCCGATGTCTTGTGTTCCGCTGATGACCGTTGCTGTACCGTCGGGATTGAGTTTCACGAGCGCATAAGCCGGAGGAGACCCGTTGCCGCTCCAGATCTGCGAGGCCATGCCGAAGCCGCGCCGGAACCTCTCCCCCAACCCCTCCCCTAAAGTGGGAGGGGAGCCTCCCCTTCCCTTTAGGGAAGGGGATCGAGGGGTTAGGTCCCACCCGAAGAGCTTGGTCCCGCGCTCATACGCTTCTCGCAAGCCCTTCGTCGAGTACGGTCGCCCCGTCATCTGGTCTATCTCTGTGTAATTTTTCAGACGCAGCTCTATGGGGTCTATATCTAGCTTTCTCGCAAGTTCATCCATCAGAGATTCTAACGCGAACGTGCCCTCGACGTAGCCGGGGGCGCGAAATGCCGACAGTGGCCCCGTGTTGGTAAAGACCGTGTGCTGCTCGGTCTTGACGTTGGGACAGAGATAGAGCTGGCGGGCCGGGCCGCCGACCGAGGGCGGCCAGGTGCAAAACGCCCCAGCGCCGACACTAGCTCTAAGTTCCAGCGCTGTGAGCGTGCCGTCGTGCTTGGCTCCGATCTTCAAGTGCTGAACCGTAGCAGGACGGTTGCCCGCTGCTAGATTCTCCTCGTGGCGATCTAGCATAATCTTGACGGGTCGGCCTGTCATCTTTGCGCCCAGAGCTGCAATGACCGTATATTTCCCTAAGCCGTTCTTGCTGCCAAAGCCGCCGCCCATATATTTTTTGATGACGCGAACTTTGTTCAACGGCAGCCCTAAAAGCTGCGCGGCTGCCGCGCGCACTCCGAAGATGTGCTGCGTCGAGTCCCAGATAGTGAGAGAGTCTCCTTCCCAGAGGGCGACGCTGCCGTGGGTCTCCATGCAATTGTGCAGAGCGCACTGGGTTTTGAACGCCCCCTCGACGATGACGCCCGCTTGGGCGAAGCCCTGATCTAGATCGCCCCGCTCGTAGAGATCGGGTTTGCCGTTGAGCAGATTCCCCGAAAGCTGAACTTTAGGAGCATGGGGTTGGAGCGCCTCTTCGGGATCGAGCACGAAGGGCAACAGTTCGTACTCGACTTCGATGAGTTCGAGCGCGTCTTCGGCGATCTCTTCGTCATCGGCGATGACGCAAGCGACCTCGTCGCCGACGTAGCGGACTATCTCGTCAAAGACAAATGTCTGTCCCTGACGAAAAGAGATCTTTGGGGTGTTTTTGTAGCTGAGCACGGCGCGCACGCCGGGCAGCTTCGCTGCTCTTCGCGTGTCCAGCTTCTTAATCTTTGCGTGCGGGTGCGGACTGCGCAAGATCTTTCCGTAGAGCATCCCCGGCAACTGCACATCAAACGTGTAGAGCGCTCTGCCGGTGACGCGCTCCGGGCCGTCTATGCGTGGGGTCTTCTGGCCCACAAATTTCAGCGGGGCTTGCGGTTCCCATGCCGATAGGCCCTCGCCCTCGACGACAACGTATTCTTCGAAGACGTGGCCTTCGAACTCTGTTTTGGTTTTGATGACTTTGGGCATAGTTTATCTCCCCGTGCGCACCAGATCTGCAGCGCGCAGCGCTGCTTGGAAGAGCTTCGGATAGGCCCCGCAGCGGCAGAGATTACCTGACAGCACGCGCTTCACGTCATCGAGCGTCGGATTGGGGTTCTCGTCGAGCAGCGCTTTCACGGACATAATCTGCCCCGGCGTACAAAAGCCGCACTGAAGGGCATCTTCTGCGATGAACGCTCTCTGAATAGGGTGAAGTTGTCCGTCTTTGGAAAGGCTTTCAATCGTCTCGACAGATTTTCCGTCGCACTCGATAGCTAGAGCCATGCACGCGTAGATGGGTTTGCCCTCTAACAAAACGGTGCAAGTGCCGCAGGTGCCCTCATCGCAGGCTTTTTTTGTTCCCGTCAGCCCCAAATCTTTGCGTAGGGCATTTAAGAGTGTACGGCGTGGCTCGATAAGCAGTTCGTGCGTTTCGCCGTTGACAGTTAGCTTGATAGCAGTCTTGCCCGGCCCACGGATGGCGACCTTGAGCTTTTTTGCACGGACGGCTTTGGTTGCCATAGAAGTCTCCTCTTACCTAATAACGAAAGCATTATCTAGAGTTTTCAAAAATATCTCAACTCATTCAGGAGGAAAGACTTGTACTTAAACTCATTTCTTTCAGATAGGGGCTTGGCGTCGCCAATTCTCCGAACATTCGCTGATTAGTGATCAATAACAAATGCTTACGAACTCGCGTTATGGCCACATAGAACAGCCTGCGCTCAGCTTCTAACTCCTCTTCTGTTCTGGCTAGTTGGCTGGGCCAGACGCCTTGGTTACAATCGAGTATGATTGCTACATCGAACTCCTTGCCTTTCGCCCGAAGCGCAGTCATCAGGTGCAGACGACACTTCCATGTCTCATTATGCCATGCCTCATCTTCTTCCGTGTTTGGGATTCTTGCTAAAGTTGCAATGGCTTTTTCTATATCTTGGTAGAAGGCAACGTAGTCATTCCCGTAGCGTTCGGCGTAATCACTTAGATATGAGAATGGGGGATCGGCATAGAAAATATCGTCAATTGATTTGCCGTAGTCCTTTTGCAAACCTTTAAAGTTGTCGCTAATAACCCGGACTGCGGCTGCTACCGTATCGGCTTCAATGAATTCCTTAAGCGCTTCGTAGAAACGGGCGGACATTTCTCCGCTCACATTCTCGCCCTTAAGTGGCCCTTGATAGTGATAAAGTGCTTCTAGTGATTGTACTAAGGTGCGGGGGTTCTTGTTTGCAAGATAGGTCCTTAAGCTGGCTCGATCTTGTTTATTGAGAGGATATTGCTTCACCTTGTCGCAAAGCTTGAGCAGCGCCTTGATAGGATCAGGTCCCAATGGCAGAGGTTTATCTGCTTGTTGTACCTTCAACAGCAGCATTGACTTTAGGTCATCGAAGGCTTCGCTCAGCAGCACATGCAAATCCTCTGCTGCGTAGAACGGTATGTCATCTCCTGCAAAGACGATCTGGTATGGTATTATTTGGCTTCTTTTGCGGCCGATTATAGCGATATTCTTAATGTTTTCGTTAGCGATTAGCTCTTTCACAAATCTCCGCACATGTTCAACCGACGCTTGTAATGCTGGCATCGAAATTACCTCAACGCAAGCATCAAGATTCTGCGCGGCTTTGACATTCTTCGCCACTCGCCGCTTGTTATTCTGAATGAGTTGCTGAGATAACTGTACTATGTTTCGAGGTGAGCGATAATTCACTTCCAGAGTATATGTATGGTATTCAGGTGAAAGATATGTCTCTGGCTTTAATATGAACTCAGGAGTTGCACCACGCCATTCGTAAATTGCTTGATCGTCATCCCCTAGTATACATAGCTCTGTTTTGTTGATCTTCGCAATAGCCTTCAACAAGTTCAGGTCAAGAGCGTTGATGTCTTGAAATTCGTCAACTAAAATGTGATGGTAGCGGTGCGCACCAGTGGTAAATCTTCCGTCCTGTAAAGCTTTTTCTAGCTCGACCAAAGCCCAGTATTTTTGATCTTCTAATGTTAAGATTGCTGATTCATAAAGACGCACGCACGCAGCACTCCAAAATAGGAAGAAGTTTTCAAATGCTTGGCTCAATTGCTGTTGCTGTACAAAAAATTCCCGGACGTTCACCACGCTTGCATTATCTATGATCTCCAGTTCACATAATTGACTTAGTATGCTTAATAAATGGGAAGACATTCCGTTTTCAATCATCCAAGATATTTGTCTCATAAACTCGTCACGCTGAGAGTGTAAATCGTGACGGAAGCCTAACGACTTGATTCTGTCAATCAGTTCCATACATTGACGTGCAGCACGATATTTCCACCGAGTATCAGTCAATGCTTTCTTCACGTGGCTGTGCTGTTGCCAGACTGGCTGCAATAAATTAAGCATGCACCCAACTTGATCCGGGATGCTTGTCACTAATCGTAGGTTGTAAAGTTTCGACTTGAGGAACTTAAGACCCCAAGCGTTCAGTGTGCTCACATCTACAGCAGATTGAAGGACTTGAAAACGCGTGTCGTTTCTCAGACGGTCTCGCAATTCATCTCGCGCGGCTCTCGTAAAGGTAAACACAAGAAACCGAGCATTCCTGCTGCCACTTATAGCTTTCAAGAGCATAAGACATCGCCATAAGAGCGAGTAAGTTTTGCCGCTACCAGCAGGCGCTAACACGCGGATGGCTTGAGCAGGATTTGTGCAGAACGCTTTTTGGGATTCATCTAGAGGGATCTGATCCATGCTATCTTGATCTCCTAGAGGCTTTCTTGAAACGAGAGACTTTGGCTGCTATAGGGGCTTCCTCAGCTTTGTTTCCACTTAAGAGAGACATACTCGACCTCCCGCAAGATATATGGTCGGATATACGGGCTCAGAGACTCCGGCGTCACCAGCTCGACGCGTCGTTGGAGCAGTTCTTCCAAAAGAAAAGCGAGCTGCATGAAATTATCAAACTTTTTCTGGCCGGGTGCGAACTCCACCAGCACATCCACATCGCTGCTCTCGTTCTGTTCTCCATGTATAAAAGAGCCGAATAGACCAAGGCGGCACACACCGAGTGTCTTAATTTGTTCATAGTGTCCGCGCAGAACGTCGAACACGTCCTTTTTGGTCTCAACCGATCGTGCCTTAGTTGCCATAGTGCTTCCTTGCTCAGCTCATAAACACACCATAAACAAGTATAGTCGAGCGGGCTAGAGACTTCAATGAGAGATTGTTTTCGGCTTGACATGGCGCTTTCGGATACCCAACTTGCACAGCTATAACTTCATCCCAGATAATAGCTCGCCAAATTATCACAATTCAGCACTCAGGGGGACTCTATGGACAGCAAATCATGGTGGTGGTGGCTCGTCGCACTCGCGCTCTCTCTTTTGCTCTTGACATTCATAAAACAGAGCGACGTAACTCTTAAGCGCAGCTTCGTCGGGGTTCGCATTCTGCACACCCAAGAACATCACGGCCAAGCGCAGCCCGTGCGCGGCGGCAATCCCTCTTTAGATTACGGCGGACTCGCCGCACGCGCTACGCTCATCGCCCAGCAGCGCGCCGATGCGCAAAAGAATCGTCTTGGAGTCTTGCTCGTTGACTCCGGCGATATTTTAGTAGGAACGCCTCTCTCGACGGTCTTTCGCGGCGAACCCGATATTCTCGCGATGAACGCGATGGGCTACGACGCGCTCGTCCCCGGCAACCACGAGTTCGACTTTGAACCGCGAGAGCAGCGCTACAGAAAGCTAGCAGAGCTGGCAGAGTTTCCCCTCTTGGCCGCCAATATTCAGGGCTTTGAACATCTGGGGATTGTGAACCCCCAGCCGGGATTTCTCATCAAAACGTTCGGGAGAATCCGAGTAGGGATCATCGGCTTGACAAACCCGAACACGCCCAACGCCTCCAGCCCACCGCGAGATGTTCTCTTCTCGGATGCGATCTCCGCTGCGCGAAAAGTTCTGAAACAGCATCGCGACGAAGCCGATCTCTGGATCGCTGTCACGCATCAAGAGAATCAGAAAGACTTTGAGCTTCTGCGAGCTATTCCAGAATTGGACGTCGTTATCGGCGGACACACCTACGGCTTCAGGGGCATGGTCACTCGTGAAGCGTTGGATTCTCTGGGAGACGTCTCTGAAAGCATCCCCGATCAGCCCGCGGAGATCGGCAACCCCGACGGGATCTTCGTCCGTGCCGGCGAAGGCCCCTTCTTGGGACGCTTGGGAACCGCGCTGGGACAGCTCGATCTGATCATAGATCCCAAAACCAAAAAGATCGCGAAAGCTATAGCGACCAACTTGCTCGTCCTTCCCTCGACGAAGCACAATCTCGAAGCGAATATCTCCGTCGTCTCACTTGACCCCCAGATCGAAGCGCTGCTCCAGCCCTATCTTGATGAGCTTGCTGTGAGAGTGAAAGAAGTCATCGCTCAGATTGCTGTTGACCTGGAGGGCCGGCGCGAGATCGTGCGCCGCCAAGAGACGAACTTGGGCAATCTCATTACTGATATTTATCGCGAGCGCTTCGGCACAGATATTGCGTTTCAGAACGGCGGCGGCATCCGCGCTTCGATTCCCGCCGGCGAGATCACCCTCGAACAGATTCTCACCGTGCTGCCCTTTGCCAATACCCTGACGACGTTCCAACTGAAGGGTTCGGAACTGCTGCCGGCTTTAGAGAACAGCGTCAGCCAAGTCGAACAAGGATCAGGACGCTTTCTGCAAGTCTCTGGGCTGTGCTTGAGCTTTGACAGAAAGAAGCCCGTTGGCGAGCGCGTCCTCAAAGTCTTTATCGGGAGAGAGCCCCTCGACACCGAAGCGACGTATTCTATAGCAGCTCCAAGTTTTATTGCCAATGGCGGTGATGGATACGCAGTCTTCCGCGAGCGGCGCACGGGATTTACTGATACACAGATGGTGGACGCCGATGTGGTAGTCGAAGGGCTGCGCGAGCAAGAGGCCGTCTCGCCGCAGGTCGAGGGGAGAATCACCGAAGACGGAGCGAAGACGGCCTGCGAGTGAGCCGTCTTGTCAGCAGTGAGATCAGACGCTATAATCTCGCCATGGCTACGGCACAGCACGACGGGCTCCTCCAAAAAGCACAGAGGCTAGAAGAGCAAGCCCTGCGAGAACTGAAGGCGCTTTCCAATGCTCAGCTCTGCGAAGAGTTTCGCGTCAAGTATCTGGGCCGCAAGGGCCAGCTCGCCCAGCTCTTGGATGAACTCAAGACGCTTCCTCCAGAGCGCAGAGCCGAGGCGGGTCGAGCGCTCAACGCGCTGAAAGAGACGCTCACTACTGAACTGGAACGGCGCTTAGACAGCTTCGCGCATGCCGAGAGAGAGGCCCGCCTGCGCGCCGAAGCGTTGGATATTACGCTCCCCGGACGCCGACAGAAATTGGGCAGCCTGCACTTGATCACCCAAGTCACCAAAGAGCTCGAAGATATCTTTGTCCGATTGGGCTTTGAGGTCGTCACCGGCCCGGAGGTCGAGACCGATTATTATAACTTTGAGGCGCTCAATATCCCGAAAGATCACCCGGCCCGCGACGATTGGGACTCGTTCTATCTTGATGGCTTTGAGGATCTGCTCCTGCGCACGCACACGTCTCCGGCGCAGGTTCGCGTCATGCAGCAGCGCCGACCCCCCGTCAAAGTTGTCGTCCCCGGCAAGTGCTTCCGCCGCGATGCCACCGACGCCACGCATTCGATGGTCTTCCATCAGATTGAGATGCTCTGGGTGGACAAGGGAATCAGCTTTGCCCATCTGAAGGGCACAATCTTCGCTTTTATCGAAGAATTCTACGGCAAGGGCTTTGAGGCGCGCTTTGTCGGAGATTACTTTCCGTTCACCGAGCCGAGCCTCCAAGTTCATGTGCGACGTAAAGGGAGCGAACTGCGAACTCACCACGGCGGGAGATGGCTCGAAATTCTCGGCGCAGGCATGGTGGACCCGGCTGTTTTACAAGAAGTGGACTACGACCCTGAAGAGTACACGGGCTTCGCCCTCGGACTTGGCGTCGAGCGTATGGCTATGCTAAAATACGGCGTGGACGATATCAGAACATTCTATCAGAACGACATGCGCTTTTTAGAAGCATTCTAAACTGAGGAGGGACTCCACACCACAGGGCAGAGATGCACGAAGAGACTGAAGAGATCCCGCCACCAGCTATTGAGCATTGGGTGCCGCAGAATTTCGGTGGGCTTCCACCGGAGTTCTCTCGTCTTGCTGCTGCCAAAGCTGTTATTCTCCCCGTCCCGTATGATTTGACGACGTCGTATCTGCCCGGCACGCGGCGCGGCCCGCACGCGGTCTTGGAGGCTTCAACTCACTTGGAGCTCTACGACGAAGAACTGCAACGCGAAATCTATAAGATGGGGATTCACACGCTCCCGTATTTAGAGCCGTCGGCGGCCAATCCAGAAGAGACGATTGCCCGCGTCGAAGAGATGATCGCTTGGGTGATCGAACGCGAAAAGTTCCCGGTGATGCTGGGGGGCGAGCACTCACTCACGTTGGCTTCCGTGCGCGCGCTGCGCAAAAAATTCGGGAATTTTTCGGTCTTGCAGCTCGATGCTCACGCCGACTTGCGCGAGAGCTTTCAGAACACCAGATTCAATCACGCTTGTGTTGGGCGACGGATGCACGAGCTGGGGCTGCATATAGTGCAGATCGGGGTGCGAGCCATCAGCGCGGAAGAGGCAGAGTTTATTCAAAGCGCAAAAGATCTGTATGTCTGCTTTGATTATGAGCTGCACTCTTCCCCCTCTCCCTTCCAGGGAGAGGGACGGGGTGAGGGTAGAGTCAGGGGAGAGGTCTTAGAAAAAGCGCTGAGTAAACTGCACGATCCCGTCTACGTCACGCTCGATTTGGACGTCTTCGATCCGGGACTGATGCCCGCCGTGGGCACGCCCGAACCCGGCGGACTCGATTGGTACACCGTGCTCAAGATTCTCAGATACGTCGGCGAAAAGCACAAAGTGCTCGGCTGCGATCTTGTCGAACTCTGCCCCATACCGGGGATGATCGGGCCGGATTTTCTCGCTGCGAGATTGCTCTACAAAATGCTCGGCTATTTTCTCACATAGGGAGGAGGTCAACGATGGAAAGTTTTGTGCCGACACGGGTCTTCTTCACCAAGGGCGTAGGGACGCATCGGGAGCAGTTGCGCTCGTTTGAGCTGGCGTTGCGCGACGCGGGGATCGAAAAGTATAACTTGGTGCACGTTTCGAGTATTCTGCCCCCGCGCTGCAAGATCATTCCCAAGGCCGACGGGCTGAAAGAACTCAGGCCGGGGCAGATCGCCTTCTGTGTGATGGCGCGCTGCTCCAGCGACGAGGCGAGACGCTTACTCGCCGCTTCGATCGGCTGCGCCGTGCCCGCCGACCCCGATGCCTACGGCTATCTGAGCGAGCATCACGCGTTTGGGCAGAACGAAAAACAAGCGGGCGACTACGTCGAAGATCTGGCAGCTTCTATGCTCGCTTCTACGTTAGGCATCGAGTTCAACGACACGGCCAACTGGGACGAGAAAGAGCAAGTCTGGAAGCTGTCTGGGAAGATCGTGCGCACGCGCAACGAGACCCAGACGGCTATCGTCAACGGCAACGGCTACACGACCGTGATCGCCTCGGCGGTCTTTCTCTTCTGAAATCTAAAAAACGCCCTTGACGAGACCGCCGTCGGCTTGGATGACCGTGCCCGTAATATAGCGCGCATTTTCAGAAGCGAGAAAGGCGATGAGATCGGCCAGCTCTTCGGGTCGCCCTAGGCGCCCCAGAGGGATCTGCGCTGTGCGCTGCTGCAGAGCTTCGTCAAAAGAGATCTGCTGCATCTGAGCGCCGACCTGCAAGAGCTGCTCCAGCCGTTGCGTGCGGATCATCCCTGGGCAGACCGTGTTCATCGTGATCCCATAAGGGGCGATCTCGTGAGCCAAGCTCTTGGCCAGCCCGATCACGGCCAATCTCAGCGCATTGGAGAGAATCAAATTATCAATGGGCTGCTTGACCGAAGTCGAAGCAATGTGAATAATCCGTCCCCACTCTTGCTGCTGCATCTGGGGGATGACCTCGCGGCAGAGGCGCACTACACTGAGAAACGTCAACTGAAAAGTGCTCTCCCATGCTGTGTCATCAAAGTCGAAGAACTTTCCGGGCAGGGGGCCGCCGGCGTTCGTCACCAAAATATCTATTTTTTTGAAATGCGCTATCGTCTGGGCAATAAAGTTCTTGATCTCGTGCGCTTGTGTGAGATCGGCAGCAAGAGCCAGAACGTCGGTCTTGGCCGTTTGCCGGATCTCTTGGGCTGTCTTTTGGAGTTCGGCGTTGTCGCGAGCACAAATAGCGATCTTGGCCCCCTCGTGAGCGAGGCGCAGCGCGACGGCTCTTCCCAGACCGCGGCTGGCCGCAGCGATCACAGCCACTTTATCAGAAATTCCTAAGTTCATAGATAAGATCACCTCAAGCATAAGACAATTCTAGCAGATGGCGCGTAGGCTCTGTCAAACGATGCTTGACGATCTCGCTTCTGTTCAGTAGAATAAAAATACTTCGGGTCGTTAGCTCAATGGTAGAGCATCCGGCTCTTAACCGGGGGGTTGTAGGTTCGAGTCCTACACGACCCACAGACTGTCCCCATCGACTAGTGGCCTAGGTCATGGCCCTTTCAAGGCCAAAACACGGGTTCGAATCCCGTTGGGGACGCATCCCAGAGCAGGAGATGATGCGTGAGTTTGCTCTTTGCCGATAGGTATAATAATCTTGAATGATAGATTACTTACGAGGTGCCTTTTGAGTACAGGGATTGTAGTACGCAAAGCCAAGTCTAACCGCGAGGCAGAGCGCTTTATGGACATCCTCAAAAAGCATTTGCCTGAGATTAGAAGTCGCTACAGCGTCAAATCCTTGGGCTTGTTCGGCTCCTATGTGCGCGGAGAGCAAAGAAAACGCAGCGATTTGGATATTCTGGTTGAGTTCGAAGAGAACGGAAAACCATCATTGTTCGGCTTCATTGAGCTTGAGCAGTATCTGAGCGATCTCTTGGGTGTGAAGGTTGACCTTGTGATGAAATCCGCACTCAAGCCCCGCATAGGCCAGTATATTCTGAACGAGGTAGTCACCTTATGAAGCCGAAGCGGGATTTCATAGATTATCTCAAAGATATTTACAATGCTATTGATGAGATACAGAGCTTTACATCTGGAATGGACTTTGAACAGTTTTCAGGCGACAAGAAAACAGTCTATGCAGTCATCAGAACCTTTGAAATCATTGGAGAAGCCACCAAGAACATTCCACCAGCAGTGAGACGAAACTATTCAGAAGTCCCCTGGAAGAAGATGGCGGGGATGAGGGACAAGATGATCCACGAATATTTTGGTGTTGACCTTGAAGTAGTGTGGAAGACCGTTCAGGAAGACACTCCCGCGTTAAAACCGCTGATAGAACAGGTCATCCAACAGGAGCTTCGCAAAGAGAGCAATCCTGACAAGTGATCTGTTTGCCGGTAGATTCATCGCTTCTTCTTCACAGCCCGCCTTGCCCCTTTAGAACCATCAACGATCTTCAACCTCTTCACGGCCTTCAATTCTTCCAGTTGAGAACGCTTAGGCAGTTGAGTTTCCCCAAATAAAGAAATATAATAAAGACAATTAGTTAACACTCCTCGGAAATGGGGACGAAAATGCTGAAGAGCATGACGGGCTATGGACAAGCGCAAGACCACACACTGACGATCTCCATCAAGACGCTCAATCATAAATATCTCGAGCCTAAAATTTACGGGCTCGAAGAGCACCCGGCCCTCGAACTCAAAATTCAAGAGCTTCTCGGTGCGAGCTTTGCACGCGGCCGCGTAGAAGTGCGCATTCGCAGCAAACGCCCTCAGGAACTCGCCGTGACCATCCATCAAGAGGCTGCACGCGCTTATACAGAGATGCTCCAGCAGCTCATCAAAGAACTGAAGCTCGCCAATTCCGGCGTTTCCCTAGAAGCGCTCTTGCGCCTGGAGGGGATCTTCCAGAGAACAGAAGAGTCTGAAGAAGATCTTTGGGAGCAGATCGAGCCAATTCTGAAAGCAGCGATCGCCCAAGCCCAAGAGAGCCGTCAGCGCGAAGGGGAATTGCTCTCTCAAGAGCTGAGCCGACTCTTGAAATCAATGACCCAAGAGCTGGAAGAGATCGAGCGCCAAGCCGTAACGATCAAGCCCCTTTATCGGCAGCGCCTGCAAGAGCGTCTTCGGGAGATCTTACAGAACTCCGTTGCTCTGGATGAGGGACGCCTAGAATTAGAGATAGCGTTGCTCGCAGATCGGGCTGACATCTCGGAAGAGATCGCGAGATTGCGCATGCATCTGCAAGCCTCCGAAGCAACCCTACAGAACTCCGAATCCGTCGGCTTGCGCTTAGATTTTCTCTCGCAAGAGCTGGCGCGTGAGGCCAATACGGTCGCTTCCAAAGCCCGAGACGGGCTGATCGCGCAGCGCGTCATCGAGCTCAAATCGCTCATCGAGAAGTTTCGTGAGCAAGCGCGCAACGTCGAGTGAATCTTCTATGGGCAGAAGAGCGTCGCCACGCCGCCGCGGGACTTTTTGGGTCGTCTGTGGCCCTTCCGGCGCCGGCAAGACGACGCTTCTGAATCGTCTGCGCAAGAGATTTTCTGATCTTCACTATGTGCCCTCCTATACGAGCCGCCCGCCGCGCAGCGCTGCCGAGCGCCGCGCCGGACGCTACAAATTCATCTCGAAAGAAGAGTTTGTCAAACTTATTAGAGAGAACGCGTTTCTCGAGTATGCTCTCTACGCAGGGAACTACTATGGCACGGTGAAAGCTCCGGTGAACGACCATCTTGCAGCGGGGCGGGATGTCATCAAAGAAGCCGATGTGCAGGGAATGCGCGAGCTGCGCCAGCGTCGCCTGCCGGGACGCCTAGTGGGGATCTTCATTCTGCCGCCTTCGCTAGAAGAGTTGGAGCGTCGTTTGAGTGGGCGCGGCACCGAAAGCACTGCTGCGCAACAGCGCAGACTCTCTGCGGCATTAAAAGAACTCGGTGGGCTTTATTTCTTTGACTACATCGTGGTCAATCGCAACGTGAGAGAGAGTCTGGCGCGTCTTGGCGCTATGATTCAAGTCGAGCGAGCGAGAAGAGAGTAGTCGGAGAGGCGGGATTTGAACCCGCGGCCTCACGGTCCCGAACCGTGCGCGCTGAACCAGGCTGCGCCACTCTCCGGGTACTTCGTACCCATTTCGGGCAGGGGCGCACTGCCGCGCGCCCCTGCAGAATTATAATCGAAGAGAGTGCGTTGAGCAAAGCCCGCGCCCTCTCCCTTTTAGGGAGAGGGCGGGGTGAGGGTCGAGATTCTCTCTATTTCAACGGCACGTAACGCGCCGTTCCGCCGCTGCGCGGGATGATCGTCAGCACAACCCGCGCATCGTCGGCCAGCTCGCTTATAATTCGGTTCCAATCGTCGAGCGATGTGACCGAAGTGCGATTGATCTCAAAGATCAAATCGCCGGATTGAAGACCCGCCCAGAAGGCCCGGCTGCCCGGTTGCACTTCTTGGATCACCACGCCCCCCCCTATCTCTGCGGGCAGATTGAGCCTGCGCGATAGTTCCGGCGTGAGCGCTTGGACTTTGAGCCCAAACTTCTCTACTCCGATCTGGCCTTGGGGGCCGGGCTGCGTGGGAGCTCCTGGAGCGGCGCCGAGCGTTTGCTCATTGGGGCGCTCCCCCAGTGTGATCTCTACGGTCTGTCGCTCCCCATTGCGCAGGATCTCCAACGGCACTGTGCTTCCAACCGAGCGATACATGATCTGTTGTTGTAATTCGCGCACCTTGGTGACGCGCCCGCCTGCGACGCTCAAGATAATATCGCCGCGCTGGAGTATCCCGCGCGAGGGGCCGTCGGCCAGCACATCGGCGACCAAGACTCCCGAGTCGGGCTCCACGCCAAATTGTTGGGCTATCTCTTCATCCACTTCTTGAATAACGACGCCCAGCCAAGCGCGCTGGACTTTCCCCGTTGCTAAGAGATTGGCAAAGATGCGCTGGGCAGCGTTAATGGGGATCGCAAAATTGATCCCTTCGGAATTGAGAGCTATGGCTGTGTTAATACCTATGACGCGACCCTGCGCGTCGAGCAGCGGGCCACCGGAGTTGCCGGGATTGATAGCTGCATCGGTCTGGATCATATCTTGGAAAGTGCCCCGCCCGTCCGGTTTGGGGACATCGCGATGGAGCGCGCTGACGATCCCCGAGGTCACGGTGTGCCGGAAGCCCAAGGGGTTGCCGATGGCAATGACCCAATCGCCGATCTCCAGCTTATCCGAGTCGGCCAGCTCAACGATGGGCAGGTCTGAAGGAGCCAGATTGCTAAAACGCACGAGAGCAACGTCGAGAAAGGCGTCGCCGCCGATGAGCGTGCCATCGGCGCTGCGTCCATTGGGAAAGACGATCTTGATAGACTGCGCGCCCTCGACGACGTGATTGTTGGTGACGATCACTTTCTGATCTTCGTATTCGATCACAAACCCCGTGCCGAGAGAGCTTTCTAGTTGTTGTTGCGGGCGACGTTCCGGGCCGGGCTCGAAGAACCGGCGCCAGAAGGGGTCATCAAAGAATTGATGGAACGGGTTGCGCCCTTGACGCAGGACTTCAAGACGGACGACGGCCGGACTGGCCTTCTGAATCGCCCGCTTGACCGCATTCTGTCCCGCAGCAACGATGAGCTGTTCGATCTGCTCTTTGGTCAATTGTGAGAAGAGATCGGTACTGGACGAAGCCTCGGGCGGGGCAGGAGCTTGAGCCAACTGAATGGGGATAGGGGAGAGCGCGGGCGTATTGGGGGCTGTAGGTGCTGGGACACTGTTGGCTACGGGGGGTTGCGTAAGGCGCTCTAGCATCCCGCCCAGAGCCAGCCCCAGAACTAGAGCGAAGACCAACCCGCCGATCACTAAGAGATTTCGGTTCATCGCGAAGGACCTCCTTCAAAAGTCACTCTAAATCTTGAGTAATTATAAAGCGCCAAACGAAGACTGTCAACGCTTCTGCACGTACGCTTCATATATAACATCTGTGCTTAACTTGCGCACGTTCACCTCCTGCAAAGTGAGCGCTTCACTGAGTCTTTCTACACCCAGACCGCCCACGGGACCCGGCGCGGCTCTGCCTCCCAAGATCTTCGGGGCGATCACGAAGACTATTTTATCAACCAAATGAGCGCTTAGGAAACTCCAAGCGACCTCGGCGCCGCCTTCGATGAGCAGACTGTCAACTCTTTCAGTAACTAATCGTTCGATCAGGCTTGCGGGAGCGACGCGCTTATCCGCAGAGGGTAGCCGCCAGATCTGCACGTTTTTTTCACGAAAAATTCTCTCAGTTTCCACCGAGAGCGCTTCGGTTGTAGCTAATACAACAGGGCCTTGGGCTTGCAAGATTTTTGCGTTCAAGGGGAGCCGCCCGTGAGAGTCCAAGACGATTCTAATGGGTTGGGGCGTCTGACGCTCCAGCCGCACCGTGAGTTGGGGGTCATCTTGGAGAATCGTTTCGATGCCCACCAAAAGCGCGCGATGGCGCGCGCGCAGCTCGTGCGCAAAACGCAGCGACTTTTTGTTGGAGATATATTTGGAATCTCCCGTATGAGTGGCGATCTTGCCGTCGGCGCTCATGGCCATCTTCAGAGTCACAAAGGGCCGCCCCGTCATTTTAAATTTAATATAGATCTCGTTGAGCTTGCGGGCCTCTCTCTCTCTTACTCCTTCTATGACTTCGATGCCCGCTTGGCGCAGATGGGCGATCCCGCGGCCCTCTATGCGCGGGTCGGGGTCGCGCATGGCGACGAAGACTCTTTTTATTCCGTGATCTACGATGAGATCAGCGCAAGGGGGGTTGCGCTTCTGGGGCGCGGCCACGCAGGGCTCTAGATTGAGATAGAGATCGGCGCCGCGCGCGAGCGATCCGGCGCGCTCTAACGCTATAAACTCTGCGTGTGCTCCCCCGTAACGTTCGTGCCGGCCCTCGCTGACAATAATATTTCTCTTGACGACGACGGCGCCGACCATGGGGTTGGGGTTGACCCATCCCGCGCCGCGCTCGGCCAACTCAATAGCACGACGCATGAAGATTTCGGGATACAACATAGTAGAAAGACCCTACTCTACAGTGAAGCATTCGTCAAGTTGGCATAATAAGCGTAGGGGCGAGGTGCCCTCGCCCCTACACGACTACCGGATGCTTCAGTCCAAAAGCTGTATCTTCTACTGCACTTTCACTTGCCCATTCCCAGTGCTGAACCCCGTGATCTCTACGTTCGTATTCCCTCCCAGCACAATCGGCGCTTGCGCACTCCCAGACCAACTCAGCGTATAAACCTGCCCCGATCCCCCGCTCGCCTGCACTGCTATTCGCAAGATCGCCCCGTTGCTCACTCCACCCGCACTGGACTTCACTATCGAAAATCTCAACTCATTGGGACTGCTACACGGCTCGCTCACCGTCCCACAGATCGCCTTCACCACAAACCCGCTCAGCCCTGTAAGAGACTGAATCGCCACCCCACTGGGGAAGGTGATCCGACCTTGCAATGACGCCAAGCCCCCTTGCGCCGTCAGCTCCTGCACTCGCAACTCGATAAAGCGCGTCGCCCCGTTGGGCATAGCAACCGACGTGAGATAGATCGCAGGCCCGCTGGGGGGAGCGATTCCCAAAAAGCCCACGCAGCCCGTGAGCGTGCTCAGAAGCCCTAGTGCTAAGAGCAGCGTAGCGATCTTTCGCGAGCGGCGCAGGAGCAGCAAGAAGAGCATGGGGAGCAGGACGAGTAGGAGACCCTCTCCCTTCCAGGGAGAGGGCTGGGGTGAGGGTGGAAGCTGCGCGAACCCCGGAATCCCCGTAGGCAGTCCGATCCCCTTCTTGGCAATGGCCGTTGCATCAGCAGAATCCACGTCGCTGTCGGTATCTACATCAGCAGCCAAGAACTGATTCCCCGTGAGGGTGATGAGGCCGTCGGCGTGCTGCTGGGCCATGCGCGCGTCGAGAGTGTTGATCTTGCCGTCGTCGTTGACATCGCCCAGTGTATAAGGAACGAGATTGAATGTCGCTGTACAGGTCTTATCTGCTGTCATCGTCACCGAGCCATCGGAGCAGTCAGGATTTCCCGACCAGCCATCGAAAGTCGAGCCTGAGTTGGGAGTGGCCGTGAGCGTCACGATGGGATTACTCCCTGCCAGCACGCTCTGGGCACAATCGCCGGAGGTGCTGCCCGCGCTGATGGTGCAGGCAATCCCCGGAGCGGTCACGGTGCCGGAGCCGCTGCCTGCGCCGGTGATGAAGAGGGTCACGACGGCGGCTTCATAGGCGCCTCCATCGCATCCAACGCCGAGCGGGCGCGTCACCCCACGCTGATCTACGGTCAGGGGAGTTGTCCCATCCAGGAGGGTGCAATCGCTGACGGCGTCAATGGCCACACTGTCGTCCAGCAAGGCGTGGGTCGCCGTCGTGCCCGGCGCGTTCACCGCGAGCGGGCCTAAGTTGAGTTGGGCAGAACTGACGGGCGTGAAGCCGGGGCATGTCCCGTCGGTGGCGAAGTTGACGCCGAGGGCGTTGAAGGCAAAGCCGCCGGAATTGACACAGTTCCCTCCGGAGGGGCTGCTGGCGACGATGGAGTTCTTGATATTCGCCGTGGCAGCGTTGTTGAAGATTCCGCCGCCGGAGATGATGGCGCTATTACCAGAGAGCGTGCTGTTCGTAATATTCACCGTGGTAACGTCATTGAAGATTCCGCCGCCTCTGTTGGAGGCGCTATTGCCGGAGAGCGTGCTGTTCGTGATATTTATCGTGCCGTCGTCATTGAAGATGCCTCCACCAAAGAAGGTCGTGCTATTGCCGGAGAGCGTGCTGTTGGTGATATTCACTACGCCTTTGAAGCTGTAGATGCCGCCGCCGAAGTTGGTAACACTGTTGCCGGAGAGGGTGCTGTTGATGATGTTCACCGTGCCCTGTTCATCGGCGATGCCACCGCCGTCGCCCGCGCTGTTGCCGGCGAGTGTACTGTTACTGATATTCACCGTGCCTTGGTAGTTACGAATGCCACCGCCGCCAAAGAAGGTAGCGCTGTTGCCGGAGAGGGTGCTGTTGGTGATCGTCAACGTGCCGCCGTTGTTGAAGATGCCGCCGCCGTGGGGGGCGCTTCCGTTGCTCACCGTCAGGTTCTGAAGCGTCAGGTCTCCCCCGGAGTTCACTTCAAAGACCCGCACGCTGTTGTTCCCGCTGATCGTGATGACCCCTCCGCCGTTAATCGTGAGCTTCCCCTGCCCAGAGACGATAGCAGGCAACTGCGAACCGAGCACAATCGTCCCGCTGACGCTGAAGGTGATCGTGTCATCAGTGCTGCTCCCCGCGCCACAGTCGGCGTTGGCCGGAGCATTGTTCGCCGCTAAGATCGCTTCGCGCAAGGTGCAGATACCGTTGGCCGTCGTGTTGTCGTCAGTCGTGCCGACGACGTAGCTAGCCGCCAGCGCCGGCAACGCCCACAGACCGACTCCTCCCAGAACGAACAGAACCCAGAACCAGATCCCGTGTTGCGTGTACTCAGAGAGCTTGGTGATCAGCTTGCCCATGCGCTGAGAACCTCCCTATGACGAGCGTCAGTTTTATAGGTGATTTATAGCAGAAAATGGGGCAAAAGTCAAGTCGCCCGGGTCGGTGCGCCAAGAGATTGTTACCAGGGGGAGGTGTGGCGCTGGCTGAGAAAAGCGGGCATCCTCTCACGGGCAAAGTTTTGGAAGAGTGCCCAGGGAGGAGGCCCACTATGGAACTATCGTACCAGGAAGTCTACG
>JAJHSH010000028.1 GCA_022683945.1 Candidatus Acetothermia bacterium | reverse complement strand
GCCGAATATTCCGGGGTTGGGATTTTAGGACCTAACCCCCGGCCCCTCCCCTAAAGGGAAGGGGAGTCCCCCTCCCTCTTTAGGGGAGGGGCTAGGGGAGAGGTGGCTTGGCCCTTAAAAGGCGAGGGATCACTATGGACAGATATCCTGAGCCGTTAGAGAATCTGATTAAAGAATTTCAGAAGCTGCCGAGCATCGGGCGCAAGACCGCCGAACGATTGGCGTTCTATCTGCTCCATCAGCCGCCGGAAGAGCTGGACTTGCTCAGCCAAGCGGTCACGAACGTGAAAGAGAAGATTCGCGCCTGTAAGAACTGTTTTAATTACACGGAGATCGAGAACGAGCGCTGCGAAATCTGCCGAGATCCTAAGCGCGATGCTTCTATTATCTGCGTCGTCAGCCACCCGCAGGAGCTTCTCAAACTAGAAAAGACGCGCGAGTACCACGGGCTTTATCACGTCTTGGGAGGGCTGATCTCGCCGGTGAACGGCGTCGGGCCGGAGCAGCTGCACATAGACGAGCTGTTGCTCCGGCTCCAGCAGAGCTCCATCCGAGAAGTGATTCTCGCGCTCGACCCCAAAGTCGAAGGCGAAGCGACCGCCATGTATCTGGCGAGAAAGATCAAGCCGTTGGGGATTCGAATCACGCAGATCGCGCACGGGGTGCCGGTGGGGCGCGATTTAGAGTTTGCCGATGAAGTGACGCTCTCGCGGGCGCTGGCGGGACGGATCGCTTTGTAACACGCAAGAACTATCGGGAGGCGTGAATATGAAAGCCATCGTCATTCGCGAACACGGAGGACTGGACAAGCTGAGATTGGAAGAGATCCCCGCGCCGGAGATCTCAGAGAGAGAAGTGCTGGTTCGGGTCAAAGCGTGTGCGCTCAATCACTTGGATATTTGGGTGCGTCGGGGAATTCCGGGGCTTAACCCTCCGCACACGCCGGGGGCTGATGTCGCCGGTGTCGTAGAGAGAATTGGTGCAGCCGTGAAAGATATAAAAGCCGGAGAGCGCGTGGTGCTCAACCCCAACTTAAACTGTGGAGAATGCGAGTACTGTCAAATGGGCGAAGATAGTCTCTGTATTAAATACGGGATCTTGGGCGAGCACGCCCCCGGCGGCTATGCCGAGTTCGTGAAGATCCCAGCGCGCAACGTTATCAGAATCCCAGATCACGTCTCATTCGATGAAGCCGCAGCCGTGCCGCTGGTCTTTATGACCGCGTGGCGGATGGTCGTCACGCGCGCTCAAGTACGCCCCGGCGAAGATCTTCTCGTCTTAGCGGCGGGCAGCGGCGTCGGTAGCGCAGCGATTCAGATTGCGAAGCTCTGCGGCGCACGGGTTATAGCCACGGCCAGCACCGACGAAAAACTCGCCAAAGCCAGAGAATTAGGGGCCGATATTGTGATCAACTACGCCAAGACGGATTCCGACAAAGAAGTCTGGAAGCTCACGAACAGGCGTGGCGTGGATGTCGTCATCGAGAGCGTGGGGCAGGCGACGTGGCCGAAGAGCTTGCGGGCGCTGGCGCGCAACGGGCGCTTAGTCACTTGCGGTGCAACAACGGGACCGTTGGGAGAGACCGATATTCGCTTGATCTTCTGGAAGCAGCTTCAGATTCTGGGCTCGACGATGGGAACTCGCAGCGAACTCCTTGACGCGCTGAAATTAGTCTGGGCGGGGAAGCTCCGTCCGGTGATCGCGGGAGCGTTCCCGCTGGCTGAGGCGGCCAAGGCCCAAGAAATGCTCGAAAAGCGCGAGCAATTCGGAAAGTTGCTCTTGCACCCTTAGGGGGATAAAATAGAAAGGCCATCGCCAAGAAAGCAGCGGTGGCCTTTCACACTCTGGCGGCACCCTCGATAGAGCGTCATCCTCTGTCGGGGGTGCGCTACTTCTTCTTCTTCTTGGCCGTCTTTTTTGTGGTTTTCTTCGCTGCTTTCTTCATCGGCATTGTTTGCGTCACCTCCTTTTGCGCGAAAGTGTTATCTCAGAGAGTGATAGATAGAGAAGTGATTCGAGGGAGAAGAGATGGAAGAGAACGCAGAGGGAACGTGCAAGATGCACTCAATGGCTCGCCAGCAGATGGCCTTTTAGCGCTTCTCGTCGTGTTTCTCATCTCTGCTGTTCCTTGTTGAATGCACCACCATTGCTTAGTATCTATGATGAGTATAGAGCAAATTTTTTTTGAAGTCAAGAGGGGGCCCTGTAACCGAGACTACTTTTAAGAGAAAAGTTGCTGTCTCTTGTGCAGAAAAAATCAAGTCTTCAGGCATGTTTGACTTCTCCCACTCGCTCGCGTTAGACTCAAGTGAACACAGCCAAGCAGATAGCAGCGACAGAAGGAGGGAGAGCAGTGCAGAGATTCTTTTGGGTCGGGTTGCTCGTATTCTCCGTTTGGTTCTGGGGAATTTCGCTTCAGCCGGCGGAGCCATCTTCGCCCTCACTGCGCGTCCACTTCACGAACCCGTTAGCGGGCTTGCCTCTCATGAACAGACTGGACGCCCAAGCTAACGGCCTCGATCGTGCTTTGATAGGGCTTATAGATGCAGCAGCACAAAAGATTGATATCGCTCTGTATCGTCTCACGCTGGAGTTTGTGGTTGATGCTTTAGCGCGGGCGTGTAACCGGGACGTGCGCGTTCGCGTGGTGAGCGAGAACGAAGAAGCTTTGAGAAATCTCTCTGTATATCAGCGTCTGCAAGCACTTTCTTGTGTCGCATTGCGCACCGACGCTCTCGCCGACCAAAGACCAGGGCGGTTTCCCTCGCTCATGCACCATAAATTCGCGGTCTTTGACCATAAGATCGTCTGGGCGGGTTCGCTCAACTGGGGCGAACGCGAGCTCTATTACGATGCCAATAATCTTATTATTCTGGAGGACCCGCGCCTCGCGCGGCTCTACACGCAAGAGTTTGAAGAGATGTTCGAGCGCGGGCGCTTCAGCGAAGAGAAATACGGTGGGCGCGTCTTCACGCGCTTGAGCACCTATGATCTCGGAGGCGTTCGTGTTGGGGTCTACTTCACCCCCAGTGGGGCTCCACAAAAGATCGTACTAAGCGCTATACAGCAAGCCAAGAGAACTATTCAGATCGCGATGTTCGCCTTCACCGATGATCTCATTATGAAAGCGCTGGCCGAGGCACGCGCCCGCGGCGTGCAGATAGAAGCTATTTGGGACTATCGCGGCTGGGAGCGTTTTGAAGACTCAGAGATGGACGACGCGCTCTATCTGGGCATCGGCGTCGTAGACGCCCTGCCCGGCTTGGTGCACCATAAGTTTGCAATTATTGACGGGCAGACCGTGATCACGGGTTCGACCAATTGGTCGGACAGCGGCTTCTTCCGCAACGATGAGAATCTTCTAGTCATAGAGAGCGCTGCTGTCGCTGAGCAGTTCGCGCAGCATTTCAACGCTCTCAAAGAAGAGACTCTCAAGTATGATCGCGATCCGACCCAGCCGCCGCGCGTCACGCTGCGCCACTATAACACCGAAGATGTCTTAGTCAGAGTGGAATGGCGTCCTCATCTGCAAGCGCCGATAGACTCGTATGAGCTCTGCCGAGCGACCCTCTCCGGTGGCCCGTGCGAAGCGCTCATCGAGAATATTTCCAGCAAGTATCGCTATTATATTGACGAGACAGCCCTAGCTGGGCAGAGTTATTACTATCGAATGCGCGCGCGTTCCGCCGGGGGCGTCACAGCGTGGTCGAACGAATTTTTCGCGAAAGCCGAGAGACTCTACTGTCCGACCTCCGGAGCGGAGAACGAATGCGACTGCGATGATCAATCAGACAACGACGGCGATAGTTTCGTAGACTGTGCCGATCTCGACTGCAAAGCCAAGACGAAGTGTCTGGGCCCGCAGTGGCGCACAGCGCAGGGCGAGCGTGTCATTCTCGGCGTCACTTCTACAGAAGCGCTCTCGTCTCAGCCCCAGCGCTATCTGGGCAAGCTGGTGACTACAGAGTTCACCGTCGCTCAAGTTCGCGAAGAGCGCGTGCTCTTTCGCATTCAATCGCACCCTGACTTTCGTCAACACCTCTCGGTGATCATCTTCAAGAGCCAAGCGCAGCGCTTCACCGGCGCGGGGATCAACCCACTAAGCGCCTATCGCAACAAGAGACTGCGCGTCACCGGAGAGTTCTCCGAGTTTCAGGGACAGCCTCAAATAATTGCGCGCTCGCCTTGGCAGCTAGAGATCATTGACAAATAAACCATCTCTTGAATTGAGCAATCGATGAACTACTCCGTTGCTGAAATTGCCGTCTGCTTAAATCTCGATCAGGCGCTCGATTATCGCATCCCCGAAAGGCTGCGTCCTCACGTGAGAATTGGCCAGCGGGTGCGCGTCCCCGTGCGCGAGCAACGCGACGTCGAGGGTTTTATCGTTGCGCTGAAAGAGCACAGCTCCGTCGGACTGTTACGGGAGTTGTCGGCCATTGTCAGTCCAGAACCGACAATCACCGAGCGCGATCTGAAGCTCGCCCGCTGGATCTCCGAATACTATCTCACCCCACTTGGGCTTGTGCTCGCTATGATGGTCCCCGCTCTCACCACGTCGGCCCCGCGCACGATCCAATACGCCCACTCCACGCTCTCTTTGAGCGAACTCATACAACAGATCGAGAGACTTTCCCTACGAGCCCCCCAACAAGCCGCCCTTTTGAAAACCCTGCTCAGCTTGGAGAATCCTACCGTGACGGAGCTTCTGGAGCGCGTTCGCTGCGGGCCCGGCCCGCTCAAAGCGCTGACAGAGGCCAAGATCATACAGATCACGAAGAAACCCAAAGCTCGCGAAGAGTATCGCGAACCGTTGAAGACCGTGACGCTCAGCTCAGGGCAGAGCGCCGCTCTGAACGCACTCTCGCAAGCGCTCAGTTCTGAGAAAGACTCCGTCTTTCTGCTGCACGGCGTCAACGGCAGCGGCAAGACCGAAGTCTATCTGCGTGCGTGCCGGCACTGCGTACAAACCGGCAGCCAAGCCATCGTGCTCGTCCCGGAGATCTCGCTCACTCCACAGGTGATCGCGCGCTTTCGCAACTATTTTGGAGACGAGATCGCCGTCTATCACAGCGGGCTGACAGATTCAGAACGCGCCCGCCAGTGGCGTCGGATCGCTTCTGGCGAAGCGAAGATCGCCATCGGCGTCCGCGCCGCGATCTTCGCCCCCTGCGATAGGCTTCGCCTGATTATCATTGACGAAGAGCACGAGAGCACTTATAAACAAGACGATCCGTCTCCTCGATATCATCTGCGCGACGTGGCGCTACAAAGGGCAAAACTGAGCAACGCTGTGACCGTTCTGGGCAGCGCTACGCCTTCTATCGAGAGCTATTTTCGCGCCCAAGAGGGAGACTATCGCTATTTAGAGCTTCCCGAGCGCGTCGTCCCCAGCGCTCCGCCCACCATCAAGATTCTCGATCTGGGCAGACAGAAAAATCTACTCAGTCCACTATTGCGAGAAAAGATCGCCGCGCGCTTAGAAGCTGAAGAACAAGTTATCTTGCTGCTCAATCGCCTCGGCTACGCTTCAGCGGTCTGTGGGGCTTGCCGGGAGACGCTGCGCTGTCCCCAGTGCCGCATCGCTCTGACGTTCTCGTTCAGAGATCAGATACTGTGCTGTCGTTATTGCGGTTATACACAACGCCATCTGCGCTGTTTGCGATGTCGTTCTCGCGAGCTGATTTATATCGGAGGGGGAACGGAGCGCTTAGAGTTAGAATTGCGGCGTGCCTTTCCCCAGACGGTCCTACGACGTATGGACTCCGAGAGCGTGCGTCAGGGGGAGCACGGCGCGATCTTAGAGCTCTTCCGACAGGGGGAGATTCAGATATTACTGGGCACACAGATGATCGGACTGGGACTTGATTTTCAGGACGTGACCTTGGTGGGAATTGTGAATGCCGACACGCTCTTAGACTTCCCCGACTTTCGTGCAGGAGAGCGGACGTTTCAGTTGATCTCCCAAGCAGCCGGGCGGGCCGGGCGCGGCCAAAGATCAGGCGAAGTTCTCATCCAGACCCGTCATCCTGAACATCCGGCGATCCAACTGGCCGCCCGCCAAGATTATCGTGCTTTTTATGAGTTGGAGATCGAAGCGCGCCGCGAGCTGCGCTATCCCCCCTTTGGGCAGCTCATCGCCGTGACGCTGGAGCATTCCAACGAAACGCAAGCCCAAGAGCAAGCGCACCTATTGGCTCGGCAACTCAAAAATATATCAGAGAACATAGAGGTTCTCGGGCCGACCTCTGCAGTGCCCTATCGCTTGCGCGGACGCTATCGCTGGGAATTGTTGCTCAAGAGCACCAGCGACGAGACGAAAGCAGTTCTTCGAGCAGTAATTAAAGAGCTGAAGCTGAGCGATTGGGTAAGTGTCAACGTAGATCCGCAGCTTTGAAGACTATCTTGGTCGCAATGGGAGTGAACTCGGTGCGCTCGCGCCGGCGCGCGTAGAGCGATGCTCCGAAAAAGCTCAGCGCCATCAAGCCTACCCCTATACCCACTTGCGCTAAGATCACGGCATCGCCGGAGAGCCCCCAGTAGCGCTCGCTCCACCAACCGCCGGCGAAGACCCCGATCAAGAACAGCACCGCGGGAATAAAATAGAGCAGAGCCGAGGCCTTGAGCAACGCTCGGTCTGAGCGCAATTGCAAGAGAATGCGATCCCCCGGAGCGGCACCGACGGCGTTCAGGGCTTCGATCTCTAGGATAGCAGTCTGGCGAAAAAGCTCTCCCAGCATCCCGCGACGCTTCTCGACCTCTTCGGGGGAGCAGGCCGTGCTGAGAATGCAATTGCAATTTTCGCAAGTCCCCGTGCGATAGATGCGCACTCGCACGCGGTCGTCGGTCTGACCGACAACGATGCCTTCTGTAGAGTCTTTCGCCACGCGATGACACCTCCACAAAAGTATACTAAATGAGTCCGAGATTTACAAAACTAGACAAATTCCCCAGACTCTCGTCGCCGCACCCGCAGATAGAGCCAGCCGACCGCTCCAACCACCAATAAAGCTAAGATAAGCCACACCCACGGGAACTCCGTCGTTCGCTGCTCGAGTCTCTCCACGCGGAGCTTCAGTGCATCAGAGAGATCTTTGCTCTGCTGCATCTGTTGCTGAAGATTTTTTATCTCCGTCTGCGGGCTCTGGTGCAGCTCGGCGATCTCTTGTTCGGCTCTCTGTAAGCGTTCTGCCTGATCTCTCACTTTTTTCTCCAAGTCCGCCACTTGCTTCGAGATGACCTCAAGCTGTAAACGCAGCTCAGCTAACTCTTTCAGATCTTGAGACGAAGGCCCTGTCGCAGGAGCAGGAGGAGCCACCGGCGGCTGCGCCGTCGTAGTAGGTGGTGTCACAGGAGCAACAGGTTGCGCTTGCTCGGTGATAGCCGCGAGCTTAATCCAACTGCTCTGCGGCAGCCCGTACGCCGGTGGGCCGCTAAAGCCCTCTCCACAACTGCCGCTCAGCCAGAGCAATCGGCTCGCTGCGTACAGCGCCCCGGCCGTAGAAAATCTTCCATCGAGAAGCCTCCAGCGCTTTTTCTCTTCGTCATAGGCGACTCTGGTGACCAAGACCGGAGCGCGACCGTAAGGGCCGCCCGCTTGAGTCATACGCGGGATGATCCCGTCATCGCGTCCCAGGGATTCTTCATCGTTGGCTAGCTGCAAACGCTCAACCCAGAAAGAAAAAAATCGCGCGTATTCGCTCTTCGCTTCTTCTAATTTCAGAACCCGAATCACGGCGTTGAACGCTCCTACAAGATCGCCCATCTCCGTGACCGAGAGCTCCGTCTCTAGCTCCCAAGAATTTTTAAGCCCTTCCCAAAGCTGTCGCGCTTTCTCGGCGTAGCTTGACTCACCGGTCAGACGACTAACAGTGAGCAACGCTGTGACCAGCGCTGCGCGCGTAGAGATATGCGGGCTCGCTGCGCCTTCCCATTGGGAGCCAAGCCGATGGAGCAGGCGCACCGCATCTGTAGTGTAGCTGCCCACCAGCGCGTACCACGCGAGCGCTCCGAGCCAGAGGGCTTGCAGGCGCAGCTCTGTCGGCCATGGGGGATCGTACTCTTTCAGAATACTCTGAAAGAGCGCATCGGCCCGCGCACGCGCGGCGACGCTGGAGAGTTCGCCGATATAAAACTCCGAGTCGGTCGTCCCCAGAGCAAAAGCCGAGAGCGCGTGCAACATAGCGATCTGCGCTGCCCACGCTTGTCCATAAAGCCCCGTCTGCGTATCTTTAAGATTCTTCTCGGCGAACTGCAACGCTTGTGAAGATAAATCTCCCAGCGTCATCGCAATGAAGCGCAAGGGCCGGGGCGCAAGAGCAGTGCGCTGACAGCCCTGCTCGATCTGACGTAGCCAACTGATATACGCGATCACCGTCCAAGCCAGACCCTCTGGCTCTACGGTCTCTTTGATTGTGCTGCGCTCCCAACGGAGCGTTGCGGCATCGGTCGGGCGAAACTTCTGCGTCAAAACGGGAAGCCCTTCGGCGAAGGGCGCGCTGTTCAAATAGAGATTCTGCCAAGGTAGATTCTCGATGCGAGCGCGCTCCAGCAAGATCGCCCAACGCTTAGGGGCTTCCGGGCTCTCCACCCCAAGCCCCGAAAAGAGCGCCAGATGCGTCACGTTCTCCAAAGAGAACCGATACGATTTGCTGATCGCTTCGACCCAGCTTGGGCCTTCTTGCGCGGGCGCAGAGAGAAACCCCGTGATCACTACAAGAACGACGACCAGAAAATAGCGATGCATGATACCCTCTCCCACAATCAAAATTCGCGTCTGATTATAAGCACTTGCGCGCGGCGCGGTCAAACGCTAAAGTTAAACTTAAGCTTATGATTATGATAACAATGGAGCTGGAGCAGAAGCTGGGGCGGCTTCGTGCACTGGTGCGCGGCTACAGCAGCGCGATAGTCGCCTTCTCCGGCGGCGTGGATAGCTCTTTGGTGCTGGCGATCGCCAAACAAGAGCTGCCGGAGAGGGTTCTCGCTGTGACCGCGCACTCTCCCGTCTATGCCCAGCGCGAGCTGGAAGCTGCCCAGAGATTTGCCGAACAGTTAGGCGTGGCTCACGAGATCATCTTCACCCGCGAGTTGGATGACCCGCGCTATGTCCATAATCCCCCAAATCGCTGCTTTCACTGCAAGCAAGAGCTTTTCAGCAAGCTGATAAACCTAGCCCAAGCTCGTGGGTTTGCTCATGTGCTCGACGGGACGAACGCGTCGGATATTGACGATTTTCGACCGGGGATGCGCGCCCTCAGAGAGTATCATATTCAAAGCCCATTGTTGGAAGTTGGGCTGACCAAGCCCGAAATTCGGGAACTCTCTCGACTGCTGAGGTTGCCCACAGCTGAGAAACCGGCGATGGCTTGTCTCGCTTCACGGATGCCCTACGGAAGCGCAATCACACTCGAAAAACTCCGGCAAGTCGAGAGAGCAGAAGAGTTTCTCTTCGGGTTGGGGCTGACGCAAGTGCGCGTGCGCCACTATGATAAACTGGCGCGTATCGAAGTACCCTCAGATGAAATGACGAAAGTCTTTGAGCATCGCGAGGAGATCGTCGCGTCTTTGAGAGAGTTGGGGTTTCGCTATGTGACGCTCGATCTTATGGGCTATCGCAGCGGGAGCATGAATGAAGCCTTGGGAAGAGTACGCCAGGCCTGATACGGAGCGCGAGCAGCGGTGCGGGGTTTCCGAAGCCGTCTTCTGCCCCGGAAAGAGTTCGGATCAGATCGCGGCGATTATACAGGAGCTGCGCAAGAAGACCGAGCCCGTGCTGGCTACACGGGCTACTTTGGAGCAAGCCCGAGCGGTGCAACAGCTTGTGCCCGATCTCGTCTATCACGAGCAGGCGCGACTGCTGACGCTGGGGGCTCCCAAGACCCCCAAAGGGGGCGCGGTGCTCGTGCTTGCTGCGGGAACTTCCGATCTTGCTGTGGCTGAAGAGGCCGCCGTGACCGCGCAGTATCTGGGCAATAAGACCGAACGGCTCTATGACGTCGGGGTAGCTGGAATTCATCGTTTGCTGGCGCATCGCGACCGATTGAACGACGCTCGGGTGCTGATTGTCGTCGCGGGGATGGACGGGGTTCTGCCCAGCGTCGTAGGCGGGTTAGTAGAGAAGCCCGTGATCGCCGTGCCGACGAGCGTCGGTTATGGGGTGAGCTTTGGAGGCTTAGCCGCGCTGCTGACGATGCTCAACAGTTGCGCGCCGGGGGTGGCCGTAGTGAATATAGATAACGGCTTTGGGGCAGCGGTCTTGGCCACCAAGATCAATAAACTATGAAGATCGCGTATTTGGACTGCTTTTCCGGCATCGCTGGGGATATGTTTCTCGCAGCGCTGCTGGACGCTGGGCTCGTCCCAGCCCAGTTCTTGAGCGAGAAGCTGTCGCAGCTGGGGTTGGGGCCGGTACGCGTTCATACGAAGAAAGTCTTACGCCAAGGGATCACCGCGACGCACCTGCGCTTTGAGACCAGTTCTGAATCTCATGAGCACCGGCACTGGTCAGAGATCCGCGCTCTGATCGAGCGCAGCTCTTTGACACCCGCAGAGAAAGCACGGGCGATCGCGATCTTTCAGAGTCTCGCCGAAGCCGAAGCGAAGATCCACGGCATCCCCCTAGAGGGCGTTCACTTTCACGAGCTGGGAGCTCTAGACTCGATTCTGGACATCGTCGGCGCGGCGGTCGCGATTGAATCTTTGCAGATTGAGCGTTGGTATGCTTCAAAAATCAATGTTGGGTCCGGCACAGTCAGGACAGCGCACGGCAGGCTCCCCGTGCCCGCGCCGGCGACGCTGGAGCTTCTGAGAGGCCTTCCTGTCTATGCTTCAGAGATCGAGACAGAGCTGGTCACGCCTACCGGAGCGGCTATTTTGAAACATCTCGCACCGGACTTTTCTATGCCAACAGCACGTTGGCAGCAGATCGGCTACGGCGCAGGCACCAAAGACCTCCCTCAACAGCCCAACGTGCTGCGCCTCTTAGTAGGCGAAAGCGTCGCTGCTTTCGAGAACGACGAAACGGTCGTTATCGAAACGGAGATTGACGACATGAACCCCGAATTTTTTCCGTATGTGCAGCAGAAGCTTTTGGAGCAAGGAGCCAAGAGCGTCAGTGCTCAAAATATTTTGATGAAGAAGGGGCGTCCGGGGCTCTTAGTCCGCGTCCTCTGCGACGCCCTTTTAGTAGATAAACTCTGCGAGACGCTCTTTCGCGAGACGACGACGCTGGGAGCGATCTATTATCCCGTGCACCGCAAGAAGCTCACGAGAGAAATTATAGAAGTCGAGACGAAGCACGGCAAGGTGCGCGTGAAGCTTGGGCTGCTGGGTTCTGAGATTATCAACATCGCTCCGGAGTACGAAGACTGCAAAAAAATCGCTGACGAGCAGGGCGTAGCCCTGAAAGAGATCTATCGCGCGGCGACGGAAGCGACCAGATGCCAGTCCCTCTAGATGGGACAACTGTCCTTGGCCTTCTCGCTCTCCCTTGGCAAGATAGCACCAAGCCAATGTGCTGGCATACCATCAAAGCGCTATAAGAGGTGAGAGGATGCGCAAGATCGCTATTATCAATCAAAAAGGAGGCACGGCGAAGACGACGACGGCCGTCAACTTAGCTGCCGGGCTGGCCGAGCACGAGTGCAATATTCTCTTAATAGACATGGACCCGCAGGGGAATATCTCTACGTGGTTCGACATCGTCCCGCAGAAGTCGCTCTATCACTTGCTGCTCGAAGAGACGGTGACGCCCGAAGAGTGTATCGTCCCGGTGCGCGAGAATCTCTATGTGCTTCCCAGCACCAAGACCGCCGCGCAAGCCGAATTGATCCTCACGGGGCTGCCGGGGCGCGAGCGCGTCCTAAGCAGAAGGCTGGCTCAGCTCTCCGGCTATGACTTTGTATTATTAGACTGTCCGCCCAGCCTCAATCTCTTAAATCAGAACGCTATCACCTATGCAGACGAAGCGTTTATCCCGGTGAGCATGGACTATCTGGCGCTTGTCGGCGTCAAACAGATCTTAGAGAACCTAAAACTGGTGCGCGAGATTCTGGGACACTCTATAGACGTCTCGCTGGTCATCCCGACGTTTTATGATCGGCGCAACCGCAAGAGCCGCGAAGTCTTAGAGAAATTAGACCTGCACTTTGACGGAAAAGTGACCGAGCCGATTCGCGCCAACGTGCGCCTGGCCGAAGCGGCGAGCTACCATCAGACGATTTTTGAGTACGACCCCAGCTCGCACGGCGCACGGGACTATAAGAGATTAGCCGAGCGCGTGCTGGAGGAGACGCCCTATCGTCGTCACGCCCGAGAGAAGGTGAGCATTCGATGAAGCCCCGCCGCTCGATTGCGCACGATCCGCTCGCCGAGAGCGAGATCATGAAAGCCTTCTACAAGCCTGATGCTGCTCAGAATGCTCACGAAGCTGCGTCGGGTCTGGTGAAGGCGACGTTCTATCTCGACCCCACCGATATCGTCTCCTTAGAGGAGCTGCAATTGAAGATCCGCAAGCGCGAGGGTCGCAAGGCGAACAAGTCAGAACTTATGCGCGAGGCGATTGCGCTGCTGGTGAAGGAGTACACTCAGTGATATGATGGGCGCGGAGGCGCCCATGTTCACCCTGCCCGACATCGAGAAGATTACTCTAGAGCTCGTTGCCCAGATCCCCAAGGGCAGAGTGGCGACATTTCGCGAGATTGCCCTCGCCCTGGGCGATCCCATCGCTGCTCGTGCTGTGGGGTCTATTCTCGCTCAGCGCCAGCGTGACTGTGCCAGCCATCGCGTGGTAGGGAGCGACGGCACAGTCGCAACAGAGCAAGCGCATCTTCTGCAAGCCGAAGGCATGCCCATCAGTGACGGCCGTGTCCTCTCGCTGACCAAATTTCTCTTTCGCGATTTTCGCTCTGAGAGACCGCTCCAGCGCCTTCAGGAGATCCAAAACGAGATTCGAGCACAGATGCGTTTAGTCTGCGACCGGAAAGAATATCAGACCGTCGGCGGCGTGGATCTCTCTTATGCTGGTGCTCAGGGCGTGGGGGCTTATGTGCGCTTAGAGCTTGACTCGCTGAAGCTGCTCGGCACTCAGACGCTCGCCCAGACCGTGCGCTTCCCCTATATTCCCAGTTATCTAGCGTTCCGCGAGCTGCCGGTGATGCTGGCTCTGTTACAGAAGCTCAAAGCGCAGAACGCTTTGGCTGATATTATTTTTGTAGACGGCACGGGGACACTGCACCATCGTCAGGCGGGGATTGCCTCGCAGTTGGGAGTGCTGCTCGACATTGCGACCATCGGGATCACCAAGGCGCTCTTGCATGGCGAACCGGAGAGGGATCTCAAATCTCTGAAATCCGGAGAAGTCTGCTATATTCGCATCGGGGGCCAGTGGGCCGGCGCGGCCATCCAACCCAAGAGATATGCTGAACCGTTCTTTGTCTCACCGGGACATCGCGTTGATCTCAATACAGCGCTAGAGTTGAGTTGGCTGGCCCTCCAACACGACGGCCATCTGCCGGAGCCTATCCAACAAGCCCACGATGCAAGTCGCCGCGCCGCGCAAGAACTGAAACAACAGATTGCGCACACTCGGAAGAGTTCTCAGTTGGAGTTGTTCGACAAGTTCTGATGCAGACTGTAAAATACAAGATTCCCAAGTGCGAAGGGAGATCATGACACGATCTGAAGCCTTAGCGTTGGTGCAGGAGTACACCAAGAACCAAAATCTAGTGAAGCACATGCTCGCGGTCGAAGCGGCGATGCGCGCCTACGCGAGAAGATTCAACCAAGACGAAGAGAGCTGGGCCCTTGCGGGCTTATTACATGACTTCGACTACGAGAAATATCCCAATAACGAACATCACCCCACGCAAGAGCACCCTTCCGTCGGCGTGCAAATTCTGCGCGAGCGCGGCCTCTCCGAAGAGATCTGTCAAGCGATCTTGGGACACGCGACGTACACGGGTGTGCCGCGCACATCGCTGATGGCCAAGGCGCTCTTCGCCTGCGATGAGCTGACGGGATTGATCGTCGCCACAGCGCTGGTGCGCCCCAGCAAGAGCTTAGCCGAAGTAGATGTCGCCGCCGTCAAGAAGAAATGGAAAGACAAAGCGTTCGCGCGCGGGGTCAACCGAGATGAGATCGAGCAAGGAGCACAAGAGCTGGACGTGCCGCTCGACGAGCATATAGATTTCGTGATCAAAGCGATGCAGGGGATCGCCTCGGAGCTAGGGCTCTAGCGAGCGCTGGCTATCTTAACGCTATATCTATAAACTCTAAGTGCTGCACATCCCTAGCTCCCCTCGGCAGTCGTCGGATCGATGATCTCGCGAACCTCGGAGACACGATTACACGGGAAGCCTCCCAACTCGGCATGCTTCCTGACCAGCTCGGCGTTAGGCGCGATGTAGACGCAGTAGACTTTGTCATCGGTCACGTAGCTATGGAGCCATTGGATCTGCATACCGAGTTTGTTGAGCACATTGCATGATTTCTGAGAAATCGTTTGTAGCTCTTGCTTGGAGAGCTTCCCTGCGCTAGGGATCTCGCGTTCGATAACGTATTTTGGCATTGTCGGATCTCCTCCTTTCGCTTTCGTTTTTACTTCACCGTGAACGCCGCGATCATGCCCAGCTCGATATGCGGCTTTCCCGACACGGGGTCGGGCACAAAACACAGAGCGATATATTCCCCCGGAGAGAGATCGAAGAGAGCCCAGCCGGTCCGCTCGGAGTCAATGGCTTGCAGCCCTCCCATGTACTCAAACGGCGGTGCCCCTTCAGGGGCTTGGAGAAAACGCAGAGCGTCTTGAAGCGTCTTGCCGGGCATAAGCCGAGCGATGGGTATCTCATGCGGCTGAGCGCCCTTATTGGTGACTTTCCAGACTTGCTTTCCCGCCTTGATCTGTGAGGGCATTGTGAACGCGAAGTCCGTTAAAGTCACAGAGACGTCGGCTTTGGGTTCTGATACGTCTGCGCTGCTTGCTGTAACCGTGAGCGGCACGACCATTCCCTTGGCGAAGTGTGGCACTCCGTCGTCGGGGCTGGGAAGAAAACAGATTAAGAGATACTGACCCTCGGGCAGATGGAGTACGACTTGCGAGCGCCCACCGGGGGGGACGATAGACGGGCCACCGATCCATTCCAACATCGAAAAGAGCGCTTCTTCGGGGCCTTCGGCTAAGATCTTTTGCACCTGATCGAGGGTCACGCCGTCGCGCAAGCGCGCCAACTGTAGATGGTGTAGCTCTGTGCCGTCGTTCTCCATCGTGACGGCGACCAGTCCGCCTTCGATCTCTTTGGGAACTTCAAACGAGAAATCTGTCGCTTTGATAGTGATCTCCCGTAGTGCATGGACCGGTTGGAGCGACGGCTCTGGCCCCTTCCGCCCTAGACCAAACAAAAGAACGGCCGCAACAACGGCCAACACAACCACGACCCATTGAGATAGATTGGACATCTCCCTCAGCCTCCTCTAGTTAAGAAGCGTTCGCCGATACCTCAACTGTCCCTCGATGACAACCATTCTATAGTTTTGTCCAAGCCTGTCAAATCACGAGTGCGGACACGGCGCACTTGTGCTTCAGACAAACGGGAAACCCTTCTCATACCCCAGACCTCGTTTCTCACGCTGCAATTTCTTTAGATTAGAGTGTGATCGCCGTTACCTCGACTTGCCTCGCCCAAGGGGATTGTGGTATGCTCACACGGGAGATGGTACGTGCGGGGTAGGGTGATTTGGGTCACTGTCTCGATGGATATGCGGCGCTATACTCAGAACATGAGCTAAAGGAGGTCGCGATGCGCGTCGTCCGACACGTTTTAGGACTGCTTATTCTTCTCGCGGGGATGACCCTCCCCGCCGCCAACGGCCAACAGGGTAATTCCGTCTTCATCATCGCCAGACAGGGGACTTTTGCCGCCCCGGTCACGCCCTTGATGGAGACGGGAAGATCTGCAGCAGATTTCTATCGGTTCACCAACGATCAGCCCAACACGGGACTGGAGATCGCCCGTCAGGCTTTGGTCTTTTTATACAGAGATCCCAACACCGGTGATCTAAGCTTAGTTATTATTCTGAGCGCGCCTCAGAACCAGGCGGGCGGCGAAGCGACGCTCTCGTTCTCCGGGTTGCCGCCCACGGCACAGATTGCGCTGCGCGACGATCCCGCTGATACATATAACTTCACGCCGCCGACGGCCCAGATGACCTGGCGCTGGCTTCCCGAGCGCGCCGACGGTGTTATTATCAGCGGGCTGGGCAACGAATTCGAGATCGTTATTACCCCAACGTTCACGCGCGGCATCGAAGGTTGGCAGGTCTTGAGCGGCTCTCCAACAAACCCAGAGCGCTTCGTGCTTCCTTCGATCAATGAGCCGTTAGTCTTAAACGCCAGCCGCAACTCGCCGCCGACGCCGGAGTTCAGTTTCAGCCCCACAACGGTCAGCGTCAACGTCGCCGTCACGTTTGATGCACGCGCTTCTGTAGATCCCGACGGCAAGGTCGTCAAGTACGAATGGGACTTTGACGGCGACGGTGTTTTCGAGATATCTACTGAAAAACCCACAGCCCAGTATACGTTCACCAAGACGGGAGAGTACAAAGTGGCGCTGCGCGTCACCGATGACAAAGGCGCGATTGCGACTCTGACGAGGACGATCACCGTTGGGGCAGAGATCGCTTTTGCCAGGCGCGACGTGAGCACGACCCACGCTGCGCCGGGGACAACGTTTAGAGTCACCGTGACGGTCACGGCCCGGGCAGCCATGAGCGGCTTGGGCTTAGACGAGGACTTGCCCGCCAACTGGCAGATCATCCCGATTGACAGCGGCGGCGCGACCTTCAAAGCTGCCCAGATCCAGTGGGTCTTCCCCACGATTGTTCGTGCTGGCGAGACCCGACGTATTGTTTATGACGTAACGATTCCGCAGACGGGCCAGCTCGTGGGCGGCCCGCTCCCCCAGGATTTCGAGATCGTCGGGCGGGTCTCCAGCACCGTGCCGGATATCAAAGAGATCCCGGTGCTGGGTGAGACGAACGAAACGTTCTCGCGCGTCTCGGTCGTCACCTGTCTGCCGGCAGTCGTGGCCATTGCCCATTTAGACACCACAACCGATACGGTGGATCTGCGCCTCTCTGAAGAGGTCACTTACGAACAGATGCGCCGCGCCGTAGCTTTCTGGCAAGAAGAAACCCCCGTGCCGGGGACATGCGACGCTCCGCTCTACGTAGAAGCCCTCAAGCAGGTCGTCGCGCATCATCTGGGCAAAGTCCCCGTTGACCGATCGTTTGAAGAAGACACGACCATCGGGGGCACGGCACTGCGCTCCATTCTGACGCCGCTGCCCTTTGCCCAGATCTATCTGCGTGCTCCGGGCGGCAACGTCTTCAGAGTGAGAGTGGAGATCCAGGCCGAGAAAGAACTTTTGGGATTGGCGCTCTCTGAAAAGCTTCCCGAACGCTGGGAGGTCAAACCCATCGAGAGCAGCGGCGCGGCCTTTAAGCCCTCCGATGGCGCTTGGATCTTCACCGAGAAGATCCCCGCAGGCACGAAGAGAAACATACTCTATGAAGTCATCGTGCCCACGGATGAACTGATTAATAATTATATGTTGATCGGCTTAATAGAAGCGTTTCTGCCGCGCTTCGAGCGCGACGTGGGGCAAGACCAGCTCGTCAATGTCGTGGAGTGCTTGGAGATCCCCGTGGCGATCGCGCGCTTGAACGTAGACCAAGACACGATAGATATGTCTCTGTCCAATAAGATCAGCTTTGCCCAGGTTCAGACGGCCATCGCCCTCTGGCTCGAAGACGAAGAAGTCGTGGGCAGCTGTGGCAAGATGATTGATTTTAGAATGCTGCAGAGGTTGATCTCGCACTGGCTGACCGATACGCCCGTAGATAGACCCTTACCGCCTGCGGCACGGTAATTTTCTGCACCCTCTCCCTAGGCCCTCCCCGCTTGCGGGGAGGGAACGGGTGGGGTAACGCAAGAGGGAATAGGGTGAGGGTTGGGCAAATTGGAGGACTGTTAATTATGAAGCACCGACTTCGTGAGCTCGCTGTCGTGCTGGGGTTGCTCGGCCTAGGCTTGCTGGGAGCTGACGCCCAGACGGCTTCGGTGGTAGAGCTTACCCTCAGCGCGCCACCAGCGGTCTTTGTCAAGGGCTCTGCCGCCACGCCGCAAGAAGCGACGCTGACCCTCAAACTCACGGCCGGAGGCCCGGAACGAACCGCGGCCGATCTCTTGCTCGTCCTGGATCGCTCGTCCACAGTCAACATGCGCGAGATGCAAAAGATCGGGCTGGAGATCGTCAACGCCATACCAGCGGGCGACCGTGTCGGACTCGTCTCTTTCGGCACGGAAGCGACGCTCGATGTCCCATTGACGTTCGATCACGAGGCGACTCGACAAGCGCTGAAATTACTCAGGCCCCTGGGTCGCACCGCCGTTGGCGAGGGCTTGGCTACTGCCATTGACGAATTGACCCTGCGAGGTCGCAAAGAAGCCGCTTGGACTATTGTCTTAGTCAGCGATGGGCGCTCCAACATCGGGCGCACGCCCCTCTCCCAAGCGCAAGCGGCTCTCGGTCACGGCATTGCTATTTCGACGATTGGCATACGGACGCTGGGCCGCAGCCCCGATCTCTCCGTCCTGCGCGAGATCGCGCGGCTCACCGGAGGCCAGTTCTTCGAGAGCTTTAGCGCAACCGTTCCCCAAAGATTGATAGAAGCTTTGGCTAAAAGGGTCGTCGCCCGACAGCTCAAGATCGCTCTGATATTGCCGACGTTTATCAATTACGAGCTCGCCACGTTCAATGCCCCCAATCGCGTCGTCAAAAACCCGGATAATACGACCCTGATCGAATGGCTGCTCTTGGAGCTCTTGGCCGATGACCACTGGGAAGCGAGTTTCGTCGTAAGCGGCTCACAGATCGGGACTACAGAGCTGAGACCGAGTTTCAGCTACATAGACAGCCGCGGGCGCACGGTGACCCCCAGCGTCCGCCCTGTGAGTTTTTCAGTGCGCGGCCCGAATCGTCCGCCGACGGCCAATTTTGAAGTAGCTCCTGCAGAGCCTACGATCAATGACCAAGTGAGTTTTGTAGATCGCTCGACAGACCCCGATGGCAAGATCGTCGCGTGGGAATGGCAGCTCGGCGATGGAAACTCTTCAGGAGAACAGAACCCTGTCCATCGCTACGCCGCCGATGGGCTCTACACGGTGACTCTGACGGTCACCGACAGCGACGGCGCAACGGCGACCAAGACGCGCGCTCTCAGAGTCTTTACGCCCAGAATTGTCGCTGTTCGTTCCATCGAGACCCATTTGCCGGGCGACCAGACGCTGCCGGGGGAGAAAGTCTTGGTGACGCTCTCGATCCGCGCCACCACCCGGATCAACGGGTTCACCGTCGTCGAGCGCATACCCAAAGAGTGGGAGCCCAATCTCCTCCCCGCCGAGAGCGGCGTGCCCAAGACGGCCAAAGCCGGCGAGATCGCTTGGGTCTTCCTAGAGACGCTCGATGCCGGACAAGTTCGCACCATTCAGTACGAGCTAAAAATCCCTGAGCCCGACTCGCCTAAGGCGGAAGTGGTCAAGCTCAGCGGGATGGTGAGCAGCGCCGCGCCGGCTTTCGAAAATACTGTCGCTGGAGAGACGGAGATCAACATCGTGACCAAGCTCCCTATGAGAGTCATCTTCGCGCGTATGGACACCAGCGATGCTGCCAACCCCAGAGTCGTCCTCAGTTCCGGGAATAATATTATCACGTTTGACCAGATCCAAGTCGCCGTCTCGTTCTTCTGGCTTGCCGACAAAGACGTTAAAAATCGCGAGTCCGACGGAAAGGTGAACTTCGGCAAGATAGATCTGAAGACACTGCAAGAATTGGTAGCCTACTGGCTGACCGAGACTCCGATCTTTGAGCCATTGCCCAAATAAAAATTCGAGTTTTCTTAGATTCGTAGGAGGCCATGCTATGCTCAAGTCTTTGAAAATCTTCGCGCTGTTCTTAATATTGGCGAGCTTCGCAGTGAGCGCTCAGAGCAATCAGGCTCCACGAGCAGACTTTCGCACCTCACCCGCCAACCCCGATACGAACACGCCCGTGCTCTTCGATGCTTCGTCCTCGCGCGATCCCGACGGCCAGATCGTCAGATACGAATGGGACTTCAACGGCGACGGAAAATTCGACGAGACGAAGACCACCCCAACGGCGTCCACGCTCTTTGAGCGCGCGGGAGATTGGCGCATTAACTTAAGAGTGACTGACAATCGCGGCGCGACGGCTTCGATCAGCAAAGTGATTAAGATCAACGAAGCGCCGGTGGTCCTACGCCGCCAGATCGCTCTGCCGGCCGGCGGGCGCGTCACGGCGGGGCAGATCCTGCGGGCGACGCTCCATATTCGTATTAACAAACCCATCAACGGTTTGGGCCTCGATGAAGACCCTCCGGCCAACTGGGCTGTCCGAGAGCGCGATAACGCCGGGGCCGTCTTCAAGAGATCCCAGATGCAATGGCTCTGGTCGCGCCGGTTCGAATCCGGTCAGACGATCACCGTGGTCTACGAGCTCACCGTGCCTCCCGGCACAAGGCCCGGCGTCTTCAAGTTCTCCGGGCAACTGACGAGCTTTTCGCCGCGCTTGGCCATCTCCGTGGTCGGCGACACGGAGCTGCGAACGTTCTAGTACACCGCCACTTACTCTTTGCTCTCGGTCTCTCTATTTTGTATGATCTTATCTTGATTCATCTATGCCACGCCGCCTGCAACCCGAAGAGCTGCGTCATCGCTGCGATCCGGAGATCTTTGGAGTAGAGACCACCGCGGAGTCTGCGCTGCTCGATAGCGTCATCGGCCAAGAGCGCGCCGTGCGCGCGCTCGAACTGGGGCTGGGCATCAAAGATTTTCGCTACAACATCTACGTCGCCGGCAGCCCCGGCACGGGGAAAAACTCCATCGTCAAGGCGTTTCTGCACAAGCTCAGCCTAACCGAACCAACGCCTTCGGATCTTTGCTATGTGCATAACTTCGAGGACCCGTACTGCCCCAGATATATCATCTTGCCCCAAGGGCTGGCCAAAAAATTTGCCCGCGACATGGAAAATCTTATCAAGAAGCTGCGCGAGCGGCTCCCGGCCTCCTATCGCAGCGAAGATTATCGCAAGCGCCGCCAGAGTCTGGACGAGCAGTTTGAAGAGCTGCGCCAGCGCGTCTATCGCACCGTAGAGAGCGAAGCCCAGCGCCGCGGCTTTCTCTTTCAGCCGACTCCCATCGGCATCAAGACCATCCCCCATATAGACGGAAAACCCCTGACCCAAGAACTCTTCACGCAATTGCCGGAGAAAGAGCGCAATCGCATCGCTCAAGCTCAACAAGAGCTGCAGCAGATCATTCAAGAATCTTTGAGACAAGAGCAGCAGATCGAAGAGCAGCGCTTGAAAGCCATTCGCGAATTGGAAGAAGAGATCGCCGAATATACCGTCAGTCCTGTGATCGACTCGTTGCAATCTCGCTACAGCGAGCACCCGCGCGTCGTACAGTTTCTCAATGACGTTGAATCGGATATTCTTCAGCACATACAAGAATTTACTGAGCCGCCCCAAGAGGGCCAACGCAGCGCCGAGGGCCAAGGCGTCCCTCTCCCTACGGGAATGATAGATCTCTTTAAGCGCTACACCGTCAACGTCTTGGTGGACAACAGCAAGACCAAGGGGGCTCCCGTCGTCGTCGAAGAAAATGCTACTTACACGAATCTCTTCGGCAAGATCGAGCGCCGGGTGCAATTCGGTGTGATGACCGCGGATTTCTCTATGATCAAAGCGGGTTCGCTCCATCGCGCCAACGGCGGCTATTTGGTCTTGAGCGTAGAGAATCTGCTCAAGTACGGGATCAGCTGGGAAGCGCTCAAAATCGCTATTCGTTGCCGTCAGATTCAGATCGACGATCCGGCTAATATGCTCGGCCTAGCCACCACGGAGGGCCTCAAACCCGAACCCATCCCTCTCGATATCAAAGTGATCTTCATCGGCAGCCCGGAGATCTATTACGCTCTCCAAGCCGTTGATGAAGATTTCGAGAAGCTCTTCAGCATCAAAGCCGACTTCGATAACGAAATGGACTGGAAGGCTGATTATATTCGACAATTTGCGCCTTTTGTCGCCGCGCGAGTTAAAGAACGTCCCGGCGTAAAGCATTTTCATAAGAACGCGCTCGCTCGCCTCATAGAATATGCTGCCGAGTTGGCTGGAGATCAAGAGAAGCTCTCCGCGAGATTTTCCCATCTGATGTTGATCATCCGCGAGGCTTCGCATTGGGCGGAGCGCGAGGGAGCGCGCTTTGTGAAAGCGGAGCACGTGGAAAAAGCTATCGAAGAAAAGCACTATCGCGATGGCTTTATTGAAGAGAAGATCCGTGAACTGATTATCCGCGGAGATATTTTTATTGATACGCAGGGGACTCGCTTGGGTTGTGTGAACGGGCTTTCGGTTTTGCAGTTGGGCGATGTGGCCTTTGGGCGTCCGGCGCGTATTACGGCCAATCTCTTTACGGGCAAAGACGGGGTGATTGACCTGGAGCGAGAAGCGGCGCTCTCGGGCAAACTGCACACCAAGGGTGTCTTGATTTTGAAGGGCTGGCTGGGCGATAAATTCGCCCAAGATAAGCCTCTCAGTCTCTCGGCCAGTCTGACCTTTGAGCAGAGCTACTCCAAAGTGGACGGAGATTCGGCCTCGAGCACCGAACTCTATGCGCTGCTCTCGGCGCTCTCTGGGGTGCCCTTAAAACAGAATCTCGCAGTCACCGGCTCCGTCAATCAGAAGGGCGAGATCCAGCCCATCGGCGGCGTCAACGAAAAGATCGACGGATTCTTCAAAATCTGCAAAATCAAGGGCCTCACCGCCGACCAAGGGGTCATCATCCCGGAGCAGAACGTCCACCATCTCATGCTTCGCCCCGAGATCATAGAAGCCGTGAAGAAGCAGCAATTTCACGTCTACGTGGTGAAGACCATCGAAGAGGGCTTGGAGTTGCTAACGGGGATGGAGCCGGGCCAGCGTGGGCCCGATGGGAAATTCCCCGAAGGCTCACTCTACGCCCGTGTGGAAGCTCGGCTCAGAGAGATTCAGCAGAACCTAGAGACGGAAGAAGAGAAAGAGGAGAAATGAACTATGTCGGAACTCAAACGCCAATCCGAGATTACTATGTTGGAGACGGCGCGCCACTTCTTCGACGTGGCCGCCGAACGCCTCAAGCTCGAAGCGCCCCTGCGCACGCTCCTGCGCTATCCCAAGCGCAAATTGATCGTCGTCTTCCCCATCGCAATGGACGACGGCAGCGTTCAACATTTTGAGGGGTATAGAGTGCAGCACCATCCCATCTTGGGGCCGACCAAGGGCGGGATTCGCTATCATCCCGACGTTTCGCTCGAAGAGGTCGAAGCGTTAGCAATTCTGATGACCTGGAAGTGTGCGGTGGCGCAGCTGCCCTTCGGCGGCGCGAAAGGGGGCGTCAAGTGCAACCCGCTCGAACTTTCGGTGGGCGAGATCGAGCGAATTACACGACGCTACGCCGCGGAGATCGCGCCGATTATCGGGCCGGAGATAGACATCCCTGCCCCCGATGTCTTCACCGGGGAGCGCGAGATGGCCTGGATCGTTGACACGATCAGTATGCACCATAACAGCACGTTCATGCCCGGCTTGGTGACGGGCAAGCCCAAGGTGCTCGGTGGTTCAGAGGGGCGTGATGCAGCAACCGGGCGTGGCGGCTACTTTGTGCTGCAGGAGACGCTCAAACAATTGAATATGAAGCTAGAGGGCGCGCGCGTGGCCGTGCAGGGCTTTGGCAACGTGGGGTCAAGCATCGCGCGTTTCTGTGTCGAGGGTGGTGCGAAGCTCATTGGAGTGAGCGACGCGCGCGGCGGGATTTATAACCCCAAAGGGCTCGACCCTATAGCTGTAAAAGAACACGAGCGGCGCACCGGCTCGGTAGCGCGCTGCAAAGAGACCGAAACGATTACCAACCAAGAACTCCTAGAGCTGGAGTGCGATATTTTAGTGCCCGCAGCGATTGAAGATCAGATAACAAAATCTAATGCTTCAAAGATCAGAGCGAAAGTGATCTTAGAGCTGGCCAACGGCCCGACGACGTTGGAGGCCGATAGAGTGCTCTACGATCGCGGTATGGTCGTCATCCCCGATATTTTGGCCAACTCCGGGGGAGTGACGGTCTCGTATTTTGAGTGGGTGCAAGATCGGGCGTTCTACTTCTGGAGCGCCGATCGCGTAGATCGTCGTCTGCGGCGCTTTATGGTCAGCGCCTTTCAGCGAGTTTGGGAGATGGCGCAGCGTGAGCGCGTAGATCTGCGGACAGCGGCCTATATAGTGGCGGTAGATCGCGTGGCGCGGGCGGCGCGGGCGAGGGGGCTCTATGCGTAAACTGACGAACGACCCTCACCCCGCCTTCGGCCCTCCTCTCCCCTCCCTGGCCCTCCCCGCAGGCGGGGAGGGCCAGGGAGGGGAG
>JAJHSH010000063.1 GCA_022683945.1 Candidatus Acetothermia bacterium | reverse complement strand
TGGTATTTGAGGTCGTAGACCGCGTGCTTGGCGCGTTTGACGGAGCTCACTCCGGGTATTGTAACGGCGGGATTCGCCTGCGGCGAATCTCTGCTTTCCTCCCCCCAGCAAGCTGGGGGGTATCCAGCAGAGGATTTCTATAAAGATTATGGTAGTATCTCCACCGGCACGGCAAGCCCAAGCCATTTCCAACGTGGCAGACTATTATCGGCGTATGAAGCAAAGTCATCTAAGAAGAAGCCTTCTTCCACAAGTTGTAACCCTTCGTAATGGCCACACTATAGCCTGCCCCAAAGGTTGGTTGTAGCAGCTAGAACATGATGTACAACTGCTCAACTTCGTTATCTCTATTCAATAAAAAAGTTTTTCCAAATCTCTGGAAAAATACTGTCACTTGCAAACGGCACTGGTTTTGCTATACAATACGGGCCAGCTTATGGCCCTTTTAGCCCTTGAAGATGGAAGAGTTTTTCAGGGGCAGCCCTTTGGCGCCGAAGGCCAAGTCTGCGCCGAGGTCGTCTTTAATACAGGGCTGACGGGCTATCAAGAGATTCTTACGGACCCGTCTTACGCCGGTCAGATCGTCTGCATGACCTATCCCCATATCGGCAACTATGGAGTCAATTCCGAAGATGTCGAGTCGCTCCGCCCTTGGGTCACCGGGTTTATCGTGAGAGAACTCTCTCAGAACTTCTCCAACTGGCGCGGTCGCCTCACGTTGGATCAATATCTCAAAAAATACGGGATCGTCGGCATCTGCGAGATAGACACACGCGCGCTCACCCGTCATATTCGCGAGCAGGGCGCGATGCGCGGCGCTCTCTCCAGCGAAGAGATGGACTCCCAAGAGCTGATCGTCCGCGCCCGCCGCGCACCGACCATCTCCGAGTTCGATCACGTCCGCTATGTCACTTGTGCTCAACCCTACGAATGGAACGAACCCCTCCCCCGCGAGTGGCACGGCCCTCAAGAGGCCAAAGATCTGCATATTGTTGCTATAGACTACGGGATCAAACGCAATATTCTCCGACACCTGCGCAGCCGCGCCACCAGAGTCACCGTCGTGCCCAGCTACTGGAACGCCGAACAGATCTTAAAACTCCAGCCCGATGGGATCTTTCTCTCCAACGGCCCCGGCGATCCTGCTATCTTGAAAGACGCCATCCGCACCGTCCGTCAGCTTATAAAATCTGAACGCTGCCCGATTTTTGGGATCTGTCTGGGGCATCAGATACTGGGGCTGGCGCTGGGCGCACGAGCTTATAAGCTCAAGTTCGGCCACCGCGGCGGCAACCAGCCCGTCAAGAATTTACTCACAGAACGAATCGAGATCACGACCCACAATCACGGCTTCGCCCTCCAAGATCTGCCCCCAGAGCTAGAACTGACTCATATGAATCTCAACGACCATTCGATCGAAGGCTTTCGTCATAAAAAGCTGCCGATATTCGCCGTGCAGTATCACCCGGAAGCCGCTCCCGGCCCTCATGACTCGCACCATCTCTTTGAGCGCTTTATAGCTTTGATGACCTCTCCCCTAACCCCTCCCCTAAAGAGGGAGGGGAATCCCCCTTCCCTTCAGGGAAGGGGGCAGGGGGGTTAGGTTAATATGCCCAAGCGCACAGATCTGAAGAGAATCTTAGTGATCGGCTCCGGCCCCATCGTCATCGGCCAAGCGGGTGAGTTCGACTATTCGGGCTCGCAAGCGTGTAAAGCCCTCCGCGAAGAGGGCTATGAAGTCATCTTAGTCAACAACAACCCCGCGACGATCATGACCGATCCTGAGAGCGCTTCGCGCGTTTATATTGAGCCGCTCGTTCCAGAGACTTTAGAGCAGATCATCGCGCGTGAGCGGCCCGATGCGTTGCTGCCCACCGTGGGCGGCCAGACCGCCCTCAATCTGGCCGTCGCCCTCGCCAAGTCGGGCGTCTTAGCGCGCTACGGTGTCGAGAGTATCGGCGCGCAGCAGCGGGCCATCGAGATCGCCGAGGACCGACTGCTCTTCAAACAGACGATGGAGACTACGGGTCTAGAAGTCCCGCAGGGGGCACTGGCGCGCTCGCTGGACGAAGCGCTTTCGATCGCGCGCGGGCTGAGCTATCCCATTCTGATACGACCTTCGTTCACCCTCGGCGGCGAGGGCAGCGGCGTCGCCCAGAACGAAGAAGAACTCTATGAACGAGCCAAACGCGGGCTCGATCTCAGCCCGGTGCATGAAGTCTTAATCGAAGAGTCGGTCATCGGCTGGAAAGAGTTCGAATTGGAAGTGATGCGCGATCGTCGCGACAACGTCGTGATTATCTGCTCTATCGAGAACTTTGATCCGATGGGCGTTCACACTGGGGATTCGATCACCGTCGCTCCGGCGCAGACCCTCTCTGATAAAGAGTACCAAAAGATGCGCGACTGGGCCATCAGAATCATACGCGCCGTGGGGGTCGAGACGGGCGGGAGCAACATTCAGTTTGCGGTGCACCCGCGCACCGGACGGATACTGGTCATCGAGATGAACCCGCGCGTGAGCAGAAGCTCGGCGCTGGCTTCCAAAGCGACGGGCTTTCCCATTGCCAAGATCGCCGCTAAATTAGCGGTCGGCTACACGCTGGATGAGCTGCCCAACGATATTACCCAAAAGACCCCGGCGAGCTTCGAGCCGGCGATAGACTATGTCGTCGTCAAGATCCCGCGTTGGAATTTTGAAAAGTTTCCGCAAGCCGAACGAGTGTTGGGGACGCAGATGCGCTCCGTGGGCGAAGTGATGGCTCTGGGCAGAACTTTTAAAGAGTCTTTACAAAAAGCGGTGCGCTCGCTGGAGATCGGGCGCAGCGGGCTCAGCGTGGGCGAAGCGCGCCTGCTCTCCGATGAGATGGTGCGCGAGTCCTTGCAAAAGCCCAACCCGGACAGAGTCTTTTATATCTATCAAGCGCTGCAAGCGGGGACTTCTATGGAGAAACTCTCTCGTTGGACGGGAATTGATCCGTGGTTCTTGGGCCAAATCCAAGAGATCGTGCTCTTAGAAAACGAGCTGCGTCGCGGGAGCTTGGATAAAACTTCTAAAGAGCTGCTTTGGATCGCTAAAAAATACGGGTTCTCCGATGCTCGTCTGGCCAAGCTCTGGCGCACAAGCGAGATGGCCGTGCGCCGCCGCCGACTCCAGCTCGGTGTAAGACCGGTCTACAAGAAAGTAGATACGTGCGCCGCAGAGTTCGAGGCCCAGACACCCTATCTCTACTCAACGTATGAGACCGGAGAGTGCGAAGCTGCACCCAGCGAGCGCAAGAAAGTAATCGTCTTGGGGGGCGGGCCTTATAGAATTGGCCAAGGGATCGAATTTGATTATTGCTGTTGTCATGCGGCGTTTGCGCTGCGCGCGCTGGGCTATGAAACGGTGATGATCAACTGCAACCCGGAGACGGTCTCCACCGATTATGATACATCCGATAAGCTCTATTTTGAGCCGCTCACGTTGGAGGACGTGCTCCATATTATGGAGATCGAGAAGCCTGTGGGGGTGATCGTGCAGTTTGGTGGCCAGACGCCGCTCAACTTAGCGCTGGCGCTGCACGAGCACGGGGTGCCCATCTGGGGCACGAGCCCGGAGAGCATAGACTTGGCCGAAGACCGAGAGAAGTTCGATCTCGTTCTAAGTGAGCTGGGTGTGCGGCGTCCGCGCAGCGGGATCGCTTACTCTAGGAGTGAAGCCTTCCGCGTGGCCGAAGATTTAACTTTTCCGTTGCTGGTGCGGCCCAGTTATGTCTTAGGGGGACGGGCGATGGCGATCTGTTATGATAAAGACGATTTAGAGCGCTACATCGAAGAAGCCGTGCAGATCGCGCCGGCGCATCCGATCTTGATCGACGAATTTCTGCAAGACGCCATCGAAATAGACGTAGACGCTGTCGCCGACGGGCGCGAGTGCGTCATCGGCGGAATTTTAGAGCACATCGAGCGCGCGGGGATCCACTCCGGCGATAGCTGTTCGGTCATCTCCGCCTACACGCTGAGCGAACAGATACTCACCGAGATCCGCGAGACGACGCGCAGATTAGCGCAGCGTCTGAAGGTCATCGGCCTGATGAACGTCCAGTACGCTGTACAGAAAGAGAAGCTCTATGTGCTCGAAGTCAACCCCCGTGCGTCGCGCACGGTGCCGTTCGTCAGCAAAGCCACGGGCGTGCCCTGGGCGAAGATCGCCGCCAACGTGATGGCGGGGATGACGCTGAGAGAATTAGGGTTGAGCGAAGAGCCGAGAGTGAAGGGCTTTCACGTCAAAGCGCCGGTCTTCCCCTTTGATCGCTTTATGGCCGATCCCGTCTTGGGCCCGGAGATGAAGAGCACCGGCGAAGTGATGGGCTCCGGCGAGACGTTGGGAGAAGCCTTTGCCAAGACGCAGCTTCATCTTCAGAGGCGGCTGCCAACAGCAGGGACGGTCTTCATCAGCGTCAACGATCGCGACAAGCCGACTATAGTCTCTGTAGCGCGGGCGCTCTCTGAGCTGGGTTTTGTGATCACGGCGACGCGCGGGACGGCAGAGTTCTTGCGCCGAGCGGGTGTATCGGCGAATATCATCAACAAAGTGAGCGAGGGGCATCCCCATATTGGCGATGCGATCCGTCAGGGACAGATCCAGTTAGTTATTAATACACCCTGGGGCAAGCGTGCGCAAGAAGACGAGCGCGCGATTCGCATCGGAGCAGTGAAGTACCGCGTGCCCTACGTGACGACGCTCGAAGGGGCGCAAGCGCTCGTAGAAGCGATCCGCGCGCTGCGCCGTGGGCCGCTGAGAGCCTACGCACTGGAAGAGTTTCACTGCAAGCTCTGCAGATAAGCTACGAGCGCTCGCAGGTCTTCTTCAGAGAGCTTGTCGAACTTCGGCATCGGCCAGGGGATGCCATCTGTCGGCCCCAGCACATAGACCGAGAGCGGATCTTTCAAGTGCTTGAGTTGCCACTCGTCGGTGCGCCCGAATCGGCCCGCTTTGGTGAGATTGGGACCCAACGGGCCACCTACGGAGCCGATGATGTGACACCCGATGCAGCCCTGACTGGTGAAGAGTGCCTTGCCGCGCTCGACCTGCTCTTGGGTAAAACGCTCCGGGATGACCAGCTTCACTTCTTCTTTGGGTTCGAATTGCAGATTGAAGATCTTTACATAAGCTACCAGTGCATCCAGCTCTTCTGAAGAGAGATAAGAGAACGAGTTCATCATCGAGCCGGGGACGAGCTTATGGGGGTCTATATAGTGCTCCCGAAGCCATTTCTCATCTCGTCGCACGCCGGCGTTGCTGAGGCTGGGACCGACCGGAAACCCGACTTTCGGGCTGTCGGGCTCTAGGCGCGCCATGTGACAAGAGAGACAGCCGGCTCCTTGAAAGACGAGCTTGCCACGCTCGATGGGCGTCAGCTTCCCTAAGGGGGAATCGGGCTTATGTGACTCCCTTGCAGGTTCTGGATACGAAAAACTCTCCCAGAGCGCCAGCCCTTGGGCCGCCAGCGCGCCGAGCGTGATCAGCACAAAGAGCGCCAACACAAAGTTTCCCCAGCGTTCACGTGTCATCGCATCAACCTCAACTTTTATTTTATCTGTTGGCACTCAGTATAGGGAACGTGTGCCTTCTCTTCAAGCCCGGAATCTTCAGACCGGCAATTCGCTTTGAGTCCTTCACGGTGATCGTCTATAATCGCATCCTATGGTGAGGCGCAATTCTATCGTCGAACCGGTCTCCGAACTCAATAAGATCAAGATTCGCGACAACGGAGAACCCTTGGTCAGACTGAACGGACGCTCCTCCAAGATCGTCGTTCTGCCCCACTGGCGCACCGGAGAACCCCAAGAACTCTGGGCTCGCCAGACGGTCGCCCAGATGCTGGAGCGAGCAGCTTCTTGCTTGCCCAAGGGCTATAAGCTGGGTATCTTCAGTGCCTATCGCTCGATTGCCGAACAAGAGAAGATCTACCGGCGCGCCTATCAGCGCTTCAAGCGCCGCCATCCCCACGCCCCCAAGAACGTCCTGCGACGGCTGACGAACAGATTTGTCCATCCCCCAGATATAAAGACCCCGCCCGGACACAGCACCGGCGGCGCGATTGACGTGAGCATATTGAATTCCAAGGGCCAAGAGCTGGATATGACTTCTCCGTTCAAGTGGCGCACCCCCAAAGCCCGCGCCGTCGCCGCGACCTATGCAGATGGGCTTACAGAAGAAGCGCGCAAGAACAGAGAGCTTCTTACCAGAGTGATGACCAAAGCCGGCTTGACGAACTACGCCGGCGAGTGGTGGCACTGGTCCTATGGCGACAGTTGTTGGGCGTGGAGATTAGGACGCAAGATCGCGATCTACGGCGTGGCCCCAGAGCCTAAACGCTAGAACTCTCCAGATCAGAACGGGCAGCACCCAGTCGCTGACGGCGATAAAACTATAGAGCAGCGTCTGCCAACCGGTAGCGCGCCCTTCGGCGACGGCTTGCGCGAACGCGAGCAGCCCTATAAATACCAAAAGATGGGCGATGAAGAGCAGCGCCCAGCCCAGCGCTAAGCCGCCAAGCCGTTCACGTCCACGCAGGCGCGGCGTGGCCAACCAGAGCGCCAGCGTCAGTCCAAGGCCCCCCAGGGAGAGAAAATCGCGGCGCATCAGCAATCTCTCTTGGCTATGCACCACGATCCCCTCTTGGTCGAGCGCAAGACGCAGCTCCGGGCCGATCCAAAACTGCAAGAGCGCGATCTGGAGCTGCCCATAATAGGGAGCTATCCATAGCCATAGGAGAGCAAATCCCGTCAAGACGAGCGCGCTCATCAGTAAAAAACAGAAGAACGCTCGTGCGCTCATAAAGCTTTGCGCAGGCGCTCGGCCCACCAGAGCCAGAGCCCGACAGAGAAGAGAATGACCAACGGTTGCCAAACTAACAGATGAACAGACTCTATCCAGCGGGGAGCGAGATGGCCAATATAGATCAAACTCAGAAGACGAAAGAGATTAAAGAGAACTATTGCAGGGAGCCCCCAGAGAAGAGCGCCCCAGCGCGAGCGCGCCGTCGCAGGCGTGGCCCAGACCGCGCCGAGAAAGATCACGACGGGCAAGACTGCGGTGCACTCGGCTACGATCTCTAGCGAGAACAATTCAGAGCGCACATGAGTGCCCTGTGCTGCGCCTCCGGCTCCCAGCAGCCATAAGACTCCTGCGAGCAGCTGCGCCGTGAGATTATTGACCCAAGAGATGATCCCTGTATAGACCAGAAAAGGCTGTAAAAGTAAGAAGCCTCCGATGATCCCCGCAAGGATGAACCACGAGCGCAGCAGTGGACGAGAGAGCACCATAGGCCGTAGAGAAGAGAGTGATTCAAGCCCAGAGACGGCGGCGCAGTCCCCAGAAGAGAGCGGCGAGCACGATGCCGGCAAATATTACACCCCAAGTGCTCATAGCCGGTGCGATTACGCGTGCCGAGATACGCCCCTCGCCTTTCGCGACCACGTTTCGATCTGCATCTAATAAGACGACGCGATAGCGGTGCTCTCCTGGAAGAAAGATCTCGCGCCGGAGCAGTTCTACACTCTGCGGTGGCGGCTCAGGAAGTTCAGGGGCAAGCAGCTCCCTGTCTGCTGGGGTCTCCCCGAAGGGGCTGCTCCTGTCGAAGTGAATCTCCGCGTAACGCGCTGTGACCGGACAGCCATCCGTCTCCAAAGTCCATTCAACTACGCGACCCGATCCCCGCAGAATAAGAGCATCAATGCGATTGGGGTCTACCGTCAGAGTCTCATCGCGACAGCCGATCTTGACGATGAAGGGCTCACTCTGCGCGAATGCCACGAACCCCACCAGCAGAACCAACACGACGATCATTTGTGTCATAGTTACGTCTCCTCAAGAAAACATTATAGCAAAAGCGGCATGCTCGTGTTAGGGGGGTGTAGAATCTCTAACTCTTAATCGAGAGTTCAGTGCGATCTCTTCTGGGCTACCAACGCGCCCACGAGGTCACCAGCACAAACAAGAGCGCCGGGATGCTGTAGATCAGCATAAGCAGCCACACTTTCGGCGTACGATGACGAAGCACCATCTGCGATCACCTCGCGTCTAGTGCTATTATTCTTGATGAATTCTCTGATATAATCCAGGTAACTCGTCCGTCGCAGTCTCCGAGTCTGTCGCTGCATCAAGGAACCGACAAGATAGAGAGAGGAGACTTGTGTCACGGTTTGAAGGCAAAGTCGTCTTGGTGACGGGTGCTAATCACGATGCCAGCGCGGGTATGGCGAAAATTCCTGGCCGCGAGCAGGCACGCTGGTTAACGGGACAGCTGATCTACGTCGGCGG
>JAJHSH010000010.1 GCA_022683945.1 Candidatus Acetothermia bacterium | reverse complement strand
GAAGGAGGTCTGCGTCGTCTCTCTCCCGATGGGAAGACTGAGTTGGTCTTGGACAAGAAAGTCTTCGTGCGCGGTGTGACAGCTTGCGAGGAGTAAGCGAGAAAAACCTCACCCCATCCCCTCTCCGAATTCGGAGAGGGGCCGGGGGTATAACTGATCTGTCAGAAAGATGACAGTCGAGTAGGGGTGAAGCGTGCTTCGCACTTGCGGGAGGGGGTCAGGAGACGGGACCGCCTGATCCCCCTACTTAGAAGAGTATATCAAGATGAAGAGGCGCTATGATCGGTGCCTACGAGCACGGCATGACGCTCGAAGAGCTGGCCAAGATCCCGCGATGAGGACTGAGCCGAAAATACTCAAGGACACTTCCGCTTGGATCGCCAGTTGATCTGTATTGCCTAGCACTCAGATTTGCGAGTCCTTCCCCTCAACTGAAGCCACAATATTTGCTCTCTTCTGATACGCGTTTTTCGTCAGCGCATACCCGGCGCACATGAGATTCCTATAATTGGCCTAGGCGGCGCTGGCGACTGAGAAAGCGACGAAACACAAACTTACGGGGGAGATTGCGCTTGTCTTGCTTTTGGCCTGCCGCCCGGCGATAATAATCATAACACCGATCAGACCACGGTGATCGTCATGAAGCATGGAGAACTTCGCTTGCCGCAGCCGCGCCACGCCATAGGCTTCTTGCTCTTGTTTCTGCTGGTGAGCACTCTCGTTGACATTCTCTTTGCTCTAATACTGCGCTTCCCACCTACCCATGCCCCTCTGGCCTCCAAGCAGTTCTATCAAGCGCTTGCCATCTTGAGAGGCGCGCTGGTCTCGCTGGGCTTGCTCTGGCTCTTCGCGCGTCGCATGGAATTTGATCTAGGAGCTACGTTCAGCTTGAGGCCCGTTGTTCTCTCGGTCTATCTCTGGGCGGCTCTCACCATGATCGCGCTGGGGGTAGCGCTCAGCCCGGTCATCTCTTTTCTGTTGGGACTGATGCCCTGGCTCCTCCCTCCGGGGATTCTCTCTGAGGCTCTTTTTGAGCTGGTGCGGCTATCACGATTTGAAAGAGCTGAAGGCTTTATCTCGTTTCTGGTGGCTGTCAGCGTGGGGCCGGGCATAGCAGAAGAGCTGGTCTTTCGTGGGCTGGTCTTATGCGGTTTTCTCTCGCGGTTTCGCCCGGCTACTGCTGTCGCGCTGACGGCCCTCTTGTTCGGCCTCATACACGTCATACCCCTCCAAGCGCTGACCGCGGGTGTGATCGGGCTCTATCTGGGCTATCTCGTCGTGCGGACAAGAAGCATCTATCCGGCGATTATCGCTCATATGGTCACCAACTTCTGAGCGACCATCAAGACCAGCCTATGGTGGGCGTATGATCCCTCTTGGGATCCTCAGACTCTGATTCTCAGCGCGGGTTATCCGCCGCTGGTGGTCCTAACGGCAACTCTGCTGACCGTGCTGGGGATCTATAAACTGAACGCGCTGACGCGCGAGACTCAAAGAAGGGCTTGAAGCTGTGCGAGCTTGGCTTCCAAAAGCTCTTCGCTGGTCTCGCAAAGGGTGATATGCCCCAGCTTGCGTCCCGGCCTTGGGCTTTTTCCGTAGAGATGCAGATGCGCGCCGGGGATCTTCAGCACAGTTTCACTGTTGGGAACCCTCCCGATGAGATTGAGCATGGCGCAATATCCCCGTGGCTCTATGGACCCCAAGGGCCAGCCTAAGATCGCCCTTAAGTGATTTTCAAATTGACTCGTCACAGCGCCTTCTATGGTCCAGTGCCCCGAATTGTGGACTCTGGGGGCCATCTCATTGGCCAACAGGGGCACAGCGCAAAGGGCCCCTACGTCAAAGAGCTCCAGCGCCAGGACGCCTACGTAGTTCAACGCCTCTAAAATCTTGCGAGCATAGCTTTCGGCCAGCGCTTGCAGTTGGGCCGAGACCCCTGGCGCAGGCGCCAGTGAAAGCCGCAGAATTCCGTCCCGATGGTGGTTCTCCACCAACGGATAGAAGGCCAGCTCTCCCGTGCGGGAGCGCACGGCGAGCATAGAGAGCTCGCGCTCAAACTGAATGAACTCTTCGAGGATGAGCGAGGTGCGGCCCAACGCTTCCCACGTCTGCAGCAGATCGCTCTGCTCGCGTACGATCGTCTGTCCTTTGCCGTCGTAGCCCATCCGACGGGTCTTGAGCACCGCGGGGAGGCCGATCTGCTGGATGGCTCTCTTGAGGTCTTCGGCGCTGGCGACCAGCGCGAAGCGCGGCGTGGGGATGGACAAGCTCTGAAAGAAGTTCTTCTCAGCGAAGCGATCTTGAGAGGCGTCCAGCGCTTTGGGCGGCGGGTAGATGGCGCGCATACTGGAGAGAAAGCGTGCGCTCTCTGCCGGAACGTTCTCAAACTCGTAGGTGATGAGATCGCAGTCTTGCGCGAAGCGCCGCAGCGCTTCATAGTCGTCATAGGGTGCGACGTTTAGCTCGGAGAGGTCTTTCACCGGTGCTTCGGCTGCGGGGTCGAGAAAGCGCAAGCGCAAGCCCAGCGGATACCCCGCCAACGCGAGCATTCGGCCCAGTTGACCGCCGCCAAGAATCCCGATGGTCATATCTATCATCTATGCCTTGGGCAACCCTCACTCCGTCCCTCTCCCGTTACCCCACCCGTTCCCTCCCCGTATACGAGGAGGACTAGGGAGGGGGAGAGGGTGCAGGGTGAGGGTGTAGTCGCGGATCAGGATGATCTAAGACATCTTGAGTCTGAGCTTTGCGATAGCGCTGCAACGCTTCACGATACTGCGGGTGTTTGCGCGCCAAAATGGCCGTGGCGAGCAGCGCCGCGTTGATCGCTCCAGATTTGCCAATCGCTAGTGTTCCCACCGGGATGCCTGCAGGCATCTGCACGATCGAGAGCAGGGAGTCAAGCCCTTGAAGCTGCGAAGAGACGGGCACTCCCAGCACGGGCAAGAGCGTCTTGGCAGCGGTCATCCCCGGCAGATGGGCTGCTCCTCCCGCTCCGGCGATGAGCACTTCGATCCCGCGACTCTCGGCCGTAGCTGCATATTCAAAGAGCAGATCGGGCGTGCGATGAGCCGAGACAACTCGTACTTCATAGGGGACGCCTAACTGCTCCAGCGTCTGGGCCGTATATTGCAGCGTCTCCCAATCAGATTTGGACCCCATGATCACGCCCACGAGCGGTTGCTTGCTCATCTTTCACCGAGCTAGTATAACAAGGGTTACACGGCTAGGCAAGAGAAACCGAGCGTAAAAGATCATCCGACGTGAGCTGGGTCAGCTCTCACCAGAGATGCAGGTAGCTGTGAACAGGCTGTTGACTTTGCCCAGCGTAATCGCTATGCTTCTCGGCGATGGACGCTTGCAAGGGCAAGAAGATCGTCGCGGGGATCTGCGGCGGCATTGCTGTGTATAAAGCAGCTTATATCGTCAGCAAGCTCGCGCAGGCTAGGGCCGATGTGCATGTGATTATGACCCGCACTGCGCGTGAGCGCACGCAGCAAGGTGCGTGATGGTGTGGAGTGGTTTCACTACACGAAGCACGAAAGCTCAACTCCTGACGGAACCATCAGCTAAAACTATCGGCAAGCAGATAAAAGAGGGTAATCTGCTGATTGAACTTAGACTCCATGACAAAGGGACAAGAGTTCGCAATCATGGAACTGGATTTAGAGCATACGAGGCTGAACTACCCCTCCTGTTCGAGAAGGTAAGGGATTTGGGAAAGGAGACATAGCACCGATGGCAGAAACCGAAGACGCTTGGACAGCCGAGAATGAGAAGGAATGGAAAGAGCAAATCGCGGCGCTCTTTTCTCGCAGGTTGCAGGAAGCCCTTACTCAATATGGCGACCCACTGACTGTGGGAAACCGCTTGGGCGACGTGCTGCGCAGCGTGGAGTCAGAGGCAGTCCAAATGATCGTGCCACGCGCCGTTCGCAAGCGGGCGTCGAAGCAGAACTTGCCTCACTGGGAGGAAATCCTGAAGGATGAGACAATGTTAGTGGACCTACGCGACATCGGCACCAGTATAGCCAACACTCTGCGCCCGCAGGCAGGCAACACCTTCACGAAGTGGATTGCCAGCGTACTCAACTTGACGTTTGACCAACAAAGAATCCCTTTGCGCTGTGTCACGAAAGGCAAAGTCAAGAGTGACCTGTCGGAGCGGCTGGTGGTACATGGTGCGGAAGGCAGGCGGACGGTGGACTACAAACCCGATATGGATATTGTCGTCGTGCATCTACCAACATCAATGCCGCTTGCAATCCTATCGGCGAAAACCACTTTGGCAGAGCGCGTAATGCAAACCATCACATGGAAGCGATACAAAGACCAATTGCCACAGAACGTGCGCAATGTGCGGCTGTATCTCGTGACGGCGTGGTGGACGTCGTGAATGTAAGGGAGGAATGTAAGGGAGGAACTTGATGAGTCTGACGCCAACTGGTGAGATAAAATTGGTCTTTTGGCCCATGGCCGGCAGCGCTGAGGCACAGGTCACTAACCTGTTACATACGCTGCAATGGATTCGCGACGCGAAGCCGTCGCGCAAGGAAGTTCATGAATGGCTCAAGGTAACCTTTGGTGGCTTGTCAGAATACTTCGCAAGAAACGTTTACACAGTGCTTCTAAGTAGCCCGGGCTTAGTCGAAGTTAAGGACGGCAAGTGTTGTTTGACCCGTGATGGGTATGCTGTGCTGACATCGCCTTCCACTGACTACCTACTGGAAGTTTTCGCACGGCACTTCGTCGGAATTGCCGAAATCCTTGAGGTTCTACAAGCAAAGAAGTCATTGGACAGAAACTCGCTGACAATGGAATGGTTCGCACTTACAAGTAGCCGTTTCTCTCAGATGAAAAGATGGAGTGCACGTCATATCTCAAATCAATTGCGAGAGAGGCTTGATTGGTTGCGCTCTCTTGGTTTTGTAGGCATTGTGGATGGTCAATATCTTCTGACGGCAGCAGGGCGGCGGTTCGCTGTTGAACATCCTCCTGAGCTGATTCTGTTGAGTTCAAGCGAAATTGAGGCAGAGGAGAAAGCCATCCGTTCTTTACTCACCGAGCCATTTAATCCCTTCGATACAGAGGTTCAGCGGGTGCAATCATCACGCCAAGCGTTTGCCAGAAATCAAGGCTTTCGTGCGGTAGTTGTCCCCGAATATACTTACTCTTGTGCCGTTTGTGGTTTCTGCCTAAGCACCCCACGCGGCATTTACGAAATCGAAGCAGCGCACATTATCCCAAAGAGTCAACGTGGTGCTGACCACCCGCGTAATGGGATTGCTCTTTGTGGTATCCACCACTGGGCATTCGACAAAGGTGTTATTTCCGTCGCGCCAAACGAGTTGACCGTGCTAGTGGCAGCATATCTCAAGTCGCGGTTGGATGAGCCGTTGGTTAAGCAGATAGTTGGGTTTGAAGGACAACCTATTCGCCGAGTGGTGCATAAACAATGCTCGCCTGCACCTGAATCACTTGAGTGGCACAACCGCAATGTCTTTATCGGCTGAGGCAGGGTATCAAGGAGGACTGATCGATGACGGGGAAGAATTTGCTGCAAAGAATGAAACAGAAAGTAGAGGAATCCGGCTGGCTCGACGGAACAAGGCTTACATTCGCCAGCATTTACCTTGAGGACAACCCTGACGCTGTCCCTTTTGGGCTGTTGTTGAAAGGAGAGGAAGCGCTTGTCCAGATTAGGCGGAAGTTCTATTACCCGCTTGAGGTTGTCGGTGAGGCATTAGCAGAGGCTGCCGTGAAACTAGGCAGTCTGCCTCAAAAACCTGTGTTCCAGATCGTTATTGACCCAGATTACGAATGGCAGACTACCGCTTGCCTTGTTTGGAACAGGACGGTTATTGTGAACGTCTCTGAGCGGGCTTCCGACTTCTGGTTTGAGAGCGCGGACGACGCGGCTGATTTCTTGGCGGAGATTTATCAGGAGGGTATCGCTCAGTTGCAGTCGCTTCTATCGGACACATCAGCGCACCAAACATGACTAATGAAAAGTCGTTCACGGCAAAGTCACGCAAACTCACAATCGCCTGCTTCAGCGCGTTCAGTTCGCCGATGGCTTGCGGGGAAAACCAAAAGTCTGTGGCCGACCATCCCTGTCGTGGATGGTCGGCTTTACAGTGAAGGACATCACCTTGCCTGCTTCACACGCAGGAGGTCCGAGGTTTACTCGTGCGCTCACTAAGCAAAGCAAAAGCACGATTAGGCACTATCTCAAATGCCTTCTGTTGACTTTGCCCAGCGTAATCGCTATGCTTCTCGGCGATGGACGCTTGCAAGGGCAAGAAGATCGTCGCGGGGATCTGCGGTGGCATTGCTGTGTATAAAGCAGCTTATATCGTCAGCAAGCTCGTACAAGCCGGCGCGTCCGTGAGAGTCATTATGACCCGCGCCGCGTGTGAGTTCGTCACCCCCCTCACGTTCGAGTCTCTCTCTCAGCACCGAGTCTTCACCGATCTCTTCCGAGACGATCCCTTGGCGCACGTCGAGTTGGCCCACACCGCCGATCTCTTTGTGCTCATGCCCGCGACGTATAATATCATTGGGAAACTTGCGCACGGAATCGCCGATGACTTTCTCACGACGACCGTCGCGGCGACCCGCGCCCCTCTCTTAGTGATCCCCGCGATGGAGTCTCAGATGTACACCAACCCCGTCTTTCAAGAGAACAAAAAGAGACTTTCAGAGCTGGGCTATCGCTTTCTGGAGCCGGAGACGGGACACTTAGCCAGCGGGCGCTCAGGCGTGGGACGTTTTCCCTCGGAAGAGAAGATCTTCAAAGCTATCGAAGAGATCTTCGCCGAGCGTTCTTTACTGAAAGGGCGACGCGTTTTGGTGACCGCGGGGCCGACGCGCGAGATGCTCGATCCCATGCGCTGCATCACCAACAAGAGTTCGGGTAAGATGGGCTATGCGCTGGCCGAGCAAGCTCGCAATCTAGGAGCTGACTCCGTCTGTTTGGTGAGCGGGCCGACGCTACTGGAGCCGCCCGTGGGTGTAGAGTTCGTCAAGGTCGAGAGCGCTGCCGAGATGCACAAAGCCGTTACCGAACGTTTCCCCAAGTTCGATCTGATTCTGATGGCCGCGGCGGTCGCCGACTGGCGGCCAAAGAAAGCTTTTTCACACAAGCTAAAAAAATCGGATGCGCGCGAACTAACACTCGTCCTAGAGAAGACGCCCGACATTCTCTCTGAACTAGGCAGGCGCAAGAAGAAAAATCAGATCTTAGTGGGCTTTGCCGCCGAGACCGAAAAGATCTTAGAGCACGCGCGCGAAAAATTAAGAGCGAAAAATTTAGATCTTGTCGTCGCCAACGATATTACTGCGCCGGGAGCTGGGCCGGAAGTCGAGACCAATATCGTGACGCTGCTCTATCGCGACGGACGCAGCCGAACACTACCGTGTATGACCAAGTGCGAGGTGGCCCGAGAGGTTTTGCGCGAGATCGCTCGCCTACTGTAGTCTCCGTAAGACTTCATCGAGAACCTGTTCGGTAGTTCTCCCCGTCACGTCGACCCAATGGACATCCAGCTCGCGCTTAAAATAGATTAACTGGCGCTTGGCGTACTCCCGTGAGCGTTTCTTGATGAGTCTTACTGCTTCATCGTAAGAGAACTTTCCGTCCAGATACTCGAAAAACTCTTCGTAGCCGATCGTTCTATAGGCCGACATCTCCGGCGTCAGCTTCGCTCTCAGCGCTTTTGCTTCTGCCAGCAGCCCCTGGGCGATCATCTCGTCCACACGAGTGTGAATGCGCTCATATAGAATCTTTCTGTCGAGCGTCAGCCCGATCTTCGTGAATTTATAGGGGAACGGAACTTTGGACTCTTTTTGCCATCGCGAGATGGGTAGCCCCGTCAACTCATAGACTTCTAGCGCCCGTACTGTGCGCATCTTATCGTTGGGATGAATGCGCCGCGCCGCTTCAGGATCGGTTTTCTCTAAGCGCTCGCGCACCTTTGCTATAGGCTCAGCTTCTAAACGCCGACGAACGCTGGAATTGGCTCTAGGTCCCGCGAAAAAAGTCCCCGTCAGCGCTGAAATATAGAGCGTGCTTCCGCCCACGACGATGGGCAGCTTCCCGCGAGCGCGAATCTCTTCTAGCGCTCTCAAAGCGTCGCGCCGAAACTCCATCACGTCGTAACGTTCGGTGGGATCTTTGAAATCTATCAGATGGTGCAGAACTCTTTGGCGCAGCTCTAACGAGGGTTTGGCCGTCCCGATGTTCAGATCTTTATAGATCGCGCGGGCATCTGCTGAGAGAATCTCGCCGTCCAGCCGTTGGGCGAGCGCGACGGCCACTATAGACTTGCCCACTGCCGTCGGCCCCAAGATCAACGGAAAGTCGCGCTCAATCTTCACTCATCAGAAGCTGTCTGAACTTTTGCAGCTCTTCTTTGCGGTTAGGATGCTTGAGTTTCTCCAGCGCTTTGATCTCGATCTGGCGGACGCGCTCGCGGGTGATATTAAAGACTTTGGCCACGTCTTTGAGCGTGCGCGGATGCCCGTCTTCTAAGCCATAGCGCAGCTTTAAAATCTCTTTCTCGCGTTCGTTGAGCTGATTGAGCGCGTTCCCAAGCTCTTCGGTCATGAACATTTTATAGGTCTCTTTTGTCGGCGAGGGCGCATTCTTATCTTCGATGAAATCTCCCAGAGAGTCTTCTTCGTCCTCGCCGATGGGACGCTCCAAAGACGACGTATATTGCGAGATGTTCTCGACTTGCTTGATCTGTTTTTCGCTCAGGCCCAGCTCGTGGGAGAGCATCTGCACATCTGGAGAAGCGCCGTACTCGTGCAAGTGCTCTTTCTTGATGCGCTGAAGCTCGCGGACGGATTCCATCATGTGGATGGGCACGCGGATCGTTCGCGATTGATCGGCGATCGCGCGCGTGATCGCCTGACGGATCCACCACGTCGCATACGTGCTGAACTTAAAGCCCTTGGCGTGGTCGAATTTCTCCACCGCGCGCATCAGTCCGAGATTGCCCTCTTGAATCAGATCCAAAAACGAGAGCCCACGCCCCATATATTTTTTGGCGATAGAGACGACCAAACGCAGATTGGCGTTGATCAGTGCATTGCGGGCGGTCTTCTCTCCCAACGAGACGCGATGGGCCAACTCGACCTCTTGTTCGCGCGTCAACAGAGAGACCTTGCCGATCTCTTGCAGATAGAGCTTAACGGGATCGTAAGCCTCTTCAAGAGGTTCGGCGTCCTCTTCGAGTTCCTCCTCAAGCTCCTCTTCGAGCTCCTCTTCGGAGAGCTCAGGGATGGCATAGATCGTCTCGTCGTCCGGCATCCCGTTGGTGACTATGTCTCGATTGAGACTCATTGCGTCCTCCTTCCCCCTTGGAGGAGTCTTCGTCGTGCTTGGACGAGTTGCCAGTGCTCGGTTTCGAGCGCGTTCACCCGTTCGTGGTCGCCGGCGCGCTGTGCCGTGCGCAGCTGCGCGCACAGTCGCGCGATCCGTTCCTCGATCCGTCTCTGCCGCAGTCGCAAGGGCGCTTCCACCAGCGCGCGCGGGCGGTCGCCCTCCCGCCACGGCGGCTGCGCGAGCGCCAGCCGCCGCACCGTCACTTGATCCTCCGCTGAAAGCCGCGTGAGCAACGCTTCCAGCGTCCACTCTTCGTTCAGTTCCCAGAGCGCACGCGCGATCTCCGGGTAGCGGGTAAAGTCCTCTACCGAGACGACTTCTTTGAGATGAGAGATCGTCAGATCTCCCTGCAGCACGAAGTAGAGCACTTGCTCTTCGTGCCCCCACGCCGGCTCGGCCGTCGCAGGCGGGCTTATTATACCGGCTCGCTTGACGGCTTTCACGGCCCGCGCGACCTCCTCCTCGGGCAAATTGAGCACCCGCGCCGCCTCACGGGTGATCTCATGGCGCAGTGCTGTGCTGGAGAGCGTGGGCAGAAATTCGCTCAGACTCTGTAAAACACGCTCTTTCCCCACCACCGTCTTCGGGTCGTGCTCCTCCCAGAGCGCGGACAGATAGAACTCATAAAAGGGAAGAGACCGATCTAAAAGCTGGACAAACTTCTCGGCTCCGTGCGCCCTCAAGAACCCGTCGGGATCGGAGCCATCGGGCAGGAGCGCGACGGCGACTTCCAACTCTGCGTTCCGCAAGTTGGCCATGCCGCGCAGTGTGGCTATACGCCCGGCGGCATCGCGATCATAAGCTAAGATCACGTTCGAAGCAAAGCGTTTGAGCAGCTGGGCTTGGCTAGCTGTGAGCGCTGTGCCCATGCCCGCAACGACGTTCTTGATTCCCAACTGATGCGCGCTGATCACATCGGTATAGCCCTCGACCAAGACAAAGAGATCGCGCTGGCGCGCGGCCTCGCGCGCGAAGTTCAGCCCGTAGAGCACCGTGCCCTTCTCGAAGAGCGGCGTGTTGGCGATATTGAGATATTTGGGCTCTTCGTCGCCCAGCGTTCGACCGGCAAAGCCGATGATCTCGCCCGTCAGAGACCAGATGGGGAAGATCAGCCGATCGCGAAAGCGATCGTAGAGCCTCTCTTCGGAAGAGCGCAACACCAGACCTACGGTGATAAGAGATTCGAGATCTTTGGGAAAAGTCTTAATGAGATCGTCCCATTTGGGCAGGGCGTAGCCCAGCTTAAATTTTTCTATGGTCTCTTTGCTGAAGCCCCTCTGTTTAAGATGCTCCCGGGCTTTCGCTCCGGCGGGGCTCACTAAATTTGTCTGATAGAACGCCGCGACGCGCTCGTTGATCTCTTTAAGTTTTTGCAGCGGCGAAGCCGAACGTCGTCCTAGGGGCACGCCGAATTGCTGCGCCAGACGTTCTACGGCTTCAGCGAATTCGAGCTTCTCCATCTTCATCACGAACTGAAAGAGATCTCCTCCCTCGCCGCAGCCGAAACAGTGAAAGAGCTTCTTATCGGGGCTGACGGTGAAGCTGGGGGTCTTATCGGCGTGAAAGGGACAGGGTCCGATATAGTTCTTCCCCGATTTTTTCAGGGCGACGTAGCGCGAGACAATTTCTATGAAGTCCGCGCGCTCGCGGATCTGCTCTACTAGATCGCGCTCGGCCATCAGAGACCTCCACCCTCACCCGGCCAGGGAGAGGGGCTGGGGGTGAGGTCTTGCAAGAACGGGTTCGTCCAACGCTCCATCGCCAACGTCGTCACCGGCCCGTGCCCGGAGTAGATCTTATAGTCTCCTGGGAGATCTAGAATGCGCTGGAGCGAGCGGGCCATCGCTTGGGGGTCGCTGCCGGGGAAGTCCGTGCGCCCGATGCTCCCAGCGAAGATCAGATCGCCGGTGAAGAGCACTCGTTCGCTCTCGACTCTGAAGACGACGCTCCCGGGCGAGTGCCCCGGCGTGTGCAAGACTTCAAAGACCACTCCGCCGATCTCTATCCGATCTCCCTCTTTCAGATAGCCATCGGGCTTGAGCTTCTCTCCCATAAAGAAGCTGAAGATCCTCTCATCGTCAGGGTGTAAAAAGAGCTTCGCGCCACAGCGCTCTCGCACGAAGCCCACCCCTCCAATGTGATCGGGATGGCAGTGCGTGTTCAAAATATAGGGCACTTTGCGATTCCCAATGAGATCCAAAATCTCTGGGCTGGGTTCGCCGGGGTCTATCACAATCCCTAGATCGTCCACCGTGACGATATAGCAGTTCGACTGATACTCACTCAGCACGAGCGTCTCGATCTTCATAGTTTATTCACTCAGAGCCGGGGCGGCGCGCGCCAGTGTCAGTCCGTAGATGCTTTCAATACCACTCTCTTTGAGCACTTGTCCGCACTCCCTCAGCGTCGCGCCCGTGGTGCAAACGTCATCTACAATGAGAATACTAGCGCATGGGGTGAATTTTGCAAGTCCGAAGGCGTTCTCAAGATTCTTCTGACGCTCTGATCGGGGCAGACTCGCTTGCGGCTCCGTCTTTTTGATCTTTTCGAGTGCAGCTACGACAGGGATTCCCCAGAGCTGGCCCAGCTCACGCGCCAAGAGTTCGGCTTGGTTGAAGCCGCGCTCGCGTTCATCCCTGGGCCACATGGGAACAAACGTGATCTGCTCGACGAGCGGACGTAATGACTGTCCAGCTTCGTCCAAGTAGCCCGCTAACAGTGGCACGAGCGCCCGCTCGCCGTTGTACTTGAAAATCTTAATAAGCGTGCTGAGCACGTGATCGGGATCTTCACGCTCTTCGTACCAGCCGAACGAACGAACCTGCACAAGCACTCTCTCGCTCTGCGCGCACTCCGGACAGAGATCGAGCACATCGGGCAACGGCGCTCCGCAGCGACAGACGTGGCGCTGATCTATGCGCTCGATCTTCGCTTCGCACTCTGCGCATAAGAATAGTCGCTCGTCTTCGAGAAACGGCCTCTCGCAGACCGCGCAATGCGGCGGATAGAGCAGATCGCGCGTCGCCTCAGCGACCCGTGTCAGTAGGGCTTTCACAGTTAAAAGATTAGAAGCCAAAGCCGCGCGGCACGGAGGCCAACCCCAAGAGAATGAATAGATAGCTTAACGCATAGGCGAGCATCTGCAGGGAGGGGTTGGCACGCTCCGGTGGAAGCCGACCTAATATCGTTCCCACGTGCGCGCAGCCCACAGCCAAGACCATCGTGATCGGATGAGCTAAGTTCCACCACGCCGAGAGCATAAAGAAGAGCAGCGCGCCGAGCACCAACTGCAGATCCAGCAGCACGCTGTAGACAAGCCCCCAAACCCGTCTCTCTTGCTGGTACTGGGCTGTGCGCCACCAGCCGCGCAGCAGACCGAAGACGCCGACGACCATCGCCAGCAGCACCAGCCACCGTATCCCCGAATGCGCTTTAAGCAGAATCTCTTCGAGCGTCATAGATACCTGACCAAATCCACCAGCCGCGCCGAGTAGCCCCACTCGTTATCGTAAAAAGCCACGACCTTCACCAAGCTCTTTTCAATGACTTTCGTCGAGCTGAGATCAACGATGGCTGAGTGAGAATCGCCGATGCAATCGCTGGAGACCAAGGGCCACTGCGAGACGGCTAAGATCTGCTTTATCGGCCCGTTGGCGTAGCGCGTGAACGTCTCGTTGATCTGTTCGACCGTGACGCTTCTTTCTACTTCAGCGACGAGATCGGTCACCGACCCCGTTGCTACGGGAACGCGCAAGGCCATGCCGTCAAGTTTTCCATTGAGTTCGGGGATGACTAAACCAATCGCGCTTGCCGCGCCCGTCGTCGTCGGGATGATATTGATCGTTGCTGCGCGACCCTCGACCATCTCTTTGTTGCTGCCGTCTACTAGGTTTTGGCTGGCTGTGTAGGCGTGCACCGTCGTCATCAGGCCCTTTATGATACCGAACTCTTTGTGCAAGATATACGCAACTGGGGCGAGACAGTTGGTCGTACACGAGGCCGCCGAGACGATATGATGCTTCGCTCTGTCGTAGATCTTCTCGTTGACGCCCCAGACGATTGTGGGGATATCGCCCTTGGCCGGAGCTGTTATTAAGACTTTCTTTGCGCCGGCTTGGAGATGTTTTCCGGCTTTCTGAGCGTCGCGAAAGAGGCCGGTCGCTTCGACAGTGACGTCTATTTTCAGTTCGCCCCACGAGAGTTTTACGGGGTCTTCGATCTGCAAGATCCGGATTTTCTTGCCGTTCACAGTGATAAGATCTTCGCCGAAGCTCACCGTGCCGTCGAAGCGCCCGTAGACCGAATCGTACTTGCAGAGATACGCGGCTTGCTCTGGGGTCTGCGACCGAACGTTGATCGCGACAACTTCGATGTGAGGGTCTTTGTGAGCGATGCGGAAGAACGCGCGCGCGGTGCGACCGAAGCCGTTGAGAGCCACGCGAATCATAGAGCCTCCTTTGGATTTTTCAAACGATAAAGAGTGGGCCATGTGCTCATCTCCTCGCGACCATCTCAAGAAAGTATTGGTGCACCCTGGAATCGCCCGTCAATTCGGGATGGAAGCTGCTTGCTAAGAGATTCTTCTGTCTCACCAGCACCGGCGTGCCGTCATGCTCAGCTAAAATCTCCACACTTGGTCTCACTCTCACGATCTTGGGAGCGCGTATAAAAACAGCGTGAAACGCCCCAATATGCTTGATCTGCAAGTCGGCCTCAAAGCTATCTAGTTGTCTTCCATAAGCGTTGCGTCTAACGGTAACACCCATCAGATTCAGGCGCTCCTGCGGACGATCGTCTTCCAGCTCCTGAGCCAACAGGATCATCCCCGCGCATGTCCCGTAGATGGGAAGACCGTCACGCCCGCGCCGGCGCAGAGACTCCATCAGCCCGTTTCTCATCAAAAGATGCGCCATCGTTGTGCTCTCCCCACCGGGGATAATCAACCCGTCAACCCCTTCAAGCTGCGCCAAGGTGCGCACCTCGCGGACCTCTAGCCCCACTGCACGCAAGATCGCTAGGTGCTCGCGAAAGTCCCCCTGCAAGGCCAAGACGCCAATGTGCATATCTCTCCACTTCGCCCTCTCCCTATCAGGGAGAGGGACGGGGTGAGGGTAATCAACTGTTGAGGCGGTCATGGCGTTGTATTCTAACGATTGGCATGGTATACTCCCATGGTGAAGCTCGTCCACTGGGCGCAGCGGCATGGGGTCCCGTACAAGACGGCTTGGCTCCGGTTTAAGCGCGGAGTCCTGCCGGTGAAGGCGATCCGGCTCAAGGCGGTCTCCGAATGAAGATCACACGCTCTGTCAAGTGCACGCTCCGCTTCGCCACGGCGACGAAGCGCAAGAGGCTTCAGACGATCATGGTCGAGTACGCCCGTGTCGTCAACCTCTTCATCGACCGTTTCTGGACGCAGGGTCTTCCGAAGAAGGCCGGGCTTCTCAAGCCCGTCGTCGATCTTCCCCAGACCTGGTTCACGGCCCGGCTCAGGAAGGTGGCTGCCAGGGAGGCCATCGACATGATCAAGTCGGCCAGAGAGCGCGACGGAGAGAAGGCCTCGAAGCCCGTTCACAAGGGCAGAAGGATGTGCCTCTCCAGCACGATCGCGTCGCTCAAAGAACCCAAGGATGCATCCGAGTTCGATGCCTGGCTTCACCTGTCGAGCATCGGCGAGGACCTCATCTTCGACATTCCGATCCGCTTCCACAAACACTGGCACCACTGGCAGTCTCGTGGAAGACGCCTCGAATCGTATGTCGTCACGCCGAAGTACGTCCAGTTCGCCTTCGAGATCGAGACCGGGGCGAAGCCGGAGAGTCCTCAGGCGGTCGTCGGGATTGACACGGGGATGAATGTCCTTGCGACCCGAAGCGACGGTGCCAAGCTCGGAGAGAATGCCCGTGCAGCCGTTGAGCGCGTCCGCCGTTGTGAGCACGGCTCCAAGGGCCAGAACCGCGCCAGAAGGGCGCTTCGCCAACTCATGGACGAATGCGCCCGCGACCTCATCCAGGACGTCGATTGCGTCGTCGTAGAAGCGCTCAGAAAGTTCAACCACAAGACCAAGCTCACACGGCGCGTGGGCAAAAAGATGCGCCGCTTGCTCGGGGCGTGGGCGTACCGGTACTAGCTTGGGAGACTCCGTATGACTTGCGACGCGAACCGTGTTCGCTTTGCGAGCGTCTCTCCCCGCAACACCAGCCGGGAGTGCCACGTCTGTGGCCATGCCGAGCAGAGGAACCGCTTGGACAGGGATCATTTCCGGTGCCTGAAGTGTGGCTACGCGGGCGATGCGGACCTGAACGCCGCCCGGGTGATCCTCAAGCGGTTCCTCACCGGACCCTACGGTGCCGGTTGCAAACCGAAGGTCGCTGGCTAGATAAAAAGCCATGGATTTAGGAACGGTTTTAATTCCCACGCACTTGCAAGAGCTCTTCGCTCTTCAGTTGCGCGATGTCGATCCCGCGCATCGGCTCGCCCAAATTTTCAGAAACTTCGGCCAAGATCTTGGGGTCGTTATAGTGCGTGGTAGCCAAGACGATGGCGCGGGCGCGCTTGTCGGGATCTTTGGACTTGAAAATACCGGAGCCGACGAAGACCCCGTCGCAGCCCAACTGCATCATCAGTGCGGCGTCGGCGGGCGTGGCGATGCCGCCGGCAGCGAAATTCACTACGGGCAAGCGCCCCGTCTCTTTGATGAGCTTCAGAACTTCTACGGGCGCGCCCCACTCTTTAGAGAGATGCACCAACTCTTCGTCGGGGGTCTGGGCGACTTGTCGGATCTGTTGGTTCATCGTGCGCATGTGGCGCACCGCTTCGATAACGTTGCCCGTGCCGGCCTCGCCCTTCGTTCGGATCATCGCCGCGCCTTCGGCAATTCTTCTACACGCTTCCGGCAGATCGCGCGCGCCGCAGACGAACGGGATTCTGAAGCGCCATTTGTCCACGTGGAATTCCGGGTCGGCAGGCGTGAGCACTTCCGATTCGTCCATATAGTCTACCCCCAAAGCTTCTAAGATCTGCGCCTCGGCAAAGTGCCCGATTCTGCACTTGGCCATGACGGGGATCGTGACGACTTCTATGATCTCTTTGATCTTTTTGGGATCGGCCATGCGGGCCACGCCGCCGGCGGCGCGAATATCTGCCGGGACGCGCTCCAGCGCCATCACGGCCACTGCGCCGGCTTCTTCAGCGATCTTCGCTTGCTCGGCGTCCACGACGTCCATAATCACGCCGCCCTTGAGCATCTCGGCCAGCCCGGATTTCACTTTGAAAGTCCCCGTGAGCTTCTCCATACAGATACTCCTTCTCAGATATTATAGTACTGAATTTATTATAGCGCTCCAGAAGAGGAACGCAACTGCGTTGGCGCTTCTTTCTGTTCAAAGCCCACGCGCGCTGCTATAATAACACAGTAAGGAGGAACCGTGAAAAGAATCTTCGTCTTCAGTTCAGCGCTGCTACTCTTGTTGAATCTTGTCGGAGGAGCGCAGAAAGTCGTCGAGAACGGGAAATTTCTCTATCAGTTCACCAATAAAAACAGCAACAAGACCGAGATCGCCGGGGAAGAACTCTTCAAAATAGAAGAACTCGACAGAGGCAACCGAAGAATCACAGCAAATTTCATCGCCAAGTCGCAAGAGATGATCTCGCAGTACGAGACCGATAAGCTCTTCAACGAGACGATCACCGTAGACAAAGACTGGAAGCTCTTAGAGTATTCTCTGCGGTCGGAGACCGCGCGTGGACAATTGAGCGTGACCGTCAGAGTGACGGGCCAGATTGCCAAGATAGACTTCAAGCTCAAGCGTCCCGACGGCCGAGAACAGAACCAAGCGCGCGAAGTTATTTTGGAAGACGAGTTCGTAACGACGGGCGTCGCCGCGGGACAACTCATGGTGATGCAAAAACTAATTGCTCTGAAGATGAAAGAGCCGAAGAAGACGTTTCTCGCGCTCGACCCGACCAATTTCGAGAGGCCCCTGGTTGAACTGACCGTCGAGCGTCTCAGCCCGGTGAAAGTGAAGAGCGGGACCAAGACCCTAGACGCGCAGCGCTACAGCGTCCAACGCACCGATGCCGACTTTAAGCTCGAACTGCTCTCGTCCAACGACAGCTCCGGCACGCTCTGGGGCATCACGGGAGACTCTCCCACGAGCCGCCTGCTCGTCTATCGTCAAGACCTCTTCGCCGACGGCTTCGAAGTGCGCAACCGCAACTAAGATGGTCGCACAAAGTATCGTCGCTGCGCGGAGCGTACGCAAGATCTACCCTATGGGGCAAGTGCCCGTCATCGCGCTGGATGACGTGAGCTTCTCTATTGCGGAAAGCGAATTCATCGCGATCATGGGCCCTTCCGGGTCGGGCAAGAGCACTCTCATGAACCTCATCGGCTGCTTAGACAAACCGACTACCGGAACGATCCAGATCAATGGCACCGATATCGCGCGACTCACCGACCGACAGCTGGCCAAGCTGCGCGGCTCTCAGATCGGCTTCGTCTTCCAGACGTTCAATCTCATCCCCAGAATCAACGCGCTCGCCAATGTCATGCTCCCCATGACGTTCACCAACCGCCTCTCTATGGGGGAACGCCAGCGACGGGCAGAGCAACTATTGGAGAGCGTGGGGCTGGGAGCGAGAGCTCGTCATCTGCCCAATGAGCTCTCCGGAGGCGAGCGCCAGCGCGTAGCGATTGCCCGCGCCCTTGCCAACGATCCTAAAATTCTCTTAGCCGATGAGCCTACGGGCAATCTCGACACCAAGACGGGCAAAGCTATTTTGGATCTCTTTGTCGAGCTCAATAAAAACGGGCGGACGGTCGTCGTGGTGACGCATGACGCCAACGTCGCTTCGCACGCGCGACGGATTATTGAACTCTTAGACGGCAAGATCATTGACGACAGAAAAGTTTGACACCCTCACCCCATCCCTCTCCCTTTCAGGGAGAGGGTGGCCGAAGGCCGGGTGAGGGTCATAACCTGAGGAAAGCATAAACCTATGAGCTTGCGAGAGGCGCTCAAACTGAGCTGGACGAATATCCGTGCGCATAAGCTGAGAAACGCGCTCGCCGTCTTGAGCGTCACCATCGGGATCGCCGCGGTGATCGCCATCGTGACGATGACGACGGGCCTGCAAGACGCGCTCTTAGACACGCTGACCAAAGATCTCTTGAGAGCGAATATGATCACCGTGAACGTAGAAGGGAGCGCGGGGCTCTTTGGCACAGCACAAGTCTTCTCCAGCCGCGATGTCGAGCAACTGAGAAAGATTTCAGGCGTGAAGACGGCCGACGTCATCGGGCGCGTCCGCGGCGATGCCCTCTCTTTTAACAACCGTCGGCTGCTCGACGCCTCTACCCGTATCACGACCGGCAAAGATCTTATCCCCCTTGATGCCGGGCGCGGCGTCCAAGCCAAGGGCGAGATCGTCATCGGCACGCGCATCGCCGAGACGATCTGTCAACGCCTCTTGGCCGAAGAGCGCCAGATCGCCGAAAACGACGAGACCCTCAAAGAAGAGTGCAAGTCCACTGGAACGAAGCCCGCCCTGGCGCAGCGCCTCTTGGGAAAGACTCTTAAGTTGCGCTTTCTCGGAGCGGATGGGCAACTCACGGAAGATCAGTTACAGATCGTGGGGATCGTCAAAGATTCGCAGTTTATCAGTGGAACAGCCTGTTATGTCAGCCCCGACTATCAGGGCTTTACGGAAACAATAGACGGCGCAGAGAGCCCCGTCTATTCGGGGGTGATCATCAGCGTAGCCGATCTGGAGCAGCTCAACGCAGTTCAAAAAGCCGTCGCCGCGTATTTTAACCATCCGAACTCTTCGGACGCGCGCAAGCTCTTGGGCGAAGAGAAGAGAGTCGAGATCAACACGCTGGAAGAAGTCATTGATGAGATCAGAAAGAACTTTCTGCAGTTTACGGCGTTCTTAGGCGCGATCGCGTTTGTGGCCCTTCTAGTAGGGATGATCGGCGTGATGAATATTATGTTGATCACTGTCAAAGAGCGCACGCGCGAGATCGGCGTGATGAAGGCGACGGGCGCGACGCGCGGCGCGGTGCTCAAGCTCTTTCTGACAGAATCTACGATCATCTCTACGCTGGGAGCTGCACTGGGCGTCATCTTCGGGATCTTTCTCTCGGTCTGGTTTATCAAGCTGACCCTAGCGCTCGCTCAGGGGCTGAGAGAGATTCCCTTTGTGTTGGTGCCCGACTGGTACGCGATTGCCGTGTTGACGGGGATCGTCGTCGGCGTTCTCAGTGGGCTTTATCCCGCATGGCAGGCTGCCAGAGTCAATCCCATCGAAGCGCTGAGATACGAATGACCCTCCCCCTTAGTTCCTCCTGTAGGGGCAGACCTCTCTGTCTGCCCTTGAGCGGACTTGACCGCCTTCACCAGCGCCATAGAGTGGGTCACCCACAGCCGTCCGTCTTCGAGGCGCAGTCTCAGCCCCGCTCCTGCGCCCGCGCGCGCTAAGGCAGCCATAACAACTTTGAGGTTCTCGATGCGGATCGGCTCGTTGATCACGTCCATCCATTGGTCATAGTCGCGCTCTTGGGGATGGACTTGAGCTTCGAGCACACGGAGACCTGTGCGGGCTACCAGATCGGTCAGCTCCGAGAGCGAGAGCATGCGCACATGAGTGGGATCGCGCAGGCGCTCCAGCGCGTTGTGCAGCTCTGCTTGTTGCTGATCTTCTGATGAGATCGTATCCACGATGACCAGACGGCCCTCTTTTTTGAGGACGCGGGCCATCTCGCGCACTTGTACGTCGGGCTGCACGAAGTGATGAATCCCGAGGCGACAGACGACGGCATCGAAGCTTTCTGCGGGCGCAGGCAGATGTTCTGCTTCGGCAAGGGCGAAGTGTACGTTGCGCACGCCGCGCTGGTGGCGCAACTGACGAGCTTTCGCCAGCATTCCCCCAGAAATATCTACGCCGACGACTTCGGCGGCGCGCGGCGCCAGCGCAAAGCTCACCAGTCCCGTCCCACAGGCGACATCGAGCACACGATCGTTCTCAGAGATCTCCGCGGCCTGCGCTATCCGCTCTAACAGGGTGATCTCATTGGCGCTCAGAGCGCGGCGCACCCAGCGTTCGGCCTGCCGGTCGAATTCTTCTTGGACGAACTCCTCGCGGTCATCAAAGCGCATAGCCCTTTGGGTATAACGTTTTGGTTCGAGTTTGTCAAGTAGCGCGGGTCGGTGCGCCAAGAGATGGGCAGTTTCGTCGCCGCTCGTGGCAGATGGCATCGCGACGGATGGGGTACACGCACTGGTAACGATCTCTTGGCGCAAGGACCCGTTTCGGTTGACAGCTCGCTTTTCGATACGCTACACTGAATCGAGCCTTATAATCCCAATGTGTGAAGGAGCGATTATGGCGTTGAAATACAAAGAAGCCGAGCCCACGCCGGAAGGAATGCTCGCCGTGGGCAGCTATTTGGCCGAGAGCGCCCAGTTGAAGGACTATCTGCGCCAGATGCTGGCGGAATACCAACCATACCTCACGCCGCTGGCTCAGCTGCGCAAAGAACTGGCCCGCCAACTCAAAGGCCAGAGCCTGTCCGAGCTCGTGCGTCAGATGAGGGAAGAGTCGGCGCATTGACATGCCCACCTTCTACGTGGACACCTCCGCTTTGGCCAAGCGCTATCAGGAAGAAGAGGGCAGTCCGTTCATGGACCAGCTCTTTGCGCTCTTCGAGGCGCAGGGGAACAAGGGAGCCGCGTCCTTTCTGACCTTCCTGGAACTGCTGGCGATGCTCCGCCGGCTGTTGAAGGGCCAGCGACTGAATCAAGCCTCGTATAACCGCTTGCTTGCCGACATCCTCCGAGACCTGGACACATACTTCTCAGTCAGCCCCCTGAACACCAGCATCTTGACCAAGAGCGCCCAGGTCATCACGAACCACGCCTTGAAAGCGCCGGATGCCATCCAGCTGGCGACCGCGCTGGAGCTTGAGCCTGTGTTGCAGCAGCTGAGCCAGCGTCTCGTCTTCATCGCGGCTGATGAGGACTTGCTCACTGCAGCGGCTCAGGAGGGCTTGGAGGCCATCAGTCCCAGCGAGAAAACCGCCCTGCGGCGACTGCGCCAGCTGACCAAGAATCGGTGAGCCACTAGCGGTTATCAGTAGTCCGAGGGCGTTATCATGGTCACGCCCCACCCGTTGGGCACGTACCAAATCCGCTCCTCGCCCTCACCCTCGCGCACGCGGAAATCGTAATCGGTGAGGGCAAAATCTATCCGGCAGGGACAGTCTCGGACAAGGCGCTAGTACTCGACCACAGTGATCTTTGCCCTTACGCAAGGAGCTGACAGCGGATTCGGGTAGCGGATCCAGCAGATTCAGAGAAATCCGCTTAATCTGCTACAGAAATCTGCTGTCAGCTTCTCTGAGTAAGCACACAGATCCCTGTGGCGGTGTACTAGGATCGTTGGAGCAAGGCACGAGGGTTTTCAAGGTGTTGGTGACATTGTGATTCGAAAGCTGGGCGCTGGGGCGCCGTTTCGGTTGACAGCTCGCTTTTCGCTACGCTATATTGAACCGAGCCTTATGACGTATGTATTCAAAGTAGAAATTGAACAGGAAGAAGATGGCCGCTGGGCAGCCAGCATTCCTGTTTTGCCGGGATGCGCCACCTGGGGCTATACCAAGGAAGAGGCTTTAGAGAGTCTAGAAGAAGCAGCGAAAGCCTACCTTGAAATGCTGGCAGAACAAGGCAAGGTTGCTCCTCTGGCAGAGAAGGTGCTCATAATCCCTGAAGATGCTATCACTGTAAGCGTATGAGCCAAGAGGGAGCGCTCGTACACTTATTGCGCAATACTCCCGTTCGAGAATTCATTCACGCTCTCGAACGGGAAGGTTTTGTATTGAAGCGCAGAACCCAGAGAAGAAGCCATATCAGATAGATTCAGATTAACCCCCTGGCGTCTCAACTCATCCGACGCACTTCTAAAACCATGCGGGATATACCCCGATTGGTTTATGGTCTTCAAGACACTAAAAGCTCTCTACGGATTGACAGCTGACGCTCAGCGAACTATAATAGCCACGCTTCGCGGAGAGTAGCGCAGCGGCAGCGCGCACGGTTTGGGACCGTGAGGTCGCCGGTTCAAATCCGGCCTCTCCGACCACACTATGGCCGAGGCCCCTACTCCCACATACCAGTCGCTCTATCGCAAGTGGCGCCCGCAGCGCTTTGCCGAAGTCGTCCACCAAGAGTACACCGTCCGCACCCTGCAAAATGCGATTCTCTCCAAACAGCTGGCCCACGCTTATCTCTTGGCCGGGCCGCGCGGCGTCGGCAAGACTTCTATCGCCCGTATCTTGGCCAAAGCCGTCAACTGCGCCAACCCCCAAAACGGCGAACCCTGTAACGCTTGCGACCACTGCCGCAAGATCACCAAGGGCACCGCGCTCGACGTCATCGAGATCGACGGGGCGAGCAATCGTGGGATTGACCAGATCCGAAGACTGCGCGAGGAGATCGCCTTCGTCCCCGCGGAAACTCACTATAAAGTCTATATTATCGACGAAGTGCACATGCTCACCAATGAAGCCTTCAATGCGCTACTAAAGACACTTGAAGAGCCGCCCCAGCACGTGATCTTTGTCTTCGCTACGACGGAGCCACACAAAGTCCCGCTCACGATCATCAGCCGCTGTCAGTCGTTCGAACTCAAGCTGCTTCCGCCGGAACGGATCGAGCAGCGACTCAAAGAAATCTGCAAAGCAGAAGAGATCAACGCGAGCGCTCAGGTGCTCTCGACGATTGCGCATCGGGCGCGCGGGGCACTGCGCGACGCGACGGTCATGCTGGAGCAGCTTGCCTCGTACAAAGGCTCTCAAAAGATAGAAGAGAACGATCTCTTTGAGATTATGGGTTTGGCCAGCCACGAGACCGTTCAGGGCTTTCTGCAAGCTCTCTTACAAAAAGAGAGCCGCCGTGCCCTGTCCATTATCGCTGATCTCGCCGAGCGCGGCAAAGACCTAGAACTCTTTATTGACGAACTGATCGAAGAGGCCCGCGCGTGGATCCTCACGCGTCTCGACGGAGGTGAACTCTCTCTGCCCATACACGCTGATCTCCCCAAGCTCATCGAGCTCAGTCGAGAACTGTTAGAACTGAAGCGCGAGATCAGCCGTGCTTGGGAGAAGCGCGTGCTGCTCGAAGTGAAAGCGCTCGAACTCACGCAGTTCTCGCGAGGATCTGCCGCTGCGACGGCTCTCTCTTCGACAGCCCCCATCCCAACAGAGAAAGTCAACGCGACGCGCACGGCTGTTTCAGAGCCTGCACCCGCTATAGCGACCCACGATAAATGGACGCGCTTGCTCGAAGAAGTGAAGCGCGACCGACGCAGCACCGTCCACGCCTTCTTGCTCGAAGGCCAGCCCGTCGAGCGAGCCGACCTTTTGCGCATCGAATACGACCCGAAGAACAGCTTTCACAAAGAAGGTCTGGAGAAGTACACAAAATATTTAGAAGAAGTCGTGCAGCGCGTCTATGGGGCGGTGCGGGTGGAGATCGCGTGGGCCGAGAACGATTCCAGCAACCGTGAGAGCGGCTCGTCGCCGCGCCGCAAGAGCAAGAGCGCCGAACTTCGTGAGAAGATCAAACTCATCCAAGAGCATCTCGAAGGCGAGATCGTCAACTGAAAGAACCCAAAGGAGGCCCGTATGCAGTTCCCCGGCGGCATGAAAGAAGCGATGAAGCAAGTGAAGAAGATGCAAGAGCTGATGGAGCAGAAGCAGCAAGAGCTGGCGGTGAAGCGAGTCGAAGCATCTTCCGGCGGCGGCATGGTCAAAGTGATCGCCAACGGCCGAGAAGAGATCGTTGATATAGAGCTCTCCAAAGAAGTGGTCAATCCTGACGACATCGAGATGCTGGAAGACTTAATCTTAGCTGCGATCAAAGAGGCGCAAGCGAAGTCCAAAGAGCTCTCCCAGCGGGAGATGTCCGGGCTGATGGGGCAACTGGGGCTGCCGAATATTCCGGGGTTGGGATTTTAGGACCTAACCCCCGGCCCCTCCCCTAAAGGGAAGGGG
>JAJHSH010000014.1 GCA_022683945.1 Candidatus Acetothermia bacterium | reverse complement strand
TTCGTGCGCTCGGTCGGGGATCAAGTCACAGCGGCTGTGATTCGTCGGTACATCAAGCTGCAGCATCAGGATCAACTCCATCTTAAGCTCTGAGCCGTTTTGTCGTTAATGCCCCGCAGCTTGCTGCGGGGTTCTTTACCCAGCGCGACTCCGACTCGACAGAGGAAGAATATTGGTCGCACTTCGGATTATTTTACAAAGACGGAACACCGAAGCCGGCGGCTATCCGGTTTCGAGAGGCCGTCTGGGGAAACTGACGCCGTTTCGCTCAAAATGGACTTGTGAGAGTCTATCTGCCGCGCCGCACTGCCTCCCTAGACGAGTCCGTGCCCGCGTGAGAGCGCGGCGGCGGGTCAGCAATTCTTGCTAAATATAGGTTCGAGTGTGGTTGTTAAATACAATTACAAAAATCCCTCGCCCAGCCCAGATGCCGAAGAGCGCTTTTTTTTGTATGATAGCTCTCTCTAGCTATAGGAGACCCTATGAACCCAAGCGATGATTTCAAAAGACTCTATCTCAATCTCTCGGTGGCCCAGCTCTACGAAGAGGCGCTGCGTCGCAGAGAAGCTCAGCTCAGCCAGATCGGCGCGCTCGTCGCTTACACCGGGCGCTACACCGGACGCTCCCCACAAGACAAATTCATCGTCAAAGAACCCAGCAGCGTGAGCCAAATCTGGTGGAGCCCCGTCAATCAGCCGCTGAGTCCCGCTCAATTTGAACATCTCTACGGGCGACTCTGTGATTATCTCAAAACCAAAGAGCTCTTTGCTCAAGATCTTTCAGTCTGCGCCGCGCCGCGCTATCGCCTCCCCTTGCGCGTCATCACCGAATACGCTTGGCACAGCCTCTTCGCCAGAAATCTCTTTATCAGAGAGAGAGAACTAAAAAGACCAGAGGTCACCGTGATCTGCGCCCCAAATTTTCACGCCGACCCCAAACGCGACGGCACCCGCTCCGAAACTTTCATCGTCGTGCATCCTCAAAAAAAACTCATTCTCATCGGGGGCACGCAGTACGCTGGGGAGATCAAAAAATCGGTCTTTACGCTCTTAAATTTTCTCTTGCCTCAACAGAGCGTTCTGCCCATGCACTGCTCGGCAAATTTGGGGGCAGACGGCGAGACCGCGCTCTTCTTCGGGCTCTCCGGGACGGGCAAGACGACGCTCTCTACCGATCCGGAGCGCCTGCTCATCGGCGACGACGAGCACGGCTGGTCGGACGAGGGCGTCTTTAACTTCGAAGGGGGCTGCTACGCTAAAGTTATTAAATTAAGAGAAGAGAGCGAACCCGAAATCTATTGTGCTACCCAGCGCTTCGGCTCTATCGTCGAAAACGTCGTTCTTATGGAGGGGACGCGCGCGCTGAACTTCGATGACGCTTCTATTACGGAGAATACCCGGGCGGCTTATCCCATTGAGTTTCTGCCGCGCGTTGTTCCTCACGGCGTTGGGCCACATCCGCGCGCGATCTTCTTTCTCACCTACGATGCCTTCGGCGTCCTGCCGCCCATATCGCGACTGAGCGAAGAACAAGTCATCGCTTATTTCTTGTTGGGGTACACCGCGAAAGTGGCGGGCACCGAGCGAGGGGTTGTCGCGCCGGCAGCTACGTTCAGCGCGTGTTTTGGCGCGCCCTTCTGGCCTCTGCCCCCTAAAACTTATGCTGCTATGCTGCGCGAACGTCTCCAAAAGCACTCAGTCGAAGTCTGGCTCCTGAATACGGGCATACTGGGAGAACCGGGCAGCCCGCGCATCTCGATCGCGCACACGCGCGCGCTGCTTCGCGCTGCTCTCAACGGCTCATTACAAAAAAAACCCTTTGAAGAAGAGAGACACTTCGGCTTGCGCTACCCCGCACGCTGTTCTGAAGTTCCGAATCTCACTATGAACCCCCGAGGCGCATGGAAAGACGCCAAAGCCTATACCGAAACTGCTCAGAAGCTCGCGCAGCGTTTCGCCGAGCAGATGAATTCTCACGGAGGAACAGAATGACCGCAGAAGTTGGCTTCTCTCGTGGACTGGAGGGCGTGATCGCTGCCGAGAGCGCCCTCACGTATATTGACGGCCAGCAGGGGATCTTAGCCTATCTGGGCATCCCCATTGAAGAGCTCACCGAGCACTCTTCGTTTGAAGAGACGGCCTTTCTCTTGCTCTATCAGAAGTTACCTAAAAGAACCGAGCTAGCAGACTTCAAGCAAGAGCTGCTCCGACACCGAACGCTCCCCGAAGCTGTTTTAGATGTATTAAAGCGTCTGCCCCGCAAAACAGCGCCGATGGCGCTGCTGCGCACGGCCGTCTCGGTGCTGGGGCACTTCGATCCCAGCCCCGACGACGTCTCTACGGCGACCTTGCAGGCCAAAGCGCTTAAGTTGATTGTGCAGATGGCCACGCTCACAGCCGTTATCGGGCGCTGGCGCAAGGGGCTGGAGCCGATCGTCCCCAACAGCGATCTCTCGCACGCGGCGAACTTTCTCTATATGCTCACGGGCCGGAAGCCCACCGACGAAGCCGCTCGCGTCTTTGACGTCGCGCTGATCTTACATGCCGATCACGAATTCCCCGCTTCTACCTTTGCCAGTTCTGTGGTCGCTTCGACGCTGAGCGATATCTATTCGAGCGTCTGTGCGGCGCTCGGTGCGCTCAAGGGGCCGCTTCACGGCGGTGCCAACGAACAAGTAATCAAAATGATCGCGGCTATTGGCGATCCCGCCAGAGCAGAGCCCTATATCAAAGAGAAATTGACGCGCAAAGAGATCATTATGGGTTTTGGACATCGCCAGTATAAGACCTACGATCCCCGCGCGCGCATCCTCAAACACTATTCAGAAAAGCTCGCGCAACAAGCTCAAGATCCCTGCTTCTTTCAGATCGAAGAGATCGTAGAGAAGACGGTGATAGAAGCATTGGGAAGCCGGGGGATCTTTCCCAATGTGGATTTCTACTCCGGGACGGTCTATCACTATTTGGGGATCGAGCCGGAGCTTTACACGCCGATCTTCGCCATCAGCCGGATCGTCGGCTGGGCGGCGCACATGATTGAGTATCTGAAAGAGAATCGCATCTTCCGGCCGACGACGCGCTATATTGGGCCGCCGCTGGGACACTATACGCCGATAGAGCAGCGTTAAGTTAAGACGAGAGCGCTAAGTGATCGAGAAACTTTTCAGCTTGTTCTAAGACTTCTTGGGTGTTCTCAAAGCTCAGGCGCTGACGCGCGCGCGCATAGCTCGCCCAGAGACAATCTAAGTGCTCCCCGGAGAGCTTGACCTCAAACGAGGTTGCCCGTCCCAGAAAATAGACGACTTCTTTGGAAAAAGAGGCGCTCCCTCGCGGAAAGTCATAGCTCAGCACGGCTTTAAAATCCGGCTGGATCTCCACATTATCGAGATTGGTCTCTTCGCGAAGCTCTCGCAAAGCCGTAGTCAGATCGTCTTCGTCGGGCTCAACGCGCCCTTTGGGAAAGCTCCAATGCCCACCACTGGCGCTGCGCAACAAGAGATACTCCCGTCCTGCAGCCCCATTGCGAAAGACGATCACCCCGGCAGAACGCTCTGTCATACTCAACTAACTGACGTCTATCTCCCTCTCTTGCGGATCATAGGCGCGCAGGCTCAAACCCAAGCTGCGCAGCTCTTTGACCAAGACTCTGAAAGACTCCGGCAGCCCTGGCCTAGGGAACTCTTCGCCCTTGAAGATCGCTTTGTAGAGCTGCACGCGCCCACGCGTGTCGTCGCTCTTGAGCGTCAGCATCTCTTGCAGCGTGTGCGCCGCGCCATAGGCTTCCAGCGCCCAAACTTCCATCTCGCCCAAGCGCTGCCCACCCATCTGGGCCTTGCCCCCCAGAGGCTGCTGCGTAATTAAACTATACGGCCCCACCGAGCGCGCGTGAATCTTCTCATTGGCGATATGCTCTAGCTTTAACATATACATATGACCGACGGTGACGGGGTGCTCGAACGGCTCGCCGGTGCGCCCGTCGCGGAGCAAGACTTTGCCTGTGGGATATTTAGGCTCGTCCCCTTCGGCGAGGCCGCGCTTCTCGCGCTCTTTGTAAAGCTCGCTGAGGATCGTCTCTTCTTTCGCGCCGTCGAAGACCGGGGAAGCCATATACTGCCCCTGCAGATGCGCCAGCCAGCCCAAGTGCGTCTCGAAGACCTGGCCCAAATTCATACGCGAAGGCACCCCCAAGGGGTTCAGCACCATATCTACAGAAGTGCCGTCGGGCAAGAAGGGCATATCTTCTACGGGCAAAATCTTGGCCGTGACGCCCTTATTTCCGTGACGACCGGCCAACTTGTCGGCCACCGAGGTCTTCTTGCGCTGAGCGATATAGACTTTGACCAATTGGTTGACCCCCGGCCCGAGTTCATCGCCCTTCTTGCTGGAGAATTTCTTCACTCGGATCACTTTGCCGCCTTCCGTTGTGGGCGGCAAGCGCAAGGACGTGTTGCGCACGTTGCGCGAGCGCTCGCCGAAGATAGACTTGAAAATTCTCTCTTCGGGCGTGGGCTCGCTCTCGCCCTTTGGAGTAATCTTGCCTACCAAAATATCACCCGTCTTCACTTCCGTGCCGACGCGCACCACCCCGTCTTCGTCCAAGTTCCTCAGATCTTCTTTGCTCAAGTCGGGAATATCGTCGGTGATCTCTTCGGGACCGAGCTTGGTCTCTTCGGCCCGCACTTCGTACTCTTGAATGTGAATCGAATCCAGAATATCTTCTCGGACCAAGCGCTCACTGATCACAATAGCGTCTTCGTAGTTATAGCCCTCAAACGGCAGAAAAGCGACTAAGACGTTCGCGCCCAGCGCGAGCTCGCCGTGATGGGTCGAGGGGCCGTCGGCGAGCAGATCGCCCTTCTTCACCTTCTGTCCCACTTGGACGACGGGACGCTGATGCACGAGCGTATCTTGGTTGGAACGATCGAACGTGGTGAGATAATAGACACAATCTTTAGATTTCGCTTTCTCTTTCTTCTCTGATTTGACTGAGCTGCTGCGCACGACGATCTTCTGCGCGTCCACATAAGTCACTTGGCCGTCCTCTTCGGCTAAGACCACCAGACCGGAGTCGCGGGCGACGATGGCCTCCATGCCAGTGCCCACATAGGGGGCTTGGGGTTTGAGAAGGGGAACCGCTTGGCGCTGCATGTTCGCGCCCATCAACGCGCGATTGGCATCGTCGTGCTCCAAGAAGGGGATCAGCGAAGCCGAAACGCTGACCAGCGCCGAGGGAGAGACTTCGATTAAATCGACTTGATCGCGGGGCACGGTGCGGATGTTCTCTTTGCCCGTGCGGATCTCAATTGTCTCGGGAATGATCTTCCCGTCTTTGTCTACAGGAGTGGTCGCCGGCGCGATTCTATATCTCTCTTCTTCATCGGCCATCAGATAGAGCGTCTCTTTGGTGAGTCTCCCGTTTTTGACCACGCGATAGGGCGCTTCCAAAAAACCGAAATCGTTGATGCGCGCATGGGTGGCCATCGAAGTAATCAGCCCGATATTTTGTCCTTCAGGGGTCTCGATGGGGCAGATCTTGTCGTAGTGCGAGTAATGTACATCGCGCACTTCTATTTTGGCGCGCTTCTTGCTGGAACTCCCCGCCATCGCGGAGAGTCTCCGTTTGTGGGTCAACTCCGTCAACGGATTGGTCTGCTCCAAAAACTGTGACAATCGTCCTGTGTAAAAGAGTTTATTCAGTGCGCCCTGCACCGTCCGTCCGCTGATGAGATTGCGCAGCGGCTCCTCTTCTTCTTTTTCCAAGGAAAGTTTGTCCAGACGATCAGCCGTGAGGCGCACCATGCGTTTGAGCCCCGCCCGCAGCGTATCGAGCGCGATCTCGCCGGGGGGTTTGATGCGCTTGTTGGCCAAGTGGTCTTTGTCTTCGATCAGCCCTGGATGGGTGGGGACTTCCAAGAGCCGCTTGAGCGTCAGGGCGATCTCTTCTTTGTGCAAGACGCCATCGTTGATGTCGCGCTTGAGAGAGAGTTTTTTGTTCACCATGAAGCGCCCCACGCGCGAGAGGTTGAACGTCTCGGGATTAAAGAAAAGATTGATAAAAAAGTCTTGTTTGATCTTTTGGGTGGGGCGCTCCGCGCCGCGCAGTTTGCGATAGATAAGATCAAGTGCCTCTTCGGCTGAGCTCGTCTTGTCCTCGCCGAGGCTCTTTTGTATATAGTGATCCAGAGATTGGAGGCTGGGCACGTGCAGCTCCAGAATCTGTTCGATGAGCTCTTCGGTGAGCCGTTGGCCTTCGCGTGCGATGAGTTTGCCTTTGACACTGACGGGTTCCGTCAGAACGCAGTCTCGGTAGCGTGCTAATTTCTCCCGCGTTATGGGATTGACCGTCACAGAGTAGAGCTTATAAATATCCGAGGTAGTATAGCCCAGGGCGCGCAAGAGCGTCGTAGGAGGCAGATGGCCCTTGCGGTCTAGCTGCGCTTGCACACGATCTTTTTTGAGGTCCAAGACAAATTCCAGCCAAGCGCCATAGTCGGGGAGAATCTGGGCGTGATACTCTGTCGGACTCTCTTTGGTGAAATAAACGCCGGGGGAGCGCGTGAGATGATTGACGATCACGTTCTCCGAGCCGTTGATAATAAACGTCCCGCGCGCGGTCATTAACGGGACATCGGCGATATAGAGATCGTCTTCGCGAATCTTTTTTCCCTCTTGACGCAAAACGCTGTACACGCGCAGCGGAGCGGCATAGGTGCGATTCTTGTCTTTGCATTCTTGTTCGCCGTAGGGCGGCGGCCCCAGACGGGGGTTGGTCATCTCCAGCTCTATATTCTCGCGCCCTTCGCCCTTAATAACCCCGATCTCTTTGAAAAGCTCGCGAATCCCTTCGGTCAAAAAGCGCTCGTAGGAGCGCTTCTGATCGTGGAGCAGATAGGGCAACTCCACGCCGTGGTTCACACGACCCCACGAACGTCTCGTGCGCATAGACTCTCCCTCAAATAATCTATTCTATAGAGTCCGAGAGCCTATAGAGCCACAAACGACTCTAAAGACTCCATAGACTCTAAAGACTTAATAGACTTTTATTATTGGATCTCGACTTCCGCACCTGAGGCAACCAGTTGATCTTTGATCTTGTTAGCTTCTTCTGGGTTGAGGCCGTCTTTGATCACCGCGGGTAGATTATCCACAAGATCTTTGCTCTCTTTGAGCCCTTTGCCCGTAATATCTTTAACGACTTTGATGAGCGGAACTTTCTGTTGTCCGGCGTTCTTCAGCACGACCTTGAAAGTCGTCTGTTCTGCCGTTGCTGCCGCTCCGCCCGCCGCTGCTCCCGGCATGGGGGCCATCATCATCGGAACCCCAGCAGAAGCTTTCACCCCGAACTTCTCTTCAAGCGCCTTGACCAGCTCCGCTAACTCCTTGACGGTCATCTGCTCCACCGTTGTGACCAACTCTTGTACGTTTGGCATAAGAGATCCCTCCTATTGAGATTGAGATTCGCGCTTCTTGCGCACTTCGTCGAGAACGCTTACCAAGTTCTGCACCAACGCATGAAGTGTGCCGGCCAATTGTTGTATGGGGGCTTGCAGTGTGGACACGACCATTGCCAAGAGTTCCTGACGTCCGGGCAGCTTGGCCAATTCTATCGCCTCTTGAGCGCTGACCACCCGCCCCTCCAGCACGCCGCCTTTGATCTTGCATTTCTCGTATTTTTTTGTCAGCTCTTGAGTTATTTTGAAGACGGCCACCGCGTCGTCGTAGCCGATAGAGAGCCCCGTCGGCCCACGAAAATAGCTCTCCGTATCTGTGATTCCCAGACGCTGCGCGGCGATCTGCGCCAGGGCGTTCTTCACCACTAAATACTCTAAACCCTTATGATGCAGCTCGCGTCGCAGGTCGCTCATCTCCCCGGCGGTCAGTCCCTCAAAATTCGTGAAGACAAACCCCTTGGAGCGCTTGAACTGCTCCTCCAAGACTGTAACCATCTGCTCTTTCTCTGCTGTCGGCATAGATCCGCTCCTAGCGCTAGAGTCTCCGCGCTGCCACTAATTTCTGCAGCTCGTCGGCATCAATCTTGATCCCCGGTCCCATCGTCGAAGTAATCGTCACCGCTTCGACATAGCGCCCTTTGATGTCGGCGGGCTTCTCCTCCAGCACCGAGGCCGCCAGCGCCAAGAGATTCTCCTGAAGTTGCTCCGGCGTGAACGAGCACCTCCCAAAGAGCGAATGGACATTTCCGTATTCATCGAGACGAAACTCCAATCGTCCGCGCTTCAGCTCTTTGACGGCCGTGCCGACATCTGCAGTCACCGTTCCGGCTTTGGGGCTGGGCATCAGTCCCCGCGGGCCTAATATCTTGCCCAGTTTGCTCACGACGCTCATCATATCGGGGGTCGCGACGACTCTATCGAAATCCATCCAGCCCTCTTCGATCCTCTTGACCAAATCTTCCCCTCCGGCGTAGTCCGCCCCGGCCTCTTGCGCTTCTTTCAGCTTCTCGCCCTTGGCGAACGCCAAAACTTTGACGCTCTTGCCCGTGCCGTGCGGCAGCGTCACCGTTCCGCGAACGCGGTGCTCGTTCTTCTTAGGGTCAACCCCCAAACAGAAGACCGCTTCAGCGGCCTCCCCGAACTTGGCGGTGGCGCACTCTTTCAAGAGCTTCACGCCCTCGGCCAGCGCGTAAAAGCGCTCTCGATCTACCCTCTTTCTCATCTCTTGATAGCGTTTGCTCCGTTTCATACTCTTTCAGCTCTCCACGATCTCAATGCCCATATTGCGGGCCGTCCCGGTGAGCGTGCGCATCGCCGCTTCGAGATCATAACAGTTCATATCGGGCATCTTCATCTCCGCGATCTTCTTTAATTGTTCTTGGGTGATCTTGCCCACTTTTTGGGTATTGGGCTGCCCGGAGCCTGAAGGCACTCCCGCGGCCCGTTTGAGCAGCTCGCTCGCCGGGGGTTTTTTCAGAACAAAATCGAACGAACGATCCGAATAGACCGTAATGACCGCCGGAATGATCAGACCCTTCTCTTCGGTCTTCGTAGCATCGTTGAAGCGCTTGCAAAAATCTGCAATATTGATCTTGTGCTCTGCCAACGCCGGGCCGACCGGCGGCGCCGGTGTCGCTTGCCCTGCAGGCAACTGCAGCTTCACCACGCCGGCCACCGGCTTCTTCTTCGCTGTAGTAGCCATCTACACTCCCTTTAGACTAGACTTTCTGGATGCTCTCGAACGACAGCTCAACCCGCGTCTCGCGCCCGAAGATCTTCACCATGATCGTAGCCATCTCGCGCTCTTTATCGATCTCCACCACCGCCCCTGTGAAGTCTGCGAACGGACCTTCGATGATCTCCACCACTTCGCCCACTTCAAACTCCACTTCGATCTTCGGGCCGACGGCCTTGGGCACCTCCAACAAGCCCGCTTTGCGCTTGACGACCTTCATATCTTCTTCATCTAAGGGCAACGGTGGATGGCCCACAAAGCGACACTTCAGGCCCTCCGGCAGCTGCAACAGCTCTTGGGACATATTCATGCGGGCAAAGATATAACCGGGAAAGAGACGGCGCTTCTCAATGTGCTGCACCGTGACGACTCGTTTGTCTTTGTACTCTTTGATCTTCACCAGCCCCGAAGCGCGCGACTCGATCTTGTCTTCTCTTTCTAAGAGATCGCCTTTCTTAAGCGCGGTCTGCTCTTTGAGGCGCGCCAGATATTTCTCGGGAATGACCAACGTCACGCGCTCTCCCTCTTCGCCCTTTTCCAGCTCGATGCGCTTGACACGATCGCGATGAACTACGGTCGTCTTCACCGCAGGGGCTTTGAAGTGCGCATCGGAATCTGTCGTCAGCGGCACACCGGGCGGCAGCTTCTGTCCCAAGCGAATATCGCGGCGCACCCGCTTATCCAACGGAATCAAAAATTCTTCTTCGTTGCGATTGCTCATCTCCACAATGACGCGTTGGAGCGTCTCTATGCCCTTCACGTTCGCATCATAAGTCATAGAACGCGGCGGCTTGATCGCGATAATCTCGCCCTTCTGAATGCGCTTGTTCGCTTCTATTCTCAACTCGTATTCATAGGGCACGCGATACTCTCCCGTCCGTCCGCGTCGCCCTTTGGTAGTGATCACCTCTTCGATGGGAGCGAAAAAGCGCATCTCCGCGCCGTTCACTCTGAAGAGATCCACTCGACGCTCCAGCGCGAGCTCGTGCACGCGCTCTTCTAATTGCTCGGCAACTTTCAGCTCGCTGCCGGCATAGGTCTGCAGGGCATACCAACGCTTCATATCATATCATATTGCGCTCGTCCCTATCGCAAAAGCCACCTAGCCCCTTCGCGAAAGAACAGATCCAGCACGCCTATATAGGCCGCCAAGATCAGAACAATAATAATCACCAGAGAAGTTAGTCCGATCAGTTCCACGCGACCGGGCCAGGTAACCCGGCTCAGTTCTCCGCGCACCTCTCGTAAGTAGCCTAGTAATCGCTCTTTCATAAGATCTCTAGATCTCTCTGGCAGGCCCGGGAGGATTTGAACCCCCAACCTGCCGATTTGGAGTCGGCTGCTCTGCCAGTTGAGCTACGGGCCTCTATCAGACCTCTTTGTGGGCCGTGTGCTTGCGACACCATTTACAGTACTTCTTCAGTTCGAGCTTGCCCCGCGCGTTCTTGGGGTTCTTCGTCGTGTGATAGTTGCGATGACGACAGACGGTACAAGCCAACGTTACGTGCTCCTGAGGCATCGCGCTCTGCTCCCTCTTCTCTAATTTCTAATCTCTCATCTCTCAGACTAAGATCTTGGTCACGACGCCCGCGCCGACGGTGCGGCCGCCCTCGCGGATGGCGAAGCGCAACTGCTCTTCCATCGCGATATGGCTAATCAGTTCGCCCGTAATGCGAACGTTGTCGCCGGGCATGATCATCTCGATCCCTTGGGACAGCGTAATCACGCCCGTCACGTCGGTCGTACGGAAGTAGAACTGCGGCTTATATCCCGAGAAGAAGGGGCTATGGCGTCCGCCCTCGTCTTTGCTCAGCACATAGACTTCGGCTTCAAATTTCGTGTGCGGGGTGATCGAGCCGGGGTGCGCCAGCACCATGCCGCGCTCGACTTCGTCCTTCTCGATGCCGCGCAAGAGCACACCCACGTTGTCGCCGGGGAGGCTCTCGTCCAAGATCTTATTGAACATTTCCAGGCTGGTCGCCACGGTCTTGCGGGACTGCGGGCGCAGGCCGACGATCTCGACTTCAGCACCGGGGGTGATACGACCGCGATCGACGCGCCCCGTAACGACCGTGCCGCGCCCTTTAATCGAGAAGACGTCTTCGATGGGCATCAAGAAGGGTCTATCGATATCTCGGACGGGCTCCGGGATGAATTGATCGCAGGCGTTCATCAGTTCCCAGATAGGCTTGGTCGCTTCGGGGTCTTTGGAGTTTTTATAAGCTTTCAGCGCCGAGCCGCGAATGACCGGGACTTTGTCGCCGGGGAATTTATACTTGGTGAGGAGCTCGCGGATCTCCACCTCGACCAGATCGATCAATTCAGGGTCATCAACCAGATCCACTTTATTCAAGAAGACGACGATAAAGGGGACGTTGACTTGACGGGCGAGCAGCACGTGCTCGCGTGTCTGGGGCATGGGGCCCTCTGTAGCATCGACGACGAGGATCGCGCCGTCCATCTGCGCCGCGCCGGTGATCATATTTTTGACATAGTCCGCGTGTCCGGGGCAGTCGATATGCGCATAGTGGCGCTTCTCGGACTCGTATTCTACGTGCGAGACGGCGATCGTCAGAATCTTCGTCTCGTCGCGGCGGCCCTGTTTAGCACTAGCTTTAGCAACGTCATCATAGCTGCGTGCCTTGGAAAGTCCCTTCACCGCGAGAACCTCGGTGATCGCCGCGGTGAGCGTCGTCTTGCCGTGATCGATATGTCCGATCGTGCCGATATTGACGTGCGGTTTCTTCCGCTCGAACTTGGCTTTTGCCATAGCTCCTCCTCTGTAAATACAAATACCAAACTCGGAGACGAACTCTGCCGTGGAGCCCGCGACTGGAATCGAACCGGTGACCTTTCCCTTACCAAGGGAACGCTCTACCTCTGAGCTACGCGGGCCAAGACGCATCCGGCGAGAGGTGCTCCCAAAAACGCGCCATTATAGCTGAAAATCGCGCCCAACGCAAACGGTGCCGGGGGAGGGATTTGAACCCCCGTAGGCGCAAAGGCCAACGGATTTACAGTCCGTCCCGTTTGGCCGCTTCGGTACCCCGGCTAGTTCACACAATTATTCTACCGAAGCGCCAGCGAGATTTCCATTTCCATGAGTGAGAGTGAGAGAGTAGAGACAGACGGCGAACACGGAGATTCGCCCTGACTGACGATTATCAGTTCTTCCCCTGAGTCCCGTCAGTGTCTCGTTGAGCTCTTCAAGCTAGAATCGTCGCGGGCGATCTTTATGATTATGATAGGGACAGCGCATGAGAGACGACGTCAGGGCGAAGACGGCTTAGAAGCCTATCTGCATGAGATTCACCATTACCCGCTGCTGAGCCCGCAAGAAGAACAAAAAGTAGCCCGTCGCGTCGTCCGAGGCGATCCTGAGGCTCGCGAGCGCCTGATCACAGCGAATCTGCGCTTAGTGATCAGTATCGCGCAACGATACCGTCATCTGGGCGTCCCTCTGATGGACCTCATTCAGGAAGGCAACATCGGACTGATCACGGCTGTAAACAAATTCGATCCTACACTGGGCTACAAATTCAGCACCTACGCCACTTGGTGGATTCGGCAAGCCATTCTACGTGCTCTGGTGAAACATATTCGCCCCGTGCCCGTTCCCGACTATCTGCTCGCGGCTCTGCACAAAATCGACGAATTGGAAGACTTACACCGTCAGCATCACGAACTCCCGCCGAGCGCTGCCCTGCTCGCGGAAGAGACGGGGCTTTCTCACGCAACGGTCACTCGATTGTTGCGCTGGCGTCCTGCGCCGCCCTCGCTGGATCGCACCTCTGACGAAGAGAGCGACGAGACGCCGCTCGATCAGATCCATTGTGAGCGCGCCTCGCCGGAAGAAGAAGCCCTCCGAGCTGGAGAGTGCGAAACTCTTAAAGAAGCACTGGACGAGCTGCCCTTGCGCGAGCGCCGCATTCTGAGCCTGCGCTACGGCATCGAAGATCGCCACCCGCGCACGCTGAGCGAGATCGGCAGAATCCTCAATCTCAGCCGCGAGCGCGTTCGACAATTAGAAAACCTCGCGCTCAGCAAGCTGCGTAAGATTTATGCCAGTCGTTGCTACCCGCGCGTTCCGCCTCTGTAGGAACGGACGGTCTCTCTGCCCATTGGTGGTATCCGCGTCTGGCCCATGGTACACCAGTCACCATTTTCAGCAATATCGCTGCACTTATACTGATTTGACTTGATCATGTCATCAAGAACTGACAGCAGATTTCGGTAGCAGATTAAGCGGATTATACCCTAAAATCAGCTTAATCCGCTACCCGAATCCGCTGTCAGCTCTACCCACTGCGCGTCGCCTGCAAAGCAAATTAGTATTACTCTTCCGATCCTCACCGTGACTAAAACCGTAACGCAAAGAGCGGCACAGAGATTGGTACTTTGGCGACCCAATATTTCTTTCCTAGATTGTAGCCGATCGTCGCTCCCAGTGCTGCCAGCGTCACAGGATTGAGAAGCAGCCTGTGCAGTGTAAATTCCGATCTGCCTCGCCATCCCTCTGCCGTCCGAATCCATCGCCACTGGAAGTAGGGGCGGACGGAATCGAGCAAGAGCACCATGCCCACCAAGCTGCCCGTCAAGGCTCCGAGCATGGCCCCTTGAGGATCGCCGGCTATCTCAAAGGCCGCACCTACAGAGATGACGCCCACGGCTGCGCCGACGCTCACACCCAGCCCGAAACCTAACTTCGCTCCAAGATAGGCCCCGTCAACCGCTCGCAGCCCGACGCAGCTTTCCGTCTCTTGCCGACAAGCGGGATCAAGAAAGCCAACCACGCCGCCGACAGGCACCCCGCTCAGCCCGCCGACCAGCATTCCGGCCAAGCCACCCGCGAGTGCTGCAAGGCTGCCCCCGCCGAGTTGGGCCGCGTAGTAGGCGAGCGAGGCGCTCTGCGCTTGGGCGGGTCTGTCTGGCGTGGCGAAGGACAATCCAGCAGCACCGAGAACGACCAACACGAGTTGAACTTTGCGGCTGTTCATAGAATCTCCTCCTCATGGATGTTGCTTGAGGGCTTCTCGTTTGGAATGGCAAGGTATGCCCCTCACCGTTCGATAACCAACGGCTTAGGCTCGGTCTCGATTCTGTCTTTGGGACTATCCGGCCACCCCCCAATATATAAGATGCCACGCACCCAATAGGTGCCCGGAGAGACTGAGTTGTCCTCCCAGTCACGTTGATCCCAGGCTGCCGTCAACTCCAACTCTTCTTGGGCATTCAAGATTACCGGTTCGATAGGCCCCTCCCTCTCAACTCCATTACAGTTAATCCTGTCAGTTATTACTCCGAACTTACACCACACTGCTGCGTTGTCTGACCGGGTCACGATAAAGTTATAATAGGGAAAAACTTTTAAGGGGATATAAAGAGAACTGTTACTTCGATTCTTTACCTTCAGCTTCAAGCTCACTATCTCGCCGGCTCGGACTTTAGATGGCATTTCCAGCCATCGATCTAGCTCCGTGTACTTAGCAAACTCGATCACGAGAATAACAGCCTCTCGGGGAATGGCCAAGCGATCTAGTTCTTGCTGTACTAGGTCCTTCGCTTCCCCGTACCCCAACCAAACTACAAGGCGGTTCTTGGCTTCATCTACAACGGCTCTTGTAATTTCTCTGATTCCCTTCTGGACTATCTTGGCGTGCCATTCTTGAAGTTGTAAGAAGCTATACTGCCCCTGAAGAATCTGTATACCGCGCAAAGGGATAAAGCCTTTGCCAAAGATGGATTCAATAGCTGCTTCCGCTTCAGCTTTTCTCTCCGGATTCAGCAAGTAGACGCATAGGTAACGCCTGTAGTTGTCCTCTGGGTTGTCTTTGAAGAACAACCCTCCAAATTCGGGAACCCTCTTGGCTACTTCGAGCAGCTTCTCCTCGTAGGTCTTCTCCTCTAGTGGCAAGGGGGGATTCAAGAGAGTGCATCCAGTGACAAGAATGAGCATGGCCAGCAAGCCAAGTGCTGATATCTTATTGAACATATTCGCCTCCATGAGTAGCCAGTTCAATTATAAAGTGTCGGTCTAAAGCTTCAAATAACCAAAGTATCTCCAAAGTCAACAAACACCTGGGATGCAAATTCCACCCCCCATGCCCAAATCTCTCATTACGCCATCTCGCATAGGGCTGAATATAGCGGCTTGCGTCCCTATTCTCTCCTTTCCCCAATGAAGTCCGACAAGGGCGACAGTACTGGGATTACTAGAACGTATGATGAAGACCGGCGCGCCACTATCTCCATGTTCAAGGTAATAATCTGCTCTATATTGACAGAGCAGCTGTATGTTGGTGTTCCCTAGACTATATTCTCTGGTACAGGTCCCATCCACCCTTCCTTCCGTCCACCCTGTTTTTGCTCCGACCTTATTTATCCTGGTACCATCAGGTGGCCCGGCCATTAATGCAACAATGCTCCAGCTGCCAGCTATTTTGAACGAAATGTTCCCAGGCATGCTTAAACGATCTGGCTTAGCTATGATACCCTGACTGGAAGCAACTCCTGACCTACGTGTAACAAACGCGCTATCACTCCAGCGACACCGCTCTCCTCGCCTGCAGGTCCATTCTGGCCCATTGGGATGTCGCCTTCCAGTCCCTATAAATCCTTGTGGATCGAGGGTCTCATGCCCAATGAGATATTTGGTCAGATAGCCGTACGGCTGGTAGATAGGCGCTCGTGGATTTTCTAGAGCACCAGGTCTGGGAGTGCAATGTGCATTTATTATGAATCCTGGAGTTCCAGATCTGTTAACCACTAACCCCAGTGTGCAATCATCGGAGATAACGCCGCCAATCACTGGCCTCTGTTCACCTCGCAGATCATCTCGCAGACTGCCTGTGAGCTCCGAACCTTGATACTCTTTAAAAGCAATTGCTTCAAGAGGGATACCTAGCTCTTCAATCTCTCTTACTACTTGTTGATTCTGTACCACCGGCTTAAGTTCCTTTACCCCGATGGTAAGCCGATTGTGTCTTTCATCGATGTCTGACATAGTTACATTAGAGTTCGAGATGAAATGTATTAACTTGTTGTGCCACTCGTTGAGTTGAACAAAGTCATATCGACCTTGAAGCACTTTCCAAGTACTTGCCGGAGGGATGATTTCGTCTCCCCAACGGTCGACAAACAAAGATTCCAAAATTAGTAAAGCCTTTTGAGCCGTGTTGGGGTCCACCAGGTAAACATTAAGCACGTCAGATTCATCAAAGAATATACCGCCGAACCCAGGCACTATTCTTGCCATCCACGCATAAGCCTCGTCGAGGGTCTCATACCCACTCTCACCAAATTATGGGCTCATATTCGCGCAAACCCAGACGTGGCTCCTGATCGGAATCCAAACCAGTATTCAACTCAGATTCGAGAAAAGCACATCCGCCAACAACCATCGCTAGCACTACTACCAACCCAACTGATGCCAATCTTTGCCGCTTCATCTTGACCTCCTTAAAAACAGCGTTCCCTTTTGTTTTTTGAACACCCTAACCATAATACACTGTCCCGCAGAGCCCGACTATCGTCTAGGCGACAGTTCGACTGTCGGCTTGGCGACACTTTTTCGCAACACCTTATCAGCAGACGTTTTCGGCCAACTTCCTCAAGCCTGCTTCGTCCAGAATGACGATCTGTCTCGAAACTCTCTCAGTCAGCCCACGCTGCTCAAGCTCAATCAGCTCTTTGTTCACCGTCGCGCGATGGCTGTCGAGCATCTGGCCCAACAACTCACAACTGAGCTGCAGCTCGATGCGCAGCCCTCCCGCATTGAGCTTCCGCCCAAACCGCTCTCCCAACTGTAGCAGCAACGCTGCTAATCGCCCCCGCACCCCAGACCCCGCCGCCACCAGCGGAGAGTGCATCCGCAGCGACTTCACCTGCCTTGCCAGAGCCATTAGCAGTCGGCTTGAAAGAAGCGAAGGCTCCTGCACTAGGCGCTCACACACGGCTCGCGCCAGATACTGCGCCCGAACTTCCGCGAGCGCATGGGCGCTCAACTCGTGGCGCACCTGCCCAAGAAAACTCCCTACCCCAACAAGATCTCCCGGCCCACCTATCCCAATCACCAGCCGTCGCCCGTCGGCCGTCCGACTCGACAGTATGGCTACTCCTTCACAGAGGAAGTAGCAGCCGCTCTGAGAGTCCCCTTGCTCGAAGATCGCCTGCGGAGGAGGGAAAAAGACTGATCGTATTGATCTTCCCCACGCTCGCACCTCTTGAGAGGGGAGATCAGCCAACGGGCAAGGCGGACGGCACTTGACACAAGATAGCTTCTCCATCTCTGGCAGCCGGCTGCCTCGTCTCTTGGGCTGAGAGACAGGGGCCCGTGGCTTTGCGCCCCCTTCCTTTCGACAGGGTTTGCCTTTTTCAGAGATTATCTCTTAGTCTTAGAGCTATGCTAATATTAGCATAATCGCTTTTTTGGGTCAAGGCTGCTGTCGAATCTCTAGAGAGAAAGCGTTCTCTGTGCTTCCAGCAGATTTTTACAATTCTATTGCTTGCTTCCAGTCGGCGATCTCGGCTGTTACTTTGGCCTTCTCCCCAATAGCGCTGCGCAAACCCACCAGCGAACGCATCTCTCCGTGCACCAGATAGATCTTCTTGGGCTTTTGCGTAGAGCCGAGAAAGCGCAGCAGCCCCGCGCGGTCGGCATGAGCCGAAAAACCGTTGATCGTCCACAACTGGGCCCGGACGGCAATCTCTTCCCCGAAGATGCGCACCGTTCGTGCGCCCTCGATCAATCTTCGGCCGAGCGTCCCCTCGGCCTGGAAGCCCGTGAAGACCAGACTGCACTCCGGCCGCCAGAGCTGATGCTTCAGATGGTGCAAGATCCGCCCGCCGTTGCACATGCCGCCCCCGGCGATAATAATCGCATGGCTCTGAATGGCATTAATCGCGCGCGACTGTTCGGGCGAACGCACAAAACGCAAGGCGGGAAAATCAAAGGGGTTGGGGCTATGGAGCAAATGACGTGCTTCGTCGGGCTTGAGATACTCCCCGTATCGCCTGAAGGTGCGTGTGACGGAAATAGCTAGCGGGCTGTCTAAGAAGATCTGACAGGGGGGCAGCTCATGACGACGATAGAGCTGAAAGAGCACGGCGAGCAATTCTTGCGTTCTCTCCAGAGCCAAACTCGGCAGCAGGACGTTGCCGCCGCGCGCAAAGGTCATCACGATCGCTTGTTTGAGTTCGCTGATCGTCTCGCGCATCGAGCGGTGCTCCCGGTCGCCATAGGTCGCTTCTAAGATGACGATATCGGCGGGGCCGGGCTCGACGGGATCGGGGATGAGCAGCTTCTCTCGGTTGCCGATGTCCCCGGAGAAGAGCAGTCTTTTGGGCTTCTGACGCCCCTCTGTAACTCTGAGCTGCAAATACGCTGCTCCTAAAATATGCCCAGCGTCGCGGAACTCTATCGTCACGCCCTTCGTTAGATTTATAGCTTTGTTATAGACGACAGGCTTAGCGAACTGCCCCATGGCCGCCAGCGCGTCTTCTATATCATAGAGGGGTTTGACGATCTCCGCTCCTTCGCGGCGCCGCTCTTTGCGATTGAGCACGTCGCTCTCTTCTTCTTGAAGCTGTGCGCTATCTAATAATAATAAGCGTGTCAGGTCGCGCGTCGGCTCGGTGCTGATGATCTCCCCGGTGAACCCTTCTCGGACGAGACGGGGGATCAGCCCACAGTGATCAAGATGGGCGTGCGTCAGCAATAGATAATCTATCTGTCGCGGGGGGAATCCAAAAGGCAGTCTGTTGCGGCTCTCTTCGGCCCCCTGATAGAGTCCACAGTCGACCAAGATATGCAGCTTGCCGATCTGTAAGAGAGCACAAGAGCCTGTGACGGTCTTGGCCGCACCGTGAAACGTGAGCCTCACGACTTCTAGTTTAGCCTGTCTTGGGGATCGCTGTCAATCTCTCGGCGAGAAAACGCCGATGGGATCGGTCTTTGAGTCGCCCGGCCCCTACAAAGCCCGCTGGCGCGGGCTGAGAGTCTCCGCTCGCGGCTTCAGCCGCCGAGCAGCACGAAAGATGAAAGGCCGAGACCGACTTAGTATAATAGGGGCCTAAATTTTCAACGAGGGGTGGTTCGTATTCTATCACCAAGACTAAACCGACGAGGCTTTATCAAATTCGCCGGGCTGGGGCTCAGTAGCATCTGGCTCGGAACAACGCTGAGAACTCAGGGGCGACAAACTCAGACGCGTCCCCTCAGGCTCAGCCTCATGCCCGCCCAAGACGTCGTGACGCTCGCTTTTGCGCTCGATCGTAATCTTTTTACCAAGCACGGCATCCCCGTTGAACTCGTCTGCGGCGGCAACACTCTGGAGCGCAATGCGGCCTTCAGCGGCGGCCAGCTCGACGCGCTCGCCGTAGATCTTATCAGCGCCTTGGTGCTTCTGGGGCGACGGGTACCCTCAGCCATCGTGAGCACCCTCTTCGAGCCCGCCCCCAACCCGCGCAGCGGGAACAATATCGTGCGCACCGTTGCTCTTTTGACTCACAGATTCAGCAATTACAAAACGCTCGATGACGTGATCAAAGCCGGGCCCAGGCGACAGATCGCGCTCATCCAACCGTCGGATATGGAGTATATGACCGATCAGTTATTGCTCGCCAAGGGCGTGCGCTCAGGCGATCTCGATCGCTACTACACCGGCATAGAAGATTATGATCGTATTCAACAGATTGCGCAGTTTTTAGGGGCCGGTTCGCCGGGCGTCCCCGTTGGCGTCCTCCCCGAACCACATGCGACGCTCACCGAGATCACCGCCGAGGCCAATCAGATGGGGATGATCGCCCTCGCCGACTATCAGTCGGTGCGTACTCCGCCCAGCGTCATTCTCTTTCGCAGAGCCGTCCTCGACGAGCGCGGCGCTCAGATCAACAGATTTTTCGCGGCCCTGCGCGAATCGATCAACACGCTGAACACCAGCTCACGCGACTTTATTATCACTACGCTGATCAGAGCCGCCATAGATATTTGCTTCCCCGACTTAAAGGGCCAAGAGTTGCAGTTCCCTGCAGGCTGGCAAGAAAAACTAAGAATTCCCCACTTCCCGGCGCCCAGAGCCTTGAAAAAAGAAGAGTTCGACGCCCAAGTCGAATGGGCATTGGGGAAGCGCTATATCCGTGAGCGCATTGCTTTTGAAGCTTCCGTAGATTTTCGCTATCTGGGGTCTTGACCCTCACCCTATCCCTATCACTTCACTATCCCTGGGAGGGAGAGGGCAAAAATGATTAAACTTGACGGTCTGCGCTTGGACTATCGCAATGACCGCCAGATCGTTCCGGTCATCGAGCAAATTGACTTAGAGATTGCTTCCGGGGAGAGCATTGTTTTACTGGGGCCTTCCGGGTGCGGCAAGACCAGCTTGCTCTATATGATCTGTGGGCTTGCTTCCCCTACGGCCGGCCAAGTCTTGCTCGACTCCGACCCGGTGGTCGGCCCGCGCCGCGACGTCGCTATTATCTTGCAAGATTTGGGACTTCTCCCCTGGAAGACCGTCTGGAAGAACGCCAGCTTGGCGCTCGATCTGGGTGGGAGGCCGACGACGCTCGAGAGCCAAGCGCCTCCCCAAGAGATCGCCCGCGAACTGCAAAAGCGCAAAAAGTCCGTTTGGCTCGGCTATCTATTACTCGTGCTGACGGGCCTGTGGGCCGCCGGACAGCGCTTCTATCTCGAAAGACCCTTCTCGGCGGCGATCTATCTCTTTGCGCTGGCGCTCTGGACGATCAACGCTGGATTCTATGGAAGCGAGATCCAAAAGGCGTTAGCGCTCCGCCCCCAGGCTCCCTGGGACGAGCTGCTCTGGGGGGATTGGCGCCGTTGGGGGTTATTACCCACGCTCGTGCCCTTGACGATCGGGCTCCTCGCGCGTTGGTTCTACGATCTCTTTACGATGCCGCGCCAGATCGCACAGGCCAATGAACTCATCGAGCAACAGATCTTGCAAGTCAAGCCGTTGTTGGACAAATTAGGGCTACAGGGACTTTATGATCGCTATCCCTTGCATCTCTCCGGAGGCGAGCGCCAGCGCGTCGCGCTCGCGCGAGCGCTCTCTATCCATCCTAAAGCTTTACTCATGGACGAGCCCCTAGCTTCGCTCGACGCCTTCACCCGTGAGCGCATCCAAGAGCTGCTCTTGCAACTCTGGCAGGAACGAAAATTCACTCAAATTATCGTAACGCACGACCTCCAAGAAGCTGTCTTTCTCGGAGAGCGCATTATTATCTTGACAGATAAACCTGCTAAGATTAAAGCGATTATTGCTAATACGTGCGTGGGCAGCTCGCGCACCAGCCCTGAGTTTTATGACAAAGTCCGCGAAGTCCGACAAGCGCTCGAAGCAGTCAAAGGAGGTGCTCGCCCGTAGAGATGAGAGAACGACATCCGTATCTGTTTGGGTATCTCTTGGGGATCGTGCTCTTCTTTGGCCTGTGGTGGACGGGCAGTTGGCTGATTCAGATGATCTTTGCCGACGAGCCGTTCAAAGCCTTTGCGCTCCCCTCGCCGGAAAAAGCTCTCCAGATTCTGATCGAAGACTGGGTGGCGCTCGCGCAGCACTTCTTCGCCAGCGGCTATCGCGTGCTGGCGGGAATCTTGTTGGCTTTGGTCATCGCCGTGCCCTTGGGGTTGGTCATCGGCCACGAACGAAAATTAGACCAGATCTTCAGTCCGTCCATCTATCTGAGCTACCCCATCCCCAAAGTCGTCTTTCTGCCTCTATTGTTTGTCTTTTTGGGCATCTATGACGCGCCCAAGATCGGCTTGATCACGCTCATTCTCGTCTTTCAGATCCTGATCTCGGCTCGCGATGCTGCGAAGGCCATCTCCAAGAGCCATATACTCTCCGTCGCGAGCACGGGGGTGAACAAGTGGCAGATCTATAAACACGTAGTGATCCCGGCGAGTCTGCCCGCGATCCTCTCCACGCTGCGCATCTCCGTGGGCATGGCCATTATGGCGCTGGCGCTGACCGAAGCGTTTGCAGCGCAATACGGGCTCTGGATGTACATCGCGCGCCAGTGGCGGCTCTTAGCTTATGACTCTATGTTTGCGGGCATCTTAGCGATGGGATTGCTGGGTCTTCTCTTTTATATTCTCATAGATATCCTCGAGCGCTGGATCTGCAAATGGCAGCACCTCTCCCACGGCTGACCCCTATTGTTGACAGCTCTCTCTGGCCCTCTTAGAATGAGACTGTGAAGCTCAGAAAAATTTTAGCGATCGCCAACTTCAGCAAGCCCCAAAGCGAGTCCGTAATGGAGCGTCTGCGCGCTTGGGGTGAAGCTCATAACATCGTGATCGTCGTCCGTGCAGGCATTGATCACAGCCCGCTCTTAGAGAGAGACTTCGATCTTGTACTGACTTTAGGAGGCGATGGCACGCTGCTCAAAGGGGCCCGCTGCGCTCTTGAAGACGATTGCCCTGTCTTGGGGGTCAATCTGGGCGGCTTGGGCTTCTTGACGTCGGTTTCTGAAGCCCACTTAGAGAGGGCTCTCACGCGCTTGCTCTCTGAAGAGCCGTATATTCAAAAGCGCCTGCGCTTGGAAGCCGTAGGGGCCGTTCACGAACTGCCCCTCCCCAGCGCCCTCAATGAGATCGCCATCGTACACGCGCAAGCCAACGCCCATACGGAGATCGAGCTCTTTCTGAACGAAAAGCCGATCGCGAGCTATTCGGGTGACGGGGTTTTGATCGCCACGCCGACGGGCTCGACGGCTTATGCGCTCTCGGCTGGAGGTCCTATTATAGAACCAACGATGGAAGCCCTGCTCATCACGCCTCTCTGCGCTCATCGTTTGGGCGTGCGACCCCTGATCTTCTCTGCCGATCACTCCTTGCGTGCGGTCGCCCGACGCCCTGCGCAAATCTTGACCGATGGCGATCTCGTTGGAGATTTAGCCGGCAACGCTACGTTGGTTATGCGCAGAGCTTCTCAGTACACACGGCTCGTTGTCTTCGATACGGATTTTCTCGCGCCTCTGAGAGCATTAAATTGGGGACGCTAGCGTCCCTTAATGGGGATCTCAATAAAGAGACTCTGCGTGGTGATCCCGCCGGGGCCGATCACCGAGCTTCCGGTGAGCGCCAGCCCGGCGATGCTCGCCCCGATCTTAAATTCTTGGAAAGCCGGACTGAACGTCGCCTGCCCCGTCAGTTGCACACCGCCCACTTGAGCGCGGATCGTATAGATCTGATGAGTCAATCCTAGGCCACGCTCGAAAGTAGTGACCCCAGAGAGCGCCGTCGCCCCCAAGGAGACTTCGAGCGCGATCTTCTCTTTACTGACTTGCAGGGTCTGGGGATCTAATTCGATCTCGCCCAGTAACTGTCCGGGACCTAACTCCGTGCGCAGCGTCACCGTAGCACGATTGAGTAAGAGCCGCCAGCGCTCATCGAGCCGGAGAGAGCTTCGCCCTTCTAACTGGGTAGGCAGAGGCAGCAACGTGGGGCCGTCTAAATTAAAGATCACCGTCAGCTCGCGCAGCGAGCGGGTTCCTTGCTCTCTGAAAAAATCTTCGAGAAGTGTGCGTATTAACTCGTCGAGATCTTGCAGGCGCGCTTCGAGTTCTCCTACGGTGCCGAACTCCCACAGCAGCGACGGGGCTTCTACTTCTTCGTCGGTGCGATCGGAGCGTAGGAGCTGCGCCAGATGCAAGTCTGGAAGATCGGGCACAGAGATGCGCGGCGGCTCGAGCCGCGCCACGGTCAGCACAGGCGCTCTCTCTTCTGTTCCGATGCTCCACTGAAAGAGCAAGCCATCGGCGCAGAGCCCCGCGGCGCTCTCACTGATCGAGCAGCCTTGTGCCACGGACGCAAACGAGAGACTCACTATTGCGCCGATACCCAAAACCCCGCAAAGCCAACACCGAAGTCGAGCCATCCGTTCTTTATGATAAGCCTTTGTCATGAGCTCGTCAATAGCCGTCGCGCTGGGGAGGGGAAGGAGGGGCTTGGCTCCGACGTACTTTAGAAGAAGCGTCGGGAAAAATCCTCTCGTTGGGGAGGAGGTCGGGCAAACCCCCAGAGAGGCAAAACCCGTGCGCTTCCCGCTAGATTCGTAGCTTAGGCACTCGGCGTCCCAAGCCCCTTTGTACAGAAGAGAGTGGGCTTTGCAGCCCGATTCTACCCCATTCTCTGTGCCAAAGACATAGAAATCCGGTGGAAATTCCGTGACCATTGCTATTGACGAATTCCAAAGCACGCGCTAGACTGAAAGCCGATGCGACCGTTACGCTTGAGCTTGCGATATAAATTTGTCTTCACCCTGGTGGGGTTTACGCTCTTAGTGGCACTCCCCTTGGGCGCGCTCTCGCTCATGAGATTCTCTAACGCATTAGAGGAACAGCTGAACCTCCGTTGGGAGACAGCGGCCAAGGGGTGGTTAGCCAGCTTTGAAAGCGAAACCCTGTTGAGATTGCTGACCCCGAAACAGCGAGCAGAGTATTGCCGTAGTCTGCTTCGCGATCAGCCGGAACTTCTCGTTCTTCACGTTACCGTTGGAGGCACTCCCGTTTGTCTCGTACACAGCGACGAGATCTCCGACAATAGCGAGTTACAATCGTTGTTCTTCTTCAAAGAACCTCCACCTCCGGGGGTCTCTCAGCAAAAGCATCGTCTGGGGAATTTTCATATATTGAAACTCAGTTACACGCGGCCAGTAGCGGTGTTCGATGTGCTATCAGGAACCCAAATCGAAACGTCCTCGCTCTTGCAGTTTGGTATCAACATGGTCTCGGTGCAAGCGCAGATCCGACGCGAGATGACCATGATCGCACTGATTGTCTTGGGCTATGTGCTCCTAGGGCTGGTCATTGCGTTCACGTTCTATAAGATGATCCTCGGCCCTGTGGAAGGGCTCGCGGCGGCGCTCAAGCGCTTCAAGCGCGACCCCGGCGCACGCGCTTCTGTCCGCAGCGGTGACGAGCTGGAGACGCTCGCTCAGGAGTTCAATCAGATGGCCGACGTCATCGCCGAGCGCAAGAAAGAGCTCGAAGAGATCAACGTTGCGCTGAGAAAGGCCAATCGTGCCAAGTCCGATTTTCTCGCGGTGATGAGTCATGAGCTCAAAACGCCGCTGCACGCGATCCGGGGGTATTCGCAGCTCTTGCTCGAGGGCGTTGACGGGCCGATCACGGCAGCGCAGCACGAAGACCTGCAAAATATTCTGAACTCCGGCGATCACTTGTTAGAACTGATAGACAATATCTTAAAATTCTCCAAGATCGAAGCTGGCGAAGATCGCCCTTACTTCGAAGCCGCGGATCTCTCAGTCATCGCAGAAGAGACTATCAAATCCGTGAGCGCGCTCGCGCGCCATAAGAATTTGCCGATAGAATCCGATGTCGAATCTTGCGTGCTCCACGCCGACAGCACGAAGCTCAAACAGATCTTGCTCAATCTCTTGAGCAATGCGATCAAGTACACAGAACGAGGAAAGATCGCTGTTGTGGGTCGGGTTCACAATCACGAGTATATTCTGACGGTATCCGATACGGGACTGGGGATTCCCGCTCATGAACGCGCGCGCATCTTCGAGCCGTTCACGCAGCTCGATGGCTCGAGCACGCGAGAGTCCCAGGGCGTAGGTCTTGGGTTGGCCATCGTGAAAAAGTACGTAGAGATGCATCATGGGCGCGTCTGGGTGGAGAGCGATCTGGGGCAGGGCAGTCGCTTTTCGGTCGCGTTCCCCTTGGAACCCCAGCTCGATTCTGATTCTCTAGAGGAGGTTCGCCATGCGCGTTCTCATCGCTGAAGACGATGCCAATTCGCTTCATCTGTTGAAAAAATACCTAGAGTCTAAGGGACACCAAGTCGTCGGCGCGCTCAACGGTCAAGAGGCTTTGGAGAAATGTGAAGAGCAGAAGCCCGAAGTGCTCTTGCTCGATGTAATGATGCCCAAGCTCGACGGCTGGGCAGTCTTACAGAAGTTGCGCGAGAGCGGCGTCAAGATCCCCGTCATTATGGTCACAGCGAAAGACTCGACCGACGACAAAGTCCGGGGCTTCTCGACCGGCGCAGACGATTATATTACAAAACCCTTCGACCTGCGCGAAGTAGAAGCGCGTTTAGAGGCCGTGATGCGTCGTGTGAGCCAGTCGCCCTATATTCAGCTTGGGGTGCTGCAGATTGACGACGAGCGCAAAGAAGTCCGTCTGCAGGGAGAGACGATTGAACTCTCTCCGAAAGAATACGATCTATTGAAGCTCTTGGCCTCGCGCCCCGGAAAAGTCTTCTCGCACCGCGAGATCATTGACGCCATCTGGCAAGACAATCCCTATGCGTCTTCTGAAGACGTGAAGAAATATATCTATCTGCTGCGCAACAAACTAGAGAAAGACGCCGAAGACCCAAAGATTATTCTCACGGTGCGCGGGTTTGGATATAAGCTGGGAGAGATCTAGACTTGCTCAGCCAGCTCCTGCGCCTCGCGCACCAGGCCCCGCAGAAATTCCAGCCCCGTCTGCCAAAAGTTTGGATCGTTGATATTCACTCCCAAAGGGGCGAGCAGCTTCGGCGGGCTCTCCGAGCCTCCTGCGGAGAGCACTTCCAAATACTTAGGAACAAAAGCCTCTCCCTCGCTCAGATATTTTTGATAGAGCGCCAGCACTAAAAGCTCGCCAAACGCATACGCATAACAATAGAACGGCACGTGAATGAAATGCCCGATATAGAGCCACCACCAGCCGTAGTCGTCCGTCATCTTTACGGAGTCGCCGAACATCGCGCGATTGGCCTCCAGCCATAGAGGGCTGATCTGCGCGGCGGTCAGTTCTCCTTGGGTTCGCCGCGCCTCGTGAAGTCTCTGTTCAAAGCGCGTCAGGACAATCTGTCTGAAGATCGTCGCAAAAGAATCTTCGATCTTGCCACAGATCAGGGCGAGCCGCGTGCGCGCGTCGGGCGTCTCTTTTAATAATCTTCGGAACGTGAGAATCTCGCCGAAGGTGCTGGCCATCTCCGCGGTCGTGAGCGGCGTATCATACTGGAGATAGCCCACTCTTCGAGAGAGATACTGATGAACCCCGTGACCCAGCTCATGCGCCAACGTCATCGCGTCGCGCAGACGATCTGTGTAGTTCATCAAGATATACGGATGCGCACTGGGAACGGTGGACGCACTGAAGGCCCCTCCGGTCTTGCCCAGGCGCACTTCGGCATCTATCCAAGTTTTGTCGAAAAACTCTCGGACGATTGCGCCTGTCTGCGGCGAAAAATCCGTATAAGCCTCCAAGACCACGCGCTTCGCCTCACCCCACGCGCACGTGGGCAGATCTGAGAATAGCGGAGCATAGCGATCGTAGTCATAGAGCGTGCGCAGCTTCAAAAGTCTTCTCTTCAAAGCGTAGTACCGGCGAACGATCTCCTGTCCCCGCTCACAAGCGGTCATCAGGGCATCTACCGTCTGCGGCTCGATCTCATTGGCCAGATGACGTGAAGCCATCGGCGTGGGAAATCTTCTCAAGCCGTCATTGACTTTGTGATCGAAGACGAGCGTATTAAAGATATAAGTCAGTATGCGCTCGTTGCTCTTGAGAGCGCTGGTGACCGCTTGGGCCGCGCCCCGGCGCGCTTTACGATCGGGATCGTGGAGCAGCGCCAAAGCCCGATCTAAATTGACAGTCTGTGCGCGCTTGCCCCGCCCTAACTTAATCGTCATGCCCGCGACCTGCTCGCTGAAGAGCCGCTGAAAGGCGCGCGCGCCGGTGTTCGCTTTGAGATCTAAGAGCTTCTCTTCCGGCTCGGAGAGCTTATGGGGTTTGAAGAGCCGGACCCTCTCCAGATAGTGACGATAGCGCTCCAACTCCGGCGCTTGGATATATTTTTGGGCTTTCGCATCGGGGAGATCCATCCATTCGAGTTCAAAGAAGAGCAGGTGTTGACGAATCTGGGTATTGTGCTCTTGCGCGAACTGCAAGAGCGCGCCATGGCGCGGGTTCTGCGTATCTTGCGCATGCAACAGTCCTGCGTAGTGCAGGGGTTTATCCATCTGTTCATAGATGCGCTCTAATTCCGTGAGCGCGCTATAGAGTTCCGGTGAAGATATTTCTTTCGCTAAATGGCCGCGATAGCGTTGCTCGAAGCGCTGAGCTTTCGCCAGCGCTTCGGCTAGGTCTTGGGAGAGCGCCGGGTCGTCTAAATTTTCATAAAGATCGCGCAGATCCCAAACAATACCGGCGGCGCTGCCGGTCTCCACAACTGCTGTTTTTATTTCTACCGTTTGCATCTCTTGAGTTCCTCCTAATAATAGTGATCTATCTGAAAAATATTATAACAGTCTGAGGGGGCGATCTGCCATGCCCGAACTCTAAGAACCCGGAGTGATGATCTGCGGAGTAGCGATCAGTTGAGGGCTCTCTTTCAGCTCCGGGGGCAGCTTAAAATGGCGTTCGACGTGGCCCAGCAGTCCGTGTAGATATCGTCTCGGCTGGGCCGCATCGGAGAAGATCTGCAAAATCTGCAAGCTCTTCTCGACCGCTTCTAGCGCTTCTGTCTGCGATAAGGGCTCTTGCTGCAAACGCTCCTCCAAACCCTTCCAAAGATGGGTTCCCAGCGCCGTGCCGGTCGTCTCGATGATCGCGATCGTTCCCAAACGACGCTTCAGAAACTCCAGAGCTTCTGCAACATCAGTCTCTGTGCCCAAGGCGTGCTCGCGGTAGAACCGATAGATGAGCATCTCCAGCAGGACGATAAGATCCAAAACGCGCTCTTTGTTCGCTTTATAAAGAGACTCCGTCTCTTTTATCCAGAGCAGATGAAACTCTTCCCCCAAGCGCGCTCGTTGATAGCTTTCGTGGGTTTTGAAGTACTTGCAACTGACAGGGCAGTTGATCTCAACGCCGCGGTGTTGGCCACAACAGACGGGGCAGATCAGGCCCCCCAACGCCGGGCAGGCGCGCTTGCCCGTTCTCTGTTGACAGTAGATACAGAGAGACATACTCTCTAGCCGAGCCGTTCACCAGTCACTTCACTAGATAAACCCCATCTCGGCGCGAATCTCTTCGGACATCATCTCTGGATTCCAAGGGGGATCGAAGACGAACTCAACGCCGACATGGACATCGTCGCCGTAGCGCGTCTTAATCGTGCGCTCCACGTCTTGTTGCATAACGTCGTAGAGCGGGCAGCCTACGGTCGTCAGCGTCATCTCCACGCGCACGTTTTTCTCATCGCGTACTTCGACATCGTAGAGCAGTCCTAAATCGACAACGTTGTAGCCCAGCTCCGGGTCGAAGACGTTCTCACGGATCAACTCACGAATCTCTTCGGGGGTCATAACTTTTCACGCTCCTTCTGAAAATTATCTAGCGCTTCGGCGATCTTTTTGAACTCCAGTGCCGTTGGAGAAGTAGGCTCAGCGACTACGATAGGCACGCCCGCGTCGCCGCCCTCGCGCAGCTTCGGATCAAGCGGGATCTGCGCCAATAACGGGATACTCTGTTTGCGCGCCTCGGCCTCGCCGCCGCCTCGCCCGAAGATATACTCCCGATGCCCACACTTCGGACAGAGGTAATACGCCATATTCTCAATGAGACCCAAAATCGGGATGCCAAACTTCTGAAATGCCGAGAGTCCGCGGCGCACATCGCTGAGGGCAACCTCTTGTGGGGTCGTCACAGCAAGTGCTCCGCTCAGTTTCAGATCTTGCGCCAGACCCAGCTGCGCGTCGCCGGTTCCCGGTGGCAGATCCAAGATCAGATAATCCAAATCGGGCCACGCGGTCGTGTCGAGCAGCTCGTTGATCGCCTTGGAGATCATCGGGCCGCGCCAGATGAGCGGATCGCCGCTGCCGACTAAGAGCCCGATGGACATCGCATAGAGGCCGTGCTTGTAGAGGGGCAGAAGTTTTCCGTCTTGGACTTTGGGCTGCTCGGCCAGCCCTAAGAGATTGGGGATATTCGGCCCGTGCACATCAGCATCGAAGAGCCCGACGCGCGCGCCCTGCTGCGCCAGCGCCGCAGCCACATTCACGCTGACGGTGCTCTTGCCCACCCCCCCCTTGCCGCTGAAGACGGCGATGATATTTTTGATCTGGGGAAACTCTAGCTGTTTGGTAGGATGAGGAGTTTGGGGTTGGCGGCGCGGCGGTGCGGCTTGGGTCTGGGCAAAAGAGACTTCGACCGCAGTGACACCGGGAACGGAGCGCGCTGCTTGCTCAGCCCAAGCGCGCAATTGAGATTTCGACGCATAGGCGGGCAGCAGCTTCACTCTTATCGAGACGCGCCCGTTCTCTACGGTCATCTCTTCCACGAGTTCGCTTAACGAAGAGTGAGCTCTGGGGATCTCAACGTTGGTCAGGGCTTTATGGAGCTCTTGATGTAGATTCATTTTTTGTTTTGTAGGAGCAGGGTTACCCTGCCCCTGCTTTCACCGTCTGGGATTTTTGGATAATGTCCTCCAGAGTGAGCGAAGCCAGATATTCTTCCAATTGGGCATTGATGATCTCCCAGACGGAGCTAGTCGGGCATTTGAGTTCGATAGCGCATTTGAGTCCGGGGTCTAAGCACGTGACGAGGGCAATCGGGCCGTCGAGGGCGCGGACGACCTCGCGAAGCGTGATTTGAGCGGGGCGTTTCTTGAGGCGATAGCCGCCGCCACGGCCGTGAGCAGCCTCGACGAAGCCTTTGTCGCGAAGCTCTTGCATGATCTTCTCCAGAAAGGGCTCTGGTATGCGGTGTTCACTGGCCAGTTGGCCAATGGAGACCGGTGTGTTATCATAGTGTCGCGCGAGCGTGTAGAGCGCTCGCAGACCGTAGTCGCTCTTGCGGGTGACTTTCATAAATAAATTCCGAGCAAAATACTCTGTTTTTATTGTAGAGAAAATCAGTGCGAAGGGCAAACTTTGCTTCACTCTGCCTTGAGCAAGCCCGCGCCCTTTGCTATAGTTAAAGCCATGAACAAAGGACGCTTCTATATCTTCACCTGGGGATGCCAGATGAACGAGCACAAGTCCGAGGGCATGGCCGGCGTGCTGACAGAGGCAGGCTATCAGCCTGCGCACGATCTGGCCCAAGCCGATATCGTGCTCTTTAATACGTGCATGGTGCGCGAAAAACCCGTAGATAAACTCTACTCCGAAGCGGGCAAGATCGCCATGCTCAAAGAAGAGAATGCTCGGCTACTCTTAGGCGTGGGCGGCTGCGTCGCACAAGCGCTCAAAGAAAGACTCTTTCGCAAAAGCCCCGGAATTGATTTTGTCTTCGGCAGCTCCAATATCTCAGAACTTCCCCAGCTGATCGAACGGGCTCGCCGTGAGCGCGCCCTCGGTCGCCCCGGCTGGGTGATGGCCGTAGATAAGATCCCCGACAGATTAGAAGAACTTCCCTATCTTCACAGCAGCCGCTTCCAAGCCAAAGTGACGATCACCGAGGGCTGCTCGAATTTCTGCTCGTTTTGTATTGTACCGTACACGACAGGGCTGCTGCGCAGCCGCCCCCCCGGCGATATTCTCTCTGAAGTGAGCGCTCTGGCTGAAAAGAATTATCTAGAAGTGCAGTTGCTCGGTCAAAATGTAGATTCTTACGGAAAAGACTTGCAGAATCCAGAGATCAACTTTGCTCACTTGCTCCGGGCGCTCACGGAGATCCCCATCTCTCGAATTCGGTTCACCAGTTCTCATCCCCAAGATATTACAGATGATGTGATCGCCGTCATGGGGGAAGAGAACAACATCTGTGAGCATTTACATATCGCGGTGCAATCGGGTAGCAATAGAGTTCTAGAAGATATGCGCCGCGGCTATACGAAAGAGCGTTTTTTAGAGTTGGTGCGCAGTCTCAAAGAGCACGTCCCCGGTGTCAATATTACGACGGATATTATCGTCGGCTTCCCCACCGAGACCGAAGCAGATTTTCAAGAGACTATAGACTTAGTGAAGAAGGCGCGCTTCGGCGGCGCATTTATCTTCAAATACTCGCCCCGGCCCGGCACGATCGCCTTCTACAAGCACAGAGATACGGTCCCCTCTGAAGAGAAGCAACGGCGCTTAGAAATCTTGCTAGAGCTACAGAAGCAGATCACACACGAAGAGAACTGCAGGCGCATCGGCGAGATCGCAGAAGTCTTGGTCGAAGGCCCGGCGCGCCAAGAGGAATTTTTTATGGGGAAGACCCGCGATCACAAGACCGTTGTTTTTTCTGCTACAGAAGATCTGGTGGGCGAGCTTGTCTCTCTAAGAGTGACGGATGCTTCGGTGGCCGGGCTGATGGGCGAAGTGATTTCACGCCCTCACTCTCTCCCTCTCCCTTGCAGGGAGAGAGTAACCGTTCGTGTTTGACCTGAGGTGATCTCCCTGTGATTCTCACCGTGACCCCCAATCCGGCTATTGATAAGATCTATTGGATAGACAGACTCGATCTGCAAGGCGAGGCGCCGCTGACGCGCGCGACGCGCTCATATTTGAGCGCCGGAGGAAAGGGGATCAACGTCTCGATCTTCTTGGCCAAGATGGGGATCGAAAACGTCGCGATGGGGTTTGTCGCCGGTGAGACGGGGCGCGCACTGGAGCGCCGCGTCCGCGAAGAGAATATCACCACAAGCTTCATTTGGGCTGAGGGCGAGACCCGCACCAACGTCACACTATTAGAAAAGGGGAGCGAGCAGCGTCCTGTTCAGATCTCTGAAATAGGTCCTACGGTAACTCCGCAGGCGTTGCAGCGATTTTTCGCACAGTACAAGCGCGTTCTGCCGCGAGCCCGCTATGTCTTTCTGGGAGGGACGCTGCCGCCGGGCGTCCCCGCGCACTTCTACCAAGAGCTGAGCAGACTGGCACACAAACACGGGGCGAAAGTCATCATCAACGCTGCAGGTGAACCGCTCTCTCTCGCATTAGCCACACAGCCGTGGCTGGTCAAGCCGGACACGCGCCAGCTGCGTCAGATAGACGGCTATGCCCTAACAGACGCCTCTCAGATCGCCCGCACGGGGGGCTATTTCGTGCGCGAGCGCGGGGTAGGAGCACTGCTCGTCTCCCACAAGATCACGCACGATGTCTTGGTCACCTCCGAGGACATCTGGGATCTCGAGGCTCACGATGTCTGCTTTAAGAATCTGTTAGGAGCTGAAGATGCTCTCTTAGCGGGGATGATCAGCGCGTTGATTCGAGGGGCTTCGCTCTTGGAGGCGGCGCGCTTTGGCATGGCCGCGGCGACGGCCAGCGCGGAGAGCGAAGGGCTGATCGTAACCGACCGCGCTCAGATCGAATCTGTCATGAGCCGCATTACGGTGGAGAGACTGTGAAAGTCAAAGAGATCATGACGCGGGATCTGACGGCGGTCGAGCCGGGGATCACCGTGAAAGAACTGATTTTGCTCTTCGAGCGGAGCGGGCTGACCAGCGTGCCCGTCGTGGATGAAGAGGGGCGGATCTTGGGGATCGTCTCCGAACGTGATATTATTGAGGGAGCGATGCCCGGATATTTTGAGCTGCTCTATGGGACGGCGTTCTTTGCCGATATGAACCGATTCTCGCAAAAGTTGCGCGAGATCGAGAACGACCGCATCGAGTTCTATATGACGAGCGACGCCATTAAGATCGAAGAGGATGAAGACGATCTGACCGCTGCAGATCTTCTCATTCGAAAAAATCTCAAAGCGTTGCCTGTGGTCAACCGGGACGGTATCTTAGTGGGGATGCTGCGGCGCATTGATCTATTGAAAGATTTGCTATGATCGTTCCCATTCAGCGTAGACTCTCTAAAGAAGTGAGTATTGGCCCGCTCAAGATGGGCGGGAACAACTCTATTCTCGTGCAGTCCATGACCACCACCGACACGCGCGACGTCGAGGCGACCGTGAGACAGATTCACAGATTGGAGCAAGCCGGCTGTGAGATCGTGCGCGTCGCGGTTTTGAATATGGACGCGGCCGATCAGCTCGCCGAGATCAAGAAGCGCATCCAGATTCCGTTGGTCGCCGATATTCACTTCGATCATCGTCTGGCGCTGAAAGCCATAGAACAAGGGGTAGATAAACTGAGGCTGAATCCGGGGAACATCACCGAGCGCGCCAAGATCGAGCAGGTCGTGAAAGCTGCTAAAGATCGGGGCATCCCCATCCGAATCGGGGTCAATTCAGGATCGCTGCCCAAAGACCTCTTGATCAAATACGAAGGGGCAACTCCCGAGGCGATGGTCGAAGCGGGGCTGCGCGAGATCGAGATTTTAGAAGAGAACAATTTCTCAGAGATAGTGATTTCGCTCAAATCTACCGACGTGCGGGTGATGATCGAGTCCTATCGTCAGATGGCCAAGCACGTGAAGTATCCGTTGCACTTGGGGGTCACCGAAGCGGGGATGGGCGACACGGGAGTCGCGCGTTCGGCTCTGGGAATCGGGACGCTCCTAGAAGAGGGCCTCGGTGATACACTGCGCGTCTCGCTCACCGGCGACCCGGCGCGCGAAGTGAAAGTGGCTTATGATATTCTTGCGGCGCTGCACATTCGCTGGAAAGGAATTCAGTACACGTCCTGTCCGACGTGCGGGCGCATCGGGATAGACCTGGAAAAGATCGTGACCGAAGCGCAGAAGCGTTTAGAAAACATAGACAAGCCCATAAAAATATCTCTGATGGGGTGCGTAGTGAACGGGCCGGGAGAAGCGCTGCACTCGAATATCGGGCTGGTGGGGCACGAGAAGTCCGGGACGATCTATATTGACGGGAAGCCCTATAAGCGCGTGCCGGAAGAGCAGCTCGTAGACGAGCTGGTCAAGGTCGTGGTGGAGTATCAAGCTTCGCAGCCCGGCCACTGAAGTGGCGGGCTGATCGCTACACAAAGCCTGCTTACGCAGGCTAGTCCCGACGGGACTTTGTACATCAAGCCCGTGGCTTTAGCCACCGGGCAGAAGAGTTATGATGCACTTTCTCTGGACGCTCTTCCAAGGACTGCTGGCTACGTTCTCTTTCGTAGCGTCCGTCTTGATGCTCAAGCGTCTGTGGCGGCTGGTGCCTGTCCCTTGGCGTCGGAGAATTCGCAACGGGCTTGCGGCTATTCTCATAGTCGTGGGGATCATCGGCTCGATCTTGCCGGTCATGCCCGGATTTGTCTTTCTTTTGTTGGCATTTCTCATTTTGGACGTTCCGCACAAGCGCGTGGCTTTGCGACGCTTACAGCACAGCTGGGTCATGCAACGATGTTTGCGTTCTCCGTCGTTTGCAAAATCTTGGCGACGACTGCGGCGCTATCTCAAAGACCCGCATGAGTTCATCAAACAGTCCGATCAGACTCGTGCGCTCTAGCCAGAAAGCACTCGCTTCCTTTATAATAAGCGCATGGCTCTCAAGATTCGCCTCTACCCGGATGCCGTACTGCGCCGCCATGCGCAACCCGTTACCCAGATCAATGATGAACTGAGAAAATTCGCCGACGCGCTCGTCGAGACGATGATCTTGGCTAAGGGCTACGGCTTGGCCGCGCCTCAAGTAGGGGTGCTCAAGCGCATTATTGCTCTCGATGTTGAGAGTGATTTCTATGTGCTTATTAACCCAGAAATTCTTTGGGCCAGCGAAGAGCGCGTCGTTCTGGGCGAGGGATGCTTGAGCATCCCCGGAGTAGAAGCCGAAGTCGCGCGACCGCGACAGATCCGAGTGCGCGCGCTCGATCTCGACGGGCAAGAGATACTGTTGGAGAAAGACGAGCTGGTGGCGCGCGTGCTCCAGCACGAGATGGACCACCTAAACGGCGTGCTCTTTATTGACTATCTCAGTCAGGCCAAGCGCTTGACGCTGCTGAAAGAGTACGAGCGCCTCAAGAAAGCTCATAGTAAAAGCAAAGCGAAAATCTCTCTATGAGGGTAGTCTTCGTTGGGACAGCGCCGTTGGGAGTTCCTGCGCTGCATGCGCTTGCCGAACGACACGAGATACTCGCCGTCTTCACCCAGCCGGATCGTCCTGCGGGACGGGGCTTGAAGCTCACCCCGCCGCCTATCAAAACCGTCGCGTGCAAACTGGGGCTCTCTATCTATCAACCCGAAAAGATCAATCGTGAAGTCGAGTTCATAAAGTCTCTCAGTCCCGATGTCATCGTTGTTGTGGCGTTCGGGCAGTTTCTCTCGAAAAAACTTCTCGCGATTCCGCGCTATGGCTGTATCAATCTGCACGCCTCGCTCCTGCCCCACTATCGCGGCGCGGCCCCGATTCAGTGGGCGATCATCAACGGCGAGACCGAGACGGGGCTGACGACTTTTGTGTTGAGCAAAGAGATGGACGCTGGCGATATTCTGCTGCAAGAGCAAGTCGAAATCAGCGATTCGGACACGGCGGGGACGCTCCACGAGAAGTTGGCGCACCGCGGGCCGGAGATCGTCTTGCAGACGCTGGAGGGCTTGGAGAAGGGCACGCTCACGCCTCGTCCGCAAGATCACTCCCAAGCGACCTTCGCTCCCAAAATCGAAGAGGCTTTGGGGCAGATAGACTGGAGCTGTCCGGCACGAAAGATCTTCAATCTCGTGCGCGGGCTCAACCCCGCACCGGGGGCATACACATTCTTTGGGGGCCAGCGCTTGAAGATCTATGCCAGCCGTATCGTCATCAGCGATTCGATCTTTGCGTCGGGTCGGGTGATAGATCCTGAGGGCCCCATCGTGCGCTGCGGCGATGATGCTCTCGAACTGAGAGAAGTCCAGCTGGCGGGCAAGCGGCGCATGAGCGGGCGAGATTTTGTTAACGGTCACAAGATCAAATTGGGGACGGAGTTGGGGTGAAGATGATGCTAGAGGAACATTCAGCCGAGCTCCAAAAAGACCGTCGACCAAGCAACGGAGAAATCGAAAGAGCTGGCGCAGGACTATCTAGACTGGGGATTAGACGCATCGCCGAGAGCACTGTATACTTGATCTGAGTTCCTTCGTACTCGAGGCGTAGAGCAATGCCAAATCTAATCAGCGTCTTTGAGGCTCCAACAAGAAGACAGGATATAGCTTTAGGCGAAATAGATCACCTTGACGGTGAGTTGTCCCAGAATTTTCAGAACAAGTACCTCCTTCAACCTTCGCTGACTCGTGCCCTTGTCAGCTTTCAGGCCAACAAGACCAGATCAGTATATCGTTGGTATAAGTACAAAGAAGCATTTTCGGCAGCGCTGGTCGAGTATCTCTTCCACAAGTATGGGATTGCCAGAGGCAGAATTTTAGACCCCTTTGCGGGCAGCGGCACAGCTCTGTTTGTGGCGAGTGCGATGGGATTAGACGCAGATGGCATTGAATTGTTGCCCATTGGCCAACAGATCATCGCTACAAAACGAATTTTGGACCGGGAGTTTACGTCGGAAGATTTCGAAGCCCTACAGCGTTGGTCAACGCTACGGGTTTGGGAACAATCTAAAACACGAGTTCCTTTGCCGGAGTTGCGAATCACGCAAGGAGCTTATTCTGATAGAACAAAAGAGGCCATTGAGAAATACTTGGGTGCATGCCAACAAGAGAATACTAGGGTCCAGATCGTATTACGCTTTGCTTTGCTTTGCATTCTAGAATCTATAAGTTTTACACGCAAAGATGGACAATATCTGCGCTGGGATTACCGGTCTGGTCGCGGGCATGGCAAGAGGACCTTCGACAAAGGTGAAATCCCCAGGTTCGAGCAAGCCATTAGTGAGAAGATCAACGAGATCGTTTCCGATCTTTCGCCTGCACACCAGTCGAGCCTATTCCCCACAAAAAAATCACAGGGTGAAATCCACTTGTACGAGGGCTCATCTCTTCATCTTTTGCCTCAGTTCCCTGATAATACATACGACGCCATTGTTACCTCCCCGCCTTACTGCAACCGCTATGACTACACCAGAACATACGCGCTCGAGCTGGCATTGCTCGGCTTAGATGAGCAAGAGATCGCGAGACTGCGCCAGGAGATGCTCAGTTGCACCGTGGAAAACCGAGCCAAGGATTTGCTCAAAATCAACCCGCGCTGGACAGCAGCCCTTGCTGCTGCCGATGGGCAGAAATTGTTACAGACCATTCTGGAATACCTGGACGATCAGAAAGCGCAAGGCGCATTGAACAACAACGGCATCCCCCGTATGGTCAGAGGGTACTTCTATGAAATGGCCTGCGTCATCGCAGAGTCTTCTCGCATCTTGAAGTTTCACGCGCCTCTCTTCATGGTGAACGACAATGTTCGCTACGCGGGAGCAAGCATCTCCGTGGATATGATACTCTCCGACATCGCTGAGAGATTGGGCTTTCAAGTAGAGAACATTCTTGTCTTGCCTGACGGCAAAGGCAACAGCAGCCAGCAGATGGGGCGACATGGGCGCCAACACCTGCGGAAGTGCGTGTACGTTTGGAGAAAACTGTAATGCCCAAGCGCCCCCCTTATCGAAATCATCTCCGATCTACCAATGATCTTATAACGACATATGAAGCCACACGGGCGGGTTTTGTTGCTCTTGCACTGGAGAAAAACCGTCGCGCCACTCCTCACGTGGCAGAAGCAAGAGCATTACAAGAAGCCACATTGAAAGCCAAAACACCTGCTGACTTGCTCACTATCAGTGGCATAGAGTCGGGGCTTCTCACGGCAGCGGGGCTATCTGACAAATCTCTCGCTCATTTATTGCCAGAAGACAAGAAAGAAGCCATAAACGGCCTGATCAAGAATTTTCTGGAGCCGGCAGGAGCCAAATTTGTTGAAGAGTTAGTGTTTCGGTTTCTGCTCACTCGCGGTGATACGTTAGGTGGCTCCATGCGGAACCTCGGCGGCGCGTTAGCGCAAAGAAAACTCACCAGATCCATTATCTCAGCGCTGAGGATCGCCGGTGTTAAATACAAATGGCAACATGCAAAGACCAAGAGATGGGCTGACATGACCGAGGAGGACTCGGAAATAGAACTATCTTTGCGCGGGTTAAGCTGGCAAACCCAAGGCAAGAGCCGTACCTTGATTTACAATCTGACTGTGCCTTTGGTAAAGAACAACGTGGATATGTGTTTGTTCAATATCAGTCCCGAGGATTTGGAAGCCACGAAGTACAAAGCGACCAAGTCATATATTGCGCTTGGCGAACTCAAGGGCGGTATAGACCCTGCAGGTGCAGATGAGCATTGGAAAACTGCACGAGCCGCCCTGGACCGTATCCGTGAAGCGTTTTCTAAAGCGAAACATTCGCCACACACTTTTTTCATCGGTGCTGCCATTGAGAAGAAGATGGCAAACGAGATGTGGAGCCAACTGAAGGAGGGCCTGCTCAGCAACGCCGCTAATTTGAATGAGCCACATCAGATTGCGTCAATTTCTCGTTGGTTCTGCTCACTCTAAGTGCATAGAATTCGCTAGAAGTACGGGAGTGCTCTCATGAAGAAGGTCATCGTTCTCGGTGCGGGCATGGTGGGCCGAGCTATAGCTATAGATTTAGCGCAGCGCTATGACGTAACCGCTGCCGACATAGATCGGCAAGCGTTGGCGCGTCTACCGGCGAACGTCATCACGGTCACGATTGATCTCTCTCGCCCAGATACGATCCGAGAGCTCATCTTGGACTCCGATCTGGTGATCGGGGCTGTGCCGGGCTTCTTGGGATTTCAGACTCTAAAGACCGTGATCGAGTGTGAAAAAAATATCGTAGATATTTCGTTCTTCCCCGAAGAGCCATTTCAGCTCGATGCGCTCGCTCAGCAAAAGGGCGTCACGGCGGTCATTGACTGCGGCGTCGCCCCTGGCATGTGCAATATGCTCTTGGGGTATCACAACGCTCGGATGAAAGTCGAAAGCTATGAGTGTCTGGTGGGGGGACTGCCCGTCAAGCGAAGTTGGCCCTATCAGTACAAAGCGCCCTTCTCGCCTATAGATGTCATTGAAGAATACACGCGCCCGGCGCGCTTCGTCGAAAACGGGAGACTGATCACGCGCGAGGCGCTCTCCGATTCAGAATACATGGAGTTCGACGAGATCGGCACCCTAGAAGCGTTCAATACCGACGGGCTCAGATCGCTGCTGAGAACTATGAAAATTCCCAACATGCGCGAGAAGACCCTGCGCTATCCGGGGCATATCGAGTATATTAAAGTTCTGCGCGAGACCGGCTTTTTCAGCAAAGAGCCGATAGATATGAACGGGACGGAGGTCAGCCCGCTTGATGTAACAACACGGTTGCTCTTCCCCAAATGGCAGCTGGAACCCGACGAGCCGGAGTTCACGGTCATGCGGGTTATCATGCAAGGGGTCGAAGACGGCCAGCGCAAAGAGTACGTCTACGAGCTTTTAGATCGCTTCGATCAAAAGACGAAAACATCTTCGATGGCGCGCACGACGGGCTACACGTGCACGGCGGTCGCGCTGCTCGTGCTCGAGGGTCTTTTCACTCAGAAGGGCATTATCCCGCCGGAGTACGTTGGTGCTGAGGAGAGATGCTATAGAGCGGTGCTGGACTACCAGAAGGAGAGAGAGATTCACTACCGCCGGACGGAAAGGGTTGCGGAGTGACATGCTATATCTCAACTTATCGTCAATGGCTCACCTGGGTAGAAATTCGCTTGAAGCTATGCTTGGATTTTTGTTGTCTTTTTTCTCTTCTTGTGGTAATCTTCTGCTCAGAAGGGTATAAAGGACTAATGGCTCATGCTCCTAAGAAGGTGAAAGAATGACTCCAGCTGCCAATTTTCTACAGCACAAGGCGACGCTTGGAGATCTCTTGAATAATCCAGAACACTTCGAGAAAGAATTCATCAATAACCCCAGATCTTTGGAACGTGTTCCACCGCATCGCCTCAAAATAGAAATTAGATCAAGCGCAGGAGTTCTAGGTGAATACCTTTTTGGAGCACACACAAATTGGCAGGTACGCAGACCCAACACCATTCCAGATGCAAGGTGGAATGCAATCAGTAGCACCCTAGGGGGGGTCAATTCAAGTTTTCTCAATGCCTATCATTACATCGTCACTACGTATCACGTGTTCATAGAGGAAATAGCTCCGGAACTGCTTCTCCACCATGCGAGAGCCGGCATTTATGCTCCTAATTTTAATCAATGCCTGGTCGGCGCGTTCGCTAGAATCCCGAACTGGCAACCTGGAGAGAGCATAAAAGTCTCTCGTTTGGAAGAGATTCTCCGCTCATGTACCAGCAGTCAGTTCTTTATCCGTGATCCAGCTTTGATCTTGAACCATTTGAGAGTAATCAGAAACAATGTTATTCATCGGGACCCATCAGTACAGCAACACGGTGGCGATCAGCGTTGGGGAGAGATTTACCTCAGATACTACGAAGCCTTTTTAGAGGAATTGCAATTCGTAATCATACAACCTTAGCTATGGAATATGGAAAAGCAACCATGAACACCGAAACCATCCACCACCTGACCAAGACGAGTTGAAGCAGTTCTTGAGCAAGGTCACCGGCAAGCGCGACAAGGCCCTGAACTTGCCACTCTCATTGACTAATTGCCCTTGACTTGCATCGCGTAGTATGCGACAATAATTCTATGGCCACGTCGAAAGTAAAACCCCAGATCAGATCATACACCTTTAAGGCAGTGATCGAGCCAGATCAGTTTGCCGATGGTCACACGGCATATCACGCCTATATCCCCGCTCTCCAAGGCTGCCGCACCTGGGGCTATACCGTTGAGGAAGCCTTAGAGAACCTCGAAGTAGCTGCTAATACTAATTTGCTTTGCAGACGGCGCGCAGTGCGTAGAGCTGACAGCGGATTCGGGTAGCGGATTCAGCTGATTTTAGGGTATAACCCGCTTCATCTGCTACCGAAATCTGCTGTCAGCTCTTGATGACATGATCAAGTCAAATCAGTATAAGATGATTCTCGAGTTGATGATCGAACGCAAAGTTAGGTAGAGCCAAAAACCCGTCTGGCTAACCAAGAATGACGAACTGCCCATACTGGAGAAAATGTCTGTCAAAAGCGATAGCTGACTTTATCTCCAAACGCCCCATCAGCGCAAACAGCGCTTGGATTCATAGGCTTGGGCGAGATGGGCGTATTTATCGCTGCTCACATCGGCTTGTCCACTGGCCCACTGACCCACAAGTTTCCAAATAGGGTGGTCCTCACTAAGCCTCAGATAAGACTTTCTGACACTGGTTGGCTGCAAGAGCACTTGGCCGTTTTCTAAAACAATCTCCAGCCATTGCCCTTGACGGATATGGGCTTCTTCTCTCAGCTTCTTGGGCAGCGTGATGCGACCATCTTTCTGAACTTTGACTTTCATCATAGCAGTCACCCAAAGCAAGTATACGTTTGCAGCGCTGCTCACGCAACCCTCTCCCCTTGCGCCCGCCCCAGCGCTCATCTACAATGAAACCGAGAACCGATGAAGACCTTAAAACACGCTAAGCCCCCCGCTGTCGCCGTCGTCGGCTGGAGCGGCTCAGGGAAGACAACGCTCATCCTAGAGCTGATCAGAATTCTCACCGCGCGCGGCTATAGAGTCGGAGCGATCAAACACACGCATCACACCGAGATAAAGTTCGACGCGCCGGGCAAAGACTCTTATAAACTGAAAGCCGCCGGCGCGGCGACGGTGGCGCTCGTGACGCCGCAAAAGCTGATGCTCGTGCGCGACGGCCCGCCGAAGATAGAAGAGCTCCTTCAGCACGATTTCGCCGATCTCGATCTGGTGCTGATCGAGGGCTTCAAAGAGTCGGATCTGCCCAAGATTCTCGTCGAACGCGCCGGTGATGAGAGACTGAAACTTCAGAATCTCATCGCCAGCTTGCGCTCTCCCTTTATAGCAACAGAAGTTACACAAGTGGCCGATCTTTTAGAGAGGCGCTTTCTGTCATGAGAAGATTCGAGAACTCTCAGCCGCTGTCGTCCGCTCTCTCACTCTCACTATCGCGAGTCACACCTCTCAGCGAGAGCGAAGAGATCGCCGTACCAGAAGCCTATGGGCGCGTGCTCGCCGAAGAGATTTTCTCTTCTTCGAATCTACCAGGTTTCGTTCGTGCTACGATGGACGGCTACGCCGTGCGCGCTCAAGATACTCACAATGCCAGCCACGAACGGCCCGCTATTCTCAAAGTGATCGGCTCTGTAGAGATGGGAGAAGAGCCCCAGAAACTCCCGGCCCTCCAAGAATCCGAAGCAATAGAGATCACCACGGGAGGGCCAGTGCCCCCAAACGCTGATGCGGTCGTCATGCTCGAAGAGACTGAAACACTCTCAGATTCAGTGAAGGTCTTCGCCTCTGTCGAGCCGGGGAGGCATCTGCTCGCGGCCGATTCGGACTTTCAGCGCGGCGAAAGAGTCTTTTATATGGGCCACCGTCTGCGCGCTATAGACATCGGCGCGCTCATTGCGCTGGGCAGAGAGTCGGTCAGAGTCTTCAAGCGCGTTCGCGTGGGGGTGTTGAACACGGGGTCGGAGCTGGTCTCTGGCAGAGAATCGCCGCCACCGGGGAAGATCCGCGAGACGAACTCTTATGTGCTGCGCGGCTTGATCGAAGCTCAGGGTGCGAAAACTCAAAGCTATCCCATCGTTCCCGATGATAAGAGCCGTCTGCGCGCTGCCGTCGAGCAGGCCGTGCACGAGACGGATTTTGTGTTGATCTCTGGAGGCTCTTCGGTTGGGGCGCGCGACTGGACGTTCGAAGTCCTTCAAGAGCTGGGAGAGGTCTTGGTGCACGGTTTGCAGATCCGTCCGGGCAAACCGACGATTTCTGCGCTGATCGTTCAGAAGCCCGTCGTGGGGCTTCCGGGGAATCCCGTCTCGTGTGCGCTGGTCTTTGAGAAGTTCGTGTGCCCCTTGCTCTCCAAGCGCAGTGGCGTGCGAGTGTTGCTGCCGGCGCATCGTCTGGTGCCGGCGCGCCTGCTCTCTAAGATAGAGTCGGTGAAGGGCCGAGAAGATTTCTTAGCTGTGAGACTCAAGCTCGACGAAGACTCCGGAGCGCTCTTCGCCGAGCCTATTTATGGGCATACGAACAATATCTCGACGCTTGTGCGCGCCGACGGCATCGTCTCGGTGCCCGCTGATTTAGAGAAGATCGAAGCGGGGTTGACCGTCTGGGTGGAGCTGCTATGAAGCGCGCGCACTTGGAAGCTACTCCCTTGGAAGAGGCCCGTCGCCGCTTCTTCAGTGAGTTAGAGCGCGTTGGTTTCTTTGCAGCTTCTGAAGAACAGATCGCGACGCCGCAAGCGCTCTGGCGCGTCACGAGTCGGGAGGTTCTCGCGCGAAGAGCCGTGCCGCACTTCGCCAGCGCCGCGATGGACGGGATCGCCGTGAGAGCAGCAGAGACCCAGCAAGCCAGCTCACAGTCTCCCTTGAGGGTGGTGCGCGGGCGCGACTTCGAGTTCATAGACACGGGTCAGCCTATTCCCCCACCGTTCGATGCCGTCATCAAGATCGAAGATCTCCAAGAATTAGATAGCCAGACCGTCGCCATCACCAAGCCGACTTTTATGGGCAAGCATATTCGCGCGGTGGGGGAGGATTTCGCGCCGGGGGCCCAGGTCGTGTCCGCTCACTTTCGGCTCACGCCCGAAGCGATCGCGGCTCTTCTGAGCGCGGGCCATCTATCGGCGTATGTGAAGCGCCAACTCAGGGCGATCTTCATCCCGACGGGGTCGGAGCTGGTCTCTTGGAGAGAGGAGCCGAGCTTGGGGCAATTTCGCGAGACGAACTCTCAGATCGTCCAGGGGCTGGTAGAGCAGTGGGGCGGGCTGGTGACCGTGCACGAGATCGTGCCCAACGAAGCTGAACATATTCGCGCTGCGCTGCACCAAGCTACAGCGAGCTATGATTTGATTTTAGTCGGGTCTGGGACGAGCAAAGGGCGTGGGGATTTAGTCCCCCAGATCGTGCAGGAGCTGGGGGAGATTTTGGTTCACGGAGTTGCCTATCATCCGGGGCATCCGGTGTTGTTGGGAATAGTGAAGAGACCCTCTCCCTTCCAGGGAGAGGGATGGGGTGAGGGTCAGGGAGTGGGCAAGCCCGTGCTGGGGCTGCCGGGGTATCCGGTGGCGACGTGGCTGGCGCTTTGGCTTTTTGTCAAGCCTCTCTTAGAGCGATACTATTTCGGGCGCGAGCGCGAATTCTTCAAAGTACAAGCGAAGCTGGCCAAGCCGATTAAGTCTATGCAGGGCTATCGGGAGTTCGTGCGAGCGAAACTAGAGCGAGCCGAAGACGGCTCGCTGCTGGTGCACCCGTTGCAGGGTGGAGCGAGCAAGCTCTCCACGATTGTGGGCGCTGACGGCTGGATCGAAGTGCCTGAAGATGTTGAGCATTGGGAGCAAGGTGCTCTAGTGAAAGTGACGCTGATCCGCAGCTAGCCCCTCTCCACTTTGAGTCGCCCGGCCACTGAAGTGGCGGGCTGGAAGCTACAAAGCCCGCTGGCGCGGGCTGAGAGTCTCCGCCAGGAGACTTTGTAATACTGATTTGACTTTATCATGTCATCAAGAGCTGACAGCAGATTTCGGTAGCAGATTAAGCGGATTATACCCTAAAATCAGCTTAATCCGCTACCCGAATCCGCTGTCAGCTCTACCCACTGCGCGCCGTCTGCAAAGCAAATTAGTATAAGCCCAGCTCGCGGCTTCAGCCGTCGAGCAGCACGAAAGTGGAGAGGGGTCAGGATCCGCAGAGAGTCATAATGGGGGACGCTACTTTTTACAAAAGCTCTCGTAGTCTATGAGCTCTTTGATGGTTGCTCGATCGCTGCAGATCGCGCATTGGGGATCACGACGCAGCGCGATCTCGGTGAACGAGAGCCTCCGGGCATCTACCAGCAGAAGCCGCCCCCGAAGCTGTGAGGGGATCTCCAGCAGAATCTTCAAGGCTTCGTTGGCTTGGGTCAGCCCAACTAAACCAGCAATTGTGCCCATCACGCCCGCGGCGGCACAGTCGGGCACTGTCCCCGGCGTTGGTGGCTTGGGATACACACAGCGATAGCACGACCCTCCCGGCATAAAGACTGTGACCTGCCCCTCCCAGCCCAAGACGCTCCCGTGAACGTTCGGCTTTTTGAGCAAAACAGAGGCGTCATTGACTAAATAGCGCGTGGGGAAGTTATCCGAACCGTCTAAGACGAGATCATACGCTCTGAAGATCTCCAAGGCGTTCTGCGCGGAGAGACGCACAGGGTGAGCCGTCAGCTCCATCTGCGGGTTGAGGGCTTTCAATCTCTCTTGAGTTGCTTCGACCTTGGAGCGCCCTATGTCGGCCGTTTGATAGATGATCTGTCGGTGGAGGTTGGAGAGTTCGACGCGACTCTCGTCGAGAAGTCCTAGCTTGCCCACGCCGGCGGCCGCCAGATAGAGCGCGGCCGGAACTCCCAAGCCGCCCAGCCCCACTATCAAAACGCTCTTGCGGCGCAGAGCACGCTGCCCCTTCGGGCCTATGAGCAATAGCTGCCGAGAGTAGCGCTCGATCTCTGGGGGTGTCAGATCGGTCATGCCGATAGTCTAGATGATAGAGCGAATCTCGGCAAGAAGATCTCTACAGAATCTGTGATAAGAACCCTGAAGGTCAAGAGGAAGAGCTTGGCCGTAGCTATGTGAATCTGAAGAGAGCTCGCTGGGGAAAAATCCCGCCGAGGCTGCGGGCAAAACCCTGGCGCGCCCCGCTATGCTGTGCACCGCCAAGCTCTTCACTCTTGTTAGGAGGTGTGTAGGAGGTTGGTCTAATCCCCTCTCCCGCTGGAAGTCCCCCCGCTCCTCTCGTAAGAGATTTCCTCGTCTCTTGGGGGCTACGTTAGTTTTGCTTGGAGTCTAGGGCAAGGACAAGGGACACCCTTAGAGACGGACTTTCGTCACCTTAGCGGAGCAAAACAGGCAACGAAGTGTCGCAGAGGGCCTTCACCCGCTGTTAATTTAAACCCGCGCATCTTCGCGCGCTGCTCGCGAATCTCTCTCAGCGTTTCCACGACGTGATCCAAGTGCTCTTGGGTGTAGACGCGGCGCGGGATGGCCAGCCGCACCAATTCGAGTTTGGGATAGATCTCTTGGCCGGTCTTCTCGTCGCGCTTGGCAAACATCGTGCTGCCGACTTCTACACTGCGTATTCCTCCCTCGCGATAGAGTTCGATCACCAGAGCTTGCGCGGGGAATTCTCTTTGGGGAATATGGGGCAGAAACCTGAGCGCGTCTATGTAGACCGCGTGGCCGCCGATGGGCTCGATGATGGGGATATTCTCAGCTTTAAGACGCTCGCCGAGATAGCGCGTCTGTCCGATTCGATCGCGCAGATAGTCTTCGTCGAGCGCCTCATACAGCCCGACGGCGATCGCGTCCAAGTCGCGCCCGGCCAGACCCCCATACGTAGGAAAGCCTTCAAACAAAATGAGCTTCTGCACGCAACGCCAGTACAGCTCTTCACTGTTCATCGCCAAGATCCCGCCGATGTTGACGATCGCGTCTTTTTTAGCCGAGAACGTCATGCCGTCGGCCAGTGAAAAGATTTCACGGGCGATCTCGAGGGGCTTTTTCTTGGAGTAGCCGGGTTCGCGCTCTTTAATGAAAAAGCAGTTCTCGGCGAAACGACAGGCATCGAGAAAGAACGGAATTTTGTGAGTTCGCGCGATCTCGCTGACGGCTTTAATATTTTTAAGCGAGACCGGCTGGCCGCCGCCCGAATTGTTGGTGATCGTCAGCACAATAACGGGAATGCGCTCCCGACCGTCTCTTTTGATAAGAGCCTCCAGAGCGTGAGTCTCCAGTTCGCCTTTAAAGGGATGCTCTTTGCTCGGATCATAAGCATCTTCGATGACGAGATCTACGGGCTGGCCGCCAGCGGCGAGCACATTTGCCCTGGTTGTGTCGAAGTGCATATTATTGGGGACAAGATCTCCGAGCTTGACGAGCGTTGAGAAGAGCACGTGCTCGGCGGCGCGCCCTTGATGGGTGGGCATAAAATATCTGAACCCGAAGATCTCTTTGACGGCTTGCTCTAATCTATAAAAACTTCGGGCGCCAGCGTAGGACTCATCGCCTTCCATCAGAGCTGCCCACTGAGCGTGGCTCATCGCGCCCGTGCCGGAGTCTGTCAGTAAGTCAATATAAGTATCTTCGGCGCGCAATCGAAAGACGTTATAGTCGGCTTCTTGCAGCTTCTGTTCGCGCTCGGCACGCGATAAGAGTTTGATCGGCTCGACGACTTTGATCTTATAGGGCTTAAACACTCTGGGCCTCCTTTGCGTTCGGCTCTCGAAGATAGCAGACGGAGCAGAGGCAAGCAAGTAGGGGCAGCACCGCGCCCCAGCAGAGCTAAAATTGACTTTTAGACTTTTGACGTTTAGACTTTAGCTGCTATGAAAATCTATATTTCGTGCGATATGGAAGGCATCAGTGGCATCGTGCATGTGGATCAGACGAGATCCAACGGGCAGGACTACCCGCGTTGCAGAGAGTTGATGACCGAAGAGGTCAATGTCGCCGCCTTAGGGGCCTTCGATGCTGGGGCCAAAGAGGTGCTCATCAACGACTCCCATGCCGATATGCGCAATATTATCATCGAAAAGCTCGACCCAAGAGTGCAGCTTATCAGCGGCAGCCTGAAACCTCTGAGCATGGTTCAGGGCGTGGAAGCGGGGTTCGATGCAGCATTTTTTGTGGGCTATCATGCAGGCATGGGCGCCAAGGCGGGCATTCTCGATCACACGTATTACGGCTCGGTCGTCTCTGAAGTGAAGATCAACAGTAAAGCGATGAACGAAGCGGCCATCAACGCGCTCATGGCGGGCTCTTATGGCACCCCTGTCGTTCTGGTCACGGGCGACGACCGGGTGTGCGAAGAGGTTAGAGAGATTTTGAGCCCTGTGGAGACGGTCGCCGTGAAATGGGCCATCACACGATACAGTGCGCGCTCGCTCCATCCTAAAGAAGCGCAAAGACAGATCCGCGAGGCCGCCGCGCGAGCACTCAGGAGTATCTCCCAATACAAACCCTTCGTGCTCCCGTCCCCTTATATTTTGCACATCAAGATGCTCAACGCTGGGATGGTGGACAACGCGGAGATCATGCCGGGTTCGCGAAGACTGGACGCGCTGACTTTAGAGTATAAAACGGACAAATTGATGGATCTGTTCAAAGCGCTTTTGACGGCCTTAACTTTGGGCAGCGAGAGCATCCCTCAAGTTCGGCCCAAATGAAGCGAATTGACCTGCCCCCATTCATCGGGCTTACATTTTCTGAGACGGATGCTTCCGGCCTGAATGTGATATCATGAACTTGATTTAGTATAACATTCTACTTGGCCCAAATTGCGGGGAGCAGGTCAGTACCCGACTGACATCAACGTCATAGACCAGAAGAACGTACATGTTCACCGTGGAGAGACGATCTTCAAATCCTGAAAGTACGCTCTATAATACCCCAAGTCCCGCGTCAATAGCCGATCAGCGCATCCTAAGGCGTGAGCCCCCACGAGAAAATCGCTCAAGATGTGCTGGCGCACCGCAATCGTCTCCCCGCAGCTCACACAACTAACCGGCTGCTCTCTTCCACAGTGAGGGCAGCGTAGTTTTCCTCCTCGGGACTTCACATACGCTTTCCACGCAGCTCCAGCTTTCTGGAGAGCCTGCGGCGGCGAGTGCTCTAAGCGAATCTGAGCATCAGCTAAGAAGTGCTCCAGGTCTGCCGGACTAGGAAACTGCGAAGCCAACTCCGCGTAGACAACCTCGCTGATCACCAAGGCCCCTTCTGCCAGAGCTTCTTCGAGCGCCCGCTGAGATGCTGCTGCATAACGGGCATTGGGAATCAAGATGTCCAGCAGAATATTTGTATCTACC
>JAJHSH010000062.1 GCA_022683945.1 Candidatus Acetothermia bacterium | reverse complement strand
GGGTGGGGGCGGGAGAGGGGGGCCGAAGGCCGGGTGAGGATAGGACTGACGATGAAGCTCTGGGAGACGGGTCGAGAGAGAACGGACCAAGTGGTCGAGCGCTTCACCGCACAAGACGACTTGGTCTTAGACGAAGCGCTGGCTCGCTATGATATTTTCGGCTCGCTGGCGCACGCCGAGATGCTCCAGAAGATCGGTTTATTAACAACTGAAGAGGGGCACCGGCTGCGCCAAGCGCTCTCGGAGCTGTTGGATCAGAAGATCGCGCTCTCTGTCGAAGACGAAGATATTCACACCAAGATCGAGAATCTGTTGGTAGCGAAGCTAGACGAACTTGGGCAGAAGCTTCACACCGGGAGATCGCGCAACGATCAAATCTTAGTAGATCTACGGCTCTATACCAAAGAGCGACTGCACGAGATCGCGCTGGCGCTGCTGGCACTGGCAGAAGCGTTGGCCCAGTTTGCGCAGAAGCACGAATTTGTCCCCATGCCCGGCTACACCCACACGCGGCGGGCCATGCCCTCGTCGGTTGGTCTATGGGCAGGGGCGTTCACCGAAAATCTACTGGACGACTTGAAGCTCCTCAAAGCAGTCTATGAGCTGAACGACGCTTCACCTCTTGGAGCATCAGCAGGCTATGGCGTGCCCTTGGCGCTCGATCGCTTGCTAACTGCAAAACTGCTCGGCTTCAAATCCGTACAGAGAAACGCACTCGCCGTGATGAACAGTCGGGGCAAGCTCGAATTTGCTCTGGTCAGCGCGCTGGGCAGCGCGATGCTGACCCTAGGACGTCTTGCAGACGATCTCATCTGGTTCTCGTCTGAAGAGTTCGGTTTTTTCAAGATTCCGGAGCGCTTCTGCACGGGGAGCAGCTTGATGCCCAACAAGACCAATCCCGATCTATTAGAACTGATCCGCGCGCGCGTGGCCCGTGTGATCGGGGCAAGCAGCTCGCTGGCACTGGTCGTGCACGGACTGACGTCGGGGTACCATCGCGATCTGCAAGAGACGAAAGAACCGTTAATGAAGAGCTTGATCACAGCACGGGACTGCTTAACCGTTTTGGGCAGGCTGATCCCAGAACTGGACATCGCTGAAGAGAACCTCAAAGCCGCTTGTTCTGCGGAGATCTTCGCCGTGGACAGGGTCTTAGAAGAAGTCCAGCGCGGGGTGCCGTTTCGACAAGCCTATCAGAACTTAAAGCGCGATTTGCACTCGTTGCGTGCGCCCGATCTGCAAGAAGCGTTAAAGAGACGAGCGCATCTGGGCGGGCCGGGGAATCTTCAGTTAGATGCGCTCAAGAGAGAGATAGAGCAAGCCGGAGTAGAATGGCGCGCGGAGCACGAGCGATTTCTCAAGACGCTAGATATACTCATCAGTCGGCAAGAGAGGTGAATCTCATGAAGAGAGTAGAATGTCCCGAATGCGGCTCCGAGGTGGAGCTTCCGGCAGACGTCGTCGAGAACGAGATCTTGGCGTGCGCGACCTGCGGGATCGAGCTGGAGGTCGTCAGTCTGAACCCGTTGAAAGTCGCGCTGGCTCCCGAGGAAGAAGAAGACTGGGGAGAGTGACCCTCACCCTAACCCTCTCCCTGGAAGGGAGAGGGTGCAGAAGGACGCGACTATGGAAAAAATACGGCTGGGAATACTCTTCTCGCGCTTGCGCCTCGAAGAGAAGCTGCTCTTCCAAGCGGCGCAGCGCCGTCGTGACGTGGAGCTTCTCCCCATTGATAGCCGCGAGCTGATCTTAGGTTTGGATGAGCACCCGCAGATAGATGTGCTCTTGGATCGCGAGATCTCCCAGTCGCGGGCGCTCTATGCGCTCCAGATCTTCGAAGACTCCGGCGTGATCACCGTCAACAGTTGTGAAGCCACGCGCATCGGCGGCGACAAGCTACTCACTTCGAAAGTGCTCCATGACGCCGGGGTTCCCACACCGGCAGTCAAAGTGACTTTTACAAAAGAGAGCGCCTTGGCGGCTATCGAAGAGCTGGGCTATCCCGTGGTGCTCAAGCCGGTGGACGGCTCTTGGGGACGGCTGATGGCCAAGATCGAAGATCGCACATCTGCTGAGGCGATCTTGGAGCACAAAGCCCATCTCAGCTCGTATTACCACTCGGTCTTCTATCTGCAAGAGTATATCGAAAAACCCGATCGCGATATTCGCGCCTATGTGATCGGCGACGAGACCGTCGGCGCAGCGTATAGAGTCTCCAGCCACTGGTTGACGAACGCGGCCCGCGGCGGCTGGACGGTGCCCTGTAAAGTGACCCCCGAACTGAACGATCTCTGTTTGAGAGCCGCGCGCGCGGTGGGCGGCCAAGCGCTCGCCGTGGACTTGATGGAGACGCCCAACGGCTTAACGGTCCACGAGGTCAACTGCGCCATGGAGTTCAAGGCGAGCATGGCCGTGATAGACGTTTCTATCCCCGATCTTTTGATGGACTACTGCGTGCGCGTCGCCCACAGTAAGAAGAAAGAGAGCGTTGCTCATGCTTAATTTAGGAGTGCTCTGCACGCGCGTCGGAGTGGAAGAGAAGCTCTTGATGCAAGAAGCAAGTCGCCGCGGACACAACGTGATCAAAGCCGATCTGAGAAACCTCATCTTCGGCTTGGAGAATCATTTTCCGTTTGATGTGGTGCTCGCGCGAGACTTCTTGCATCCGAGAGATCTCTGTGCGCTCTTTCTCTTGGAGCGGGCGGGAATTCACACTATAAACTCTTATGACGTGGCGCGGCGCTGCGCCGACAAAGTCTCGATCTCGAAGCTCCTGCGCAAGAATAATATTCCCACGCCCGATGTCTTCGTGGCTTTCACGCCGGAGAGCGCACTAACAGCGATAGAGCGTCTGGGCTATCCCGTCATTCTCAAGCCCGCCGTCGGGACGTGGGGTAGATTATTAGCCAAGCTCAGCGATCGAGAATCGGCCGAAGCCGTTTTGGAGCATAAAGACAGCTTGGGTTCTTACTATCACTCGATCTTCTATATACAGAAATATATTCCCAAGCCCGGACGGGATATCCAAGCCATTGTTGTCGGCGACGAAGTGATCTGTGCTGTTTACCGTGTGGGGCAACATTGGATCACTCACACGGATCGCGGGGCTCAAATTAAAAATTGTCCGGTGACTTCCGAACTGCGCACGCTCTGCTTGAAAGCAGCGCAGGCCGTAGGAGGCGGAGTCTTAGCTATAGATCTGATGGAATCTTCTGAGGGCTTGTTGGTGCATGAGGTCAACGGCGTCGGTGAATTTAGAGATCTCTTAGCGCCTACGGGCGTCGCTGTAGCAGAGAAGATTTTAGATTACGTCGAGCGGGTGCCGATGCATGTCTGAGAGAGAGAGTAAGAAAGAGAGAATTAGAGTAGGCATCGTAGGAGGGTCGGGCTATGTGGGGGGCGAGCTGTTGCGCTTGCTCCTGCGTCACCCCTTCGTAGAGATCGTCACGGTGGTTTCGCGCAGCTTGGCGGATAAGCCCGTCACGCGCGCGCACCCCCATCTGCGCGGGAGAACTGAGCTTAAATTCAGTGCACCTGAAGAGCTGAAAGAGTGCGACGTGCTCTTCACCGCGCGCCCGCACGGCCAGACGATGACCGAAATGCCCCACTATCTTAAACTCGCCGAGAGCGTTATAGATCTGAGCGCAGACTTTCGCTTGAAAGACCCACAAGATTATATCACTTGGTACGGCTACGAGCATCCGCACCCCGAACTGTTAGAGAGATTTGTCTATGGACTGCCGGAGTTGCACCGGGAAGAGATCAGAAGAGCCAGATGGGTCGCGGTTCCCGGCTGCACGGCGACGAGCGCAATTATTCCGTTGCGGCCCCTGGTAGAGAGATTCAAAGTGAAGTTAGTCGTAGTTGATTCTAAAGTAGGCTCGTCGGCTGGGGGAGCTGAGCCGGGGCCGGATAGCCACCATCCGGAGCGCGCGGGTGTCGTGCGCAGCTTCAAACCCACGGGCCATCGTCATATTGCAGAGATGGAGCAAGAGCTGAAACTCAAAGTCTCTTTCTCACCGCACGCGGTCGAGCTGGTGCGCGGTATTCTCAGCACGCTGCACGTCTTCCTCGAAGAAGAGTACACAGAGAAAGATATTTGGCAGACATATTTGAAAGCGTACAAAGACGAACCCTTTGTGAGGCTAGTGAAAGAACGCGTGGGGCTTTATCGCTTCCCGGAGCCCAAATTGGTCGCGGGCACGAATTTCTGCGATATTGGCTTTGAGAAAGACGAGCATACTGGGCGCTTGGTAGTGATCTGCGCTCTAGATAATTTGATGAAAGGCGCGGCGGGGCAAGCGGTGCAGTGTTTCAATCTGATGTGCGGCTTTGATGAGAGCATTGGTTTAGATCAATGGGGGTTGCATCCGTGATGTTCGTCATCAAGGTCGGTGGCAGCCAGGGCATAGACTACGACGCGTTCGTGCGCGATTTGGCCCAATATAGAGACTACGTGCTCGTGCACGGCGGCTCCTCTCCGTTGGAAGAGATCGCCACCAAGCTGGGCAAGCCTCCCGTCTTCATCACCTCCGTATCGGGCTTCACGAGTCGCTACACCGACCGTGAGACGCTAGAGATCTTTAATATGGTCTATGCAGGTAAGATGAACAAAATGCTGGTGGAGAAACTGCAACAAGTAGGCGTCAACGCCATAGGACTAACAGGGATGGATGGCAGAATCTTAGAGGGCCGCCAGAAAGAAGCCCTCAAAATCATAGAGAACGGGCGCAAGAAGATTCTCAGAGGCGATCTCAGCGGAATCATCGAGCGCGTCAACACTCCGCTCTTACGGCTCTTGCTCGATCACGGCTACACGCCCGTTCTCACGCCCCCGGCGATCAGCTATGAGGGCGTCGCCATCAACGTAGATGGGGATCGCTGCGCTGCGCAGATCGCCGTTGCACTCCGAGCCGAGCGCTTGGTGATCCTCTCCAACGTGCCGGGGTTGCTGCGCAATCCACAAGACTTTCACAGTCTGATTGAGAGAATCGCGCGCGATCAGATTGAAGAGTTTATACAGACTTATGCGCGCGGCAGCATGAAGAAGAAACTCTTATCTGCCAAAGAGGCGCTCGACGGCGGGGTCAAAGAAGTACTGCTGGGCGGGGCGCGCGGCGAGGCTCCATTGACGAAGACTCTGCAGGGCATGGGCACACGCATTCTCTAATCTCAAGGAGGCTCTATGCACACACTGATCACGGCTCGATCTATCCTAGAGATAGAAGATCGTCACACGAGCGGCGTCTACAGCAAGAAGCCCATCGTCTTGGTGCGCGGTCAAGGGACGCGCGTCTGGGACATCGAGGGGCGGGAATATCTAGACTGCGCGACGGGGATGGGCGTGGCGCTAGTCGGCCACACCAACGAATATGTCGTGCGCGCGGTCACGGAGCAAGCCCAGAGATTGCTGACCTGCCCCGATGGGCATTTCTATAACGACGCACGAGCTTCTCTTATAGAGAAGCTCTTTGAAGTAGCTCCCAAAAACTTAAAGAGAGTCTTTCTGTGCAACACGGGCACAGAGACGGTAGAAGGGGCGATCAAGTTCGCGCGCGGCTTCACCAAAAAGCCCGGAATCATCGCGATGATGCGGGGCTTTCACGGGCGGACGCTGGGAGCGCTCAGCGCTACGTGGAACCCCAAATATCGCGAGCCGTTCGAGCCGCTCGTCCCGAAATTCTCTTTCGTGCCCTACGGCGACATCACCAAGTTAGAGAGCGCCATCACAGAAGAGACAGCCGCCGTGCTCTTAGAGCTGGTGCAGGGGGAGAGCGGCGTTCACGTCGCCTCTGTGAAATATATAGAAGCCGTGCGCGAACTCTGTTCGCAAAAGAACGTTCTGTTAATACTGGATGAGATTCAGACGGGCTTTGGCCGAACGGGACGCTTCTTCGCTTGTGAACACTTTCAGATCGAGCCGGATATTCTCTGTCTTTCAAAAGCGATGGGCGGCGGCGTGCCCATCGGTGCGGTTCTCTTGCGCGAAGATATTACTTTGGACAAGGCCGAGCACGGCTCTACTTTTGGGGGCAACCCCTTGGCGTGCGCTGCGGCTCGTGCGGCCATCGAGTACATCCAAGAGAAAAACCTAGTGAGCCAAGCACGCGAGAGCGGGGCGTATTTCCTCAGTGAGCTGAAAGATTTAGAGGGCTTGGGACCAGTGCGTGAAGCTCGCGGGCTTGGGCTGATGCTGGGATTAGAACTCAAAGAGAAGTCTGCGACGTATTTGACGAAGCTTGTAGAACACGGCATATTGGCATTACAAGCCGGCCCGACAGTGATGCGATTTCTGCCGCCACTGGAGATCACAAAATCTGAGATAGATCGCGTATTAGAAACACTACGGGAGATTTTTGGCTAATTCAGAGCTTTTGAGAAAGATGCTCGAACTCTACAGCCCTTCGCACTGCGAAGAGCAGCTAGTGGAGTTCTTGCGCCAAGAGCTGCTCGCGTGGGGATTTCACGTTGAGATGGACGAGATCGGCAATCTAGTCGCACATATCGGGCGCGGCCCCAAAAATATTTTTTTAGTAGGGCACATGGACACGGTGCCAGGGGAGATCCCCGTGCGCCTAGAAGACGGGAAGCTCTACGGGCGCGGCGCTGTAGACGCGAAGGGAAGCTTGGCGACGTTTATCGAAAGCGCTCGATTGTTTAAAGATTCGCGCGAGCTGACGGTCTGGGTAATCGGTTGCGTCGCCGAAGAGTGCTGTTCCGAGGGTGCGCACCATCTGCGGACTCAGCCGTATCGGCCCGATTTTATAGTGATTGGCGAGCCGAGCGGCTGGGACAGTATTACGCTGGGCTATCGGGGCAGCGTCTCGGTCCTCTATAAGTTGAGACGCCCTCCAGCCCATCACGGGCACACGACGCCGACCGTCGGAGAAGAAGCGTTTCGCTTCTACCAAGCCCTCAAAAGCTACTACCCCGCGGGGAAAAATGCTTTTGAGTCTGTGGACGTTCGCTTGGCCGAGATCCGCACCTACGACGGCGGCTTGGAAGACCTAGTCGAGATGACGCTCGATCTGCGCACGCCTCTGGGGTTTGATTTTGCCGAGCTGGAGTCGTTCATCACGACGATTGCTCCAGAGGCCGAAGTGAGCTTGGGGACTCCGACGCCGGCCTTTCGGGCAGATAAGAACAACGCGCTCGTGCGCGCCTTTCTGAAGGCGATCCGTGCTGAAGGGGGTCAGCCGTCGTTCAAGCTCAAGACGGGAACTTCGGATATGAACTTGCTCGGCCCGGCATGGGGCATGCCCATCGTCGCTTACGGTCCCGGAGATTCGGCGCTCGATCATACTCCCAACGAGCATATCGAGTTGGCTGAATATCAGAGGGCGCAGAGGGTCTTGACGTCCGCGCTGCAAGCGCTCGGAGATCGTGTGAGAGCTGACAGCGGATTGCGGTAGCAGATTAAGCTGATTTCCCTTGTAGAATCTGCTGAATCCGCTACCCGAATCTGCTGTCAGCTGTCAGCTCTCTGCGCCACAAAAAACCTCAACAAAATGGGCGTGATAACGCTCGTCAAGAGAATGACTGTGATTATCGCCGTGTAAAGTTCTTTCGTCAGCAGTCCTGTGCCCAGTCCGAACGTAGCGAAGATGAGGGAGATCTCTCCGCGAGGGATCATTCCGATCCCAACCGTCCATCTCTCTCTTCGGGAGATGCGCCAAGCTCCTAGACTGCCTAAGAGCTTGGCCAAGATGGCTATCAACAGGAGTCCCAGCGTCAAGAAAATAACTGGTGCTTTGAACAAAGCCGTCGGATCGAGCAAGGCCCCGGCTTTCACGAAATAGAAGGGCACGAAGAGATCACAGAGCGTTTCAACCTGACGGGTGATCTGCCCCTCGTGATGGACATATTCTAGCATCAGTCCGGCCGCAAAAGCCCCTACGATGACGGCCAGTCCGAGGCTCTGGGCCAACAGCGCCAGCGACAGACAAAAAACCAACGCAGCGACGATCATCATCCCCCGCGTCTCCAACCGATCTAAGATCATAAAAAGACGCGGCGCCCAACGGATGCCGATACCAAGGCCGATTCCCAAGATCATGAGCGAGAGCAGCCCTTCAAAAACGAAAAGTTCCCAGCGAAAGGGACGCGGAGCCAGCCACGCGTGAAAACCTGCCAAGCTCCAAAGCGCCAGGAGATCGTCAATCAGCGCCGCGCCCAGGATGATACCCCCCGCGGCGCTCTGCAATTGACCCGAAGCACAGAACAAGCGTCCTACTTTGCCTAAGCTCGTGGCCATCAACGTCGCACCTATAAAGAGCGCGACGATCCAGGGCTGGCCTATCAAGAGCGTGAAGAGCGTTCCCAAACTCAACGAGAGGACCATCCCGATGATGGCCACTTGCAGCGAGGAGCGACGTGCTCTCAAGAGGGGATCCAGCTCGGCTACTAAGCCGACATAAAAAGCGAGAATAATAATACCCATCTCCGAGAGAAAGGCGAGAATCGGCTCGCCCTTAGGGTTGACGAACCCCAGGAGATAAGGCCCTAAGATGACGCCCAACAACAACTCGCCGACGACCGCTTCCTGGCCGATGCGCGCCAACAGAACCGTTAAGAGTTTAGAGCATCCCAGAATGACGATAATTTTGAGCGCGATCTCCGCGAAAGCCGTCTCCATAGGGAGCATTATAGCAGACGCTGGAGAGGAGCGTGTCGGTGGCTTGCCCAGTTTGGCCAAAGTGAGTAGAATAGGCGCGATTGCCGACGTAGCTCAATTCGGCAGAGCAACCGCTTTGTAAGCGGTGGGTTGCCGGTTCGATTCCGGCCGTCGGCTCCAGCACCTATAAAATAGGGCGTCACTTAGCTTCTGCAGATGTCTTATTCACAGACCGCCCCTCGCGCTTCAGGAGCTCCTCGGTCAGCTTTTCGCTGGTGACCATCTGATAGCGCACGAAGTCCATCTGAAACGTCGCACGCCCTTGCGTGATGGATTTGAGCTCGAGCGCATAGTCCAGCATTTCAGAAAGTGGAGCTTCAGCTTCGATCTTTTCTATTCTCTGGAGGCTCTCTTCGTCGCCCTCGACGCCCATTCCCAAAATCTTCCCGCGCTTCCCGTTCAGACTGCTGATAATATCACCCGTGTACTCCGACGGCGTCCAGACGATCACTTTGTAGATGGGCTCTAGCAGAACGGGTTGCGCAGCTTGTGCTGCCAATCTGAAGGCGTTCCAGCCGGCAATCTTGAACGAGATCTCGTTGGAGTCGACATCGTGATAGCTGCCGTAGAAGACGGCGACGCGCACGTCGGTCATAGGATAGCCCGCGAGCACCCCTTGGCCCAGCGCTTCTACTACACCCTTTTCGACAGCGGGGATGAACTCTCTAGGAATGACACCGCCCTTGACTTCATCGAGAAATTCATAACCCTTGCCGGGGGAGGGCTCAACTCTGAGATGGGCCTCGCCGTACTGGCCGCGCCCGCCGCTCTGCTTCTTGTGCTTATACTGGCCTTGACCTACTTTGAGGACTGTCTCTTGGTAGGGGACGTGAGGCCGGCTGAGCTTGACCGAGACCCCATAGCGATTCTTGAGGCGCTCCACGAAGACTTGCAGATGCGTATCTCCCAGACCGGAGAGGATCGCTTCGTGGGTCACAGGGTCACGGTAGAAAGAGAGGGTCGCTTTTAAGCTGGCGATCTCTTTGAGAGCCGTGCTCATCTTCTCGTCGTCGGCTTGGGTTTCGGGGGTCACGGCACGGGCGAAGACGGGTCTGGGGAATTCGATCCATGGTAGCTTTATTGCCGTAGTATTATGGGCGAAGGTATCGCCGAGGTTGGCGGCGTTGAGCTTGGCCAGAGCGACGATCTCGCCGGGGCCGGCTTGAGGGATCTTCTCGGTTCTGTCTCCGAAAAAGCGCAAGATCTCTTTGACGCGCTCTTGGGTGCCCGTCTGAAGATTGACAATCGTGTTGCCTTCGGAGAGCGTACCGTTCAGAATCTTTAAGAAGGCCAGTTTGCCCAAATATTGATCTGAATAAAGATTAAAAACGATTGCCTGTAGGGGCGAGGTCATCTCGCTCTTGCTCTCAAACGCTGGAGCTGCCGTCTCGAGCAGCTCGATGAAAGTCTCCAAGCTGGGCGCAATGGGCAGCGCAGACGCCAGTACGGGTGTGAAAATTTGTTTCTCAAGAGCCGTTTTGAGCGCTGTACGGATCTCCTCTTCGGGGATCTCCTGACCCTCCAAGAAGTGCACCATCAGATCGTCATTGGCCTCGGCCAAGAGTTCGAGCAGCTTTTCGCGCTCCGCAGCGACCAGTTCTTTGAGAGTAGCGGGGATCTCTCCCTTGCGCTTGTCAAAGTAAATCACTTTGTTCTGCACCAGATCAACATAGCCGACAAAAGCGTTCCCTTCACGAATGGGCCACTCTAGGCAGCCGAATTTTCCTTCCAGCGTGGTTTTCAGAGAATCCAGCGCCTTGGCAAAATCGGCGTTGGGCAGGTCCATCTTATTGATTAATACCAGTGTAGGCTTATGAAATTTTCTGGCCAACTCCCATGTTTTTTCTGTGTGAACCTCGACTCCCTTTTCGGCATTCACTAACAAAAGGGCGGTCTCGGCAGCGAAGAGCCCTTTTCGAACGTCTTCAACGAATTCCCCGAAGCCGGGAGTGTCTAAAATCTGAAGGGCTTTCCCGTTTTGCACCACGCTGCCCACCCCCAAATCTACCGAGTGCCCACGACTCTTAGCTTCGGGGGTGAAGTCGAATTTGGCGTCACGCCCAAATCTCTTGAGGAGCGCCTCAGCCAGCGCGGTCTTCCCGGAGCCCGCATGTCCCAGCAAGCAGATCGTTCGTGCTTCCATATTTTTTATCACCCGATATTCATATTAATAAAGTTACTCTCAGTATACAAAAGAGAGCTGCACCAAGACAATCAGCGCCCAAACGAGAGGCGCTGGTCGGTGGGAGAATAGCGTACTTGAGCCGTAGGAAACGCGTTGATCTGAGCCTGCACCCACCAACGCTGCCCGTCCCCATAAAGCCCCACCTGCCAACACGCCTTACAGAACTTTCTGATCACTCCCACTTGAAGAGCCGCGACCCGCCTACTCCACAGATCATATTCACCCTTCAGCGAGAACTCCCAATCGCTCCATGCCCAGCTGGTCTCAGCGTTGAGACGCTTCAAACTCATTCTGTTGACATCCACACTGCCGCTCAAACGATGCACGCCCCAGCTGAGCTTGAAGATCAGATCTTCAAAGAATCTTTGCGACACCAGATAGGCCGTCGAGAGCTGGTAGTGCAAGGGCGAACGGCCGTTCGCCCCTATCGCACCCGAAAGTTGCGCCCCCATGCGCCTCCAGAGATGCTGATTGAGATCGTACTCCAGCACTAGGCCAAGCTCCCCAACGATAAGTTTCTCTGTCAGAGCAATCCGTAACAGATC
>JAJHSH010000027.1 GCA_022683945.1 Candidatus Acetothermia bacterium | reverse complement strand
CCCCTCTCCCGTCCGGACGGGAGAGGGGTGGCGCAGCCGGGGTGAGGGCCTGTTGCACCAATGGAGCGGGCGGGGTAGGATAGAGGCGCTATGATGAATAGTGCTGTTGTGTCGAAACAAGCCGCAAAAGCCAGGCGGCTCTATCGCCGCCTCGAATCCCGCTTGCTCCCGGAGCACCGTGGCCAAGTGGTCGCCATCGAGATCGAGTCCGGCGCGTATGTCGTCGGAGACGACGAGTTGGAGGTCGCCCGCCAAGCCCAAGCCCAATTCCCCGACAAGCTCTTCTACTTCTTCCGCATCGGCGAACGCGCCGTGCACAAATTGCGCTAATGCTTCGCGGGCGCGTTAACAAATACGGTGAGCCTCTCGTCCACATCACCCTGGACATTGGAAGAGAGCGCCGCAAGCACGTGGCAGTCATTGACACGGGCTTCAACGGCTATCTAAGCGTGCCCAAGCCTGTGATTCAGCAATCTGATTGGGAGTGGCTCGGTTTTGAGGACTACGAACTGGCCTCCGGAGGCGTTGTCCGAGAGCGAGTCTATCGGGGAAGAATCATCTTCGATCGTAAACGACTGGAAGTCTATGTAGTGGCCACTGATTCCACAGATATTTTGATCGGCACGCGATTATTGCAAAAGAAGCGGCTGTTGATCGACTTTGGCCGTGACGAGGTTCGCATCACGGACAGCCATCGCTAGGGTTGGAGCGATGCAAGCAAGCGCCCCTGGGGGCGGTGGTTTTTGGCCTAACCCCCTTCCCCTTCCCTAAAGGGAAGGGGGGAAGTAGGGGCGAGGTCTTGAACGGTAGCGGCAGGCATAGAAGTTTTGGGCCGTTTTGTCAATCCGTGCTTTCCGTGATTCAAAACTTGCCCCATCAAGCTCTTGACTTTTCAAGTTTTCGAGACTATAATGCTTCAAACAGCCAAAAGCCGTTGAACGTCTGCCAGCTTAGTCGTACGCGAGGGAAGACCAACGATGGAGGTGGTTCCGCACAGAGGGGCTTAGCCTATCATGGAACACTCAGATTGGTGTGATCTCTTTAACCAGACGTTCAACGGCCAGCGAACTCAATCTAAATCTAAAGGAGGGTCTTAGTCAGTATTATGAACCTTCAGAAAAAGACACTTCGTCGTCGTACGTTCCTCAAGGGTTTAGGTATAGCAGCTAGCGGCTTGGCGCTGCGCCCATTTGCTTCTCTAGGACAACAACCCATTCTTATCGGTTCCGTCATTCCGTTGAGCGGCGCGTTGGCTAGCTTCGGCCCGCGCTTCCAAGTAGCAGCACAACTCGCGCTCGATGAGGTCAATGCCGCTGGAGGCGTGCTCGGTCGCCGCGTCGAGCTGATCGTGCGCGACAGCGGCACCAATCCCGCGCAAGGTGTGGCAGCGGCTACCGATCTGGTCAACGTCAACAGAGTTCAAGTGATCTTCGGCGCGGCGGCCAGCGGCGTGACCATCCCCATCTCCAGCGTCACCGTGCCTGCTGGGGTCGTGCTCATCTCGCCCTCGGCTACCTCACCAGCGATCACCAATCTCAATGACAACGATCTGGTCTTCCGCACCGCGCCCCCGGACACACTTCAGGGTATCGTGCTGGCCGACCTGGCTTTCAACACCAAGCGCTATCGCAGGATTGCGATCATCGCTCGCAACGACGCCTACGGGGCGGGCTTGGCCCAAGCCACGGCGGATAACTTCCGCAAGTTGGGAGGGCAAGTTACTGCTATTGCGCTCTACGAGCGCGATGTCACCGACTTCTCCGCTCAGATTGCCCAAGCGCGAGGGGGCAACCCCGATGCCATCTCGCTCATCACTTTCGATGAGGGCGAGGCGCTCATCACACAGATGGTGCGTGCCGGAGCTACCAACTTTGACTTGTTAGTAGATGGCAATAAGAACCAAGACTTGATTGATCGCCTAGTGCGGTCAATTGGAACGGCGCCGCTAGAGGGCAAAGGGGGTACTGCTCCAGCGTTAGCTCCTGGAGCCGGTGGTGATGCCTTTGCTAAGGCCTACAAGACACGCCTCAACGAAGACCCCTTTGTCTTCACGCCGCACTCCTTCGACGCTCTCGCGATCGTCTGCTTGGCCATCCAGAGGGCCGGTGATTACAACGGGCTGAAGATACGGGACAACCTGCGCGTCGTGGCCAACCCGCCCGGAGATGTTTTCACCGTCGGGCAGCTCAGGCAAGCGCTGGATGCCGTCAAAGCCAACCGAGATATCAACTATGAGGGTGCTTCGGGCTCGGTGGACTTGGACAGGGCCGGCGAACCTGTGGGCCCGGTGGGCACCTGGACGATCCGCAACGGCAAGATCGTCGAGCTGGAAGTCTATCAGTGCACCGCAGGCGATCCCCCCACCTGCAAGAAGCCATAACCGTTACAGTTACAGTCGCAGCCAAGCCCCTTGAGCGCTCATCGCTCAAGGGGCTTTTCACTTCTTCAAGTCAGAGGCAGATGCAAACGTCGAAGTGATCTTCTCCTCGCCCAGAAGCCCTCTGGGCCGGAAGAGCAGAATCAGTTCGAGCATAATCGCTATCGAGATAATCCGTATAGGTCCGAAAAGCTGCGCTGCTACATTGATCTTGCCCAAGGGAGTGTCCAAGATCGGCGGTAGGATGTCATTGAGAAAGTTCGTGGCGCTCCAGATGCCCCACATGATAAACGCCCCCAAGATCGCCCCGCGATTGTTGCCCGTGCCCCCCACGATGAGCATCACCCAGACCAAAAAAGTGCCCGTCACCGGATCGAAGATCTGCGGGTCTACAAATTTGACAAAGTGCGCCCAAAGGCTCCCCGCTGCCCCCATGATCATCGCCCCGACGATGAGCGACTGCAACTTGAATGCAAAGACGTTCTTCCCCAAGGCGTTGGTGGCCTCTTCGTCTTCGCGCACCGCGCGCAGCACCCTTCCCCACGGCGACCGCGCGATGCCCTCGATCGCTAACAGCCCCAGAGCCAACAGACCGATCACAATCAGGACGTAAAACCAATTATAATATGCCGGCTCTATAAATTGGGGGATCTGCATCCCTAAGAGCTCACACAGGGGCTTGGGAACGACCTGGCGCACGAGACACTCATAAAGGGGCTGCGGAATATTAGGGATGCCGCGCGTCCCCTCGGTCAGCGTCCGCTCATTGGTCACGATGATCCGCAAGATCTCCGCGATGCCGATCGTCGCTATAGCGAGGTAGTCCGTGCGCAAGCGCAGTGTAGCCACGCCCACAATCAGCGCGAGCACCCCAGAAGCGAGCATTGCTCCCAACAGGCCGAGGGGAAAGGGCAAGTTGTAGTACGTTGCGAAGAAGCCCGCCAAGCCCGGCGTAACTTCGAGATTCTTGGGGTTCTGGACGAGAATCGTCGAGAGATACGCTCCCAGCCCGAAAAAGCCCGCTACGCCAATATTAAACAACCCTGTGTATCCCCATTGGACATTCAGTCCCAAAGCCAACAGCGCGTAGAGACCGGCCAAGATGACAAAATTGACCAGATAAGAGACCATGCGCACCGGCTCGACTCCCACGGCCCCGGCAATCCCCAACACAGTCCCAAAAAGCGCTAGGATCGCTGCGACGGTGACCCAGCGATCGCGGGCCCGACGGCGCGTCAACAAGAGCGCCAGCCCAGCTAGCGCTGTGACCATCATCGAGAGCGCCATGATCTGCGCCATACTTACCCCCGTCTCTCCGCCTCGCCCAGCAGCCCCTGCGGACGAATGAGCAGCATTGCAATCATCAAGGAGAAGGCCACCGCCGGTTGATACTGCGACGAGATGCTCGTCGCCGGAGCGACTAAGATATTCTGAGCTACTCCGATGATCAGCCCTCCCAACATCGCTCCATAAGGGCTGCCGATGCCTCCTAAGATCACCGCGGCAAAGAGCGAAAGGAGCACCAGGCCTCCCGTGTTGGGATTGAAGGCCCCGAAGTTCAACCCCATAAAGACCCCTGCAATGGCAGCGAGACCTGCTCCGATCCCCCACGTCCACGCGATCATGCGCTCGGTGTTGACCCCGCTGATACGGGCCAGATCTACGTTATCGGACATGGCGCGCATGGCCTTGCCGGTGCGTGTGTACTTGAGAAAGAGATGGAGTAGAACAATTAGCAACAAAGCGATCGTCACTGTAGCGATCTCGAGAGTGCTCATGCGAATGCGAAACAGCTCAAAATCGAAGAGCGTCCCCGGTTTGATCAAGACCGCATAGGCTTTATTCCCCGTCCCCCAGATCGCTTGGACGATGCTGCGCAGAAAGAGCGACATCCCGAACGAAGCGATGATCAAGACGACCGCCGCGCTCTTGCGCATGCGACGATAGAGCACTCGATCTATCCCCATCGCGACGAGCGAGGCTACGACAACCGAGAAGAACAACCCGATTCCCACGGCCAGATAGCGCATGTACTCATCGCCGATGAGGTTGAGCAGCGCGGGAAACCATTGAGGCAAAGCCTCTAGCAGCGGGCCGTGAATAGCGTAGGTCACAAACGCCCCGATGACGATGAACTCACCGTGCGAGAAGTTGGCAAAATTCAAGATCTTATACGTCAGAGACAATCCGATCGCTCCCAGCATTAAGATGCTCCCATACCGGATGCCGTTGACGACGTATTGAGGGCCATCAGGGACAAAGAAGAGCGCCCATCCCATGGTGACCACAATGACGCTCCACAAGATCCCTCTCACTCTGTCTATCTCTCGCAACATAGCTCCAATCGTCGGGCAAGCTGTCTATGAGTTTACTTCACTTTCACTCAAGCTTTTCCAAGCCAACTTCTAAAAGATCGGTCGTAGGGCGCAGCACTCTCTTGGCTTCCGCTACTTTGGCCATCGTTTTCACGCTCCTTTTACCCGCCCAGATAGAGCCGCCCGATCTCTTCGTTCTGCAAGAGCGCCGGCCCGCTATCTTCAAAGCGATTCTCTCCAGAAGCCAATACATAGCCCCAATCAGAAAATTTGAGCGCTTCCCGCGCGTTCTGCTCCACCATCACCATCGCCACCCCGGCTCTATTGATCTCTTTGATCTTCTCAAAGATCAGCTCGACCATCTTGGGAGCGAGCCCCGCGCTCGGCTCGTCTAATAATAATAATTTCGGGTCGAGCATCAACGCCCGGCCCATCGCCACCATCTGGCGCTGCCCCCCGGAGAGCGCCCCCACTTTCACGTGACGCCGCGTCTTCAGATCGGGGAAGAGATCAAAGACCAGAGCAAGCCGGTCTCGAAGATCATCCGTACGAATAAAAGCGCCCATCTCAAAATTCTCTTGGATCGTCAGCGAGGGAAAGACGTTTTCTGTCTGAGGCACAAAACACATGCCCAATCGCACGATCTGATCTGGGCTCCAGCCCGTAATCTCTCGACCGTCAAAGAAGACGTGTCCGGCTTTGGGAGCCAGAAGCCCAAAGACCGTTTTCAAGAGCGTGCTCTTGCCGGCCCCGTTGGGCCCAATGATAGAGACGATCTGCCCCGGCTCGATTTTGATAGAGACACCGTGCAGGATCTCCATCCCACCGTAACCGGAAACGATACTCTGAACTTCTAAGAGCGCCATATTCACTCTTGCACCACCGCACGACGATATTGGCTGCCCAGATAGGCTTCTAATACGCGCTCGTTGTGTTGAATCTCTTGGGGCGAGCCCTCGGCTAATTTTTCGCCGTTGCTCATCACGATCACAGGACTGCACAAACTCATCACCAAGTCCATGTCATGTTCAATTAATAAGAACGTCACGCCGCGCTCGTAGCAGAGCTTTTCGATATTCGCCACGAGCTGCTTCATCAGTGTCGGATTGACGCCCGCGCCCGGCTCGTCTAAGAGAACCATCTCCGGGTCGGCCATCAGCGTGCGCGCCAATTCTAATAGTTTCTTCTGTCCCCCGGAGAGATTCCCCGCGTACTCGTCTTCTAAGTGAATCAGATTGACAAACTCCAGAACCGAGAGGGCCTTCTCCCTGATCTCTTGCTCTTGGCGGCGCACAATTTTCGGCAGAAACCAAGGATAGAGGAGATTCTCGCCGCGCTGCCCCGCCGGCACGAGCATTAAATTCTCTAAGACAGTCATCTGCTTGAACTCTCGCGGGATTTGAAAGGTCCGACAGAGCTTTTTGTGAAAGACCCTGTACGGGGCTAACCCCGTGATCTCTTCGCCCCGAAAGAAGACCTGTCCGCTGTCGGGGCGGTGAAAGCCGGTGACGAGATTGAAGAGCGTCGTTTTGCCCGCGCCGTTGGGGCCGATCAGCCCGGTGATCGTGCCGCGCTGCACCGACAACGAGCATTTGTTGACGGCGCGCAGGCCGCCAAAGTCTTTGACCAAGTCCCGCACTTCCAGCAAGATCTCGCCGGGCATAGAACACCCAAACCTCGCATGAGATTTGCCGAAATTATACCGATGGGATACGGAGAGGGCAAACGATGCTAAAACGGCGGTCTTCCCGGCTCGGTGATAAAGTGCTCTTCAAAGCTCGTGTAGGTGCGATGGAAGAGCAGATTGAAGACGCCTGTGGGTCCGTTGCGCTGCTTGCCGATAATAATCTCCGTATCGTGCACCAGCGGCGCTGTCTGGTGTTGCTCAGGTCCCTGAGATTCTTCTCCTTCAGAATTCTCTTCGCTGCCCGTCTCTTCACGATACAAGAAGAGCACGACATCGGCGGTCTGCTCGATCTCCCCCGATTCCCTGAGATCTGAGAGTCTGGGCCTTCGCGGCGGGCGCTCCGGCGCCCGCGAGAGCTGCGAGATCGCCACCACGGGAATATCCAACTCGCGCGCCAAGCCCTTCAACGATCGCGCAATATATGCTACTTCTTGCTCGCGCACGTCGCTGTGGCTCCCCGCTTCGATCAGCTGCAAATAGTCCACAAAGAGCACATCGAGATTGTGCTCGGCCTTCATCCGTCGCGCCTTCGCTTTTAACTCCAGCACCGAAAGACTGGGCGTGTCGTCTATGAAGATCTTGCTGTTTTGCAGTTTGCTGGCGGCATTGATGATCCTGCGCCAAGATTCTGAATCTGTCTGTAAATACCCGCCGCGCAACCGATGCAAATTGATGCGCGCCTCGGCGCAGAGCAGTCTCTCTAAGACTTGCTCTTTGGTCATCTCTAGAGAGAAGATGCCCGCAGAGTATCCGTAGCGCAGCGCCATCTGCCGCCCGACCGAGAGCGCCAAGCTCGTCTTGCCCACGCTGGGGCGCGCCGCGATGATGATCAAGTCCGAGCGCTGCAACCCCGAGGTCATCTCGTCGAATTTTCTATATCCCGTAGGCAACCCGGTCACAGCGTGTCTTTGGGGGTCTTGCTGCAGTTTTTCTAAGTGCGCCAGATGCTCGTGCAAGAAGTCTTTGAGAAGATAATAATTCTGTTTGATCTGGAAGCGTGAGACTTCGAAGACTTTCTCTTCCGCGCCGTCGAGCAGCTCTTCTAAATCGGACTCCTCGTGAAAGCCCAGCTCGGCGATCTCATGGCCCGCTTGGATGAGCGCCCGCAGCGTCGCTTTTTTCTTGATAATCTCAGCGTAGTAGGGCACGCTCGCCGTGGTGGTCACTTTGGCCAAAAGCTCATTGAGATAGGCTCGCCCTCCGACATCGTCCAGTTTTTTGAGTTCTTCCAAGCGGTTGCCCACAGCAATGGGATCTGCGGGCGCGCCGGCGTCGAAGAGCTCTAAGATCGCTCTGTAAATAATCTGATGGGCTTTCCAGTAGAAGTCGTCGGGTTGGAGCACTTCTAAAAGCTGGGGGACGACCTGCTCCGGCTCGAGCATGGCCGCGCCGAGAAGCACTTGTTCGGCCTCGCGGTTCTTCGGCAAGGGACGCGCAAATTCGGACGACACGGGCTCAGGCACGCTCAGATCACCTACAGAGATTATAACGCTTTTGTGGGAAAGAGAAAAATCGCGCGCAATCTCAGATCAGTTCGACCATACTTGCAGATTCTCTTCGGTTTTGCTACATTATTGGGGCGTTATCTCATATGAGTCATACGCTAAACTCTGTCAGATATTTGAGCTCCAAAGGAGGAGGCCATGTGGAACTGTTAACGATTAAAGAGCTGTTGGAGACGGGGGTGCACTTCGGGCACCGCGTACGGAAATGGAACCCCAAGATGCGCGATTATATTTTTACGGAGCGCAAGGGGATTCATATTATAGACTTAGAGAAGACGATCCGTCTTTTTGAAGAGGCGTATCTCTTTATTCAGAGCACGGTAGCTGCGGGCGAAGAGGCGCTCTTCGTCGGCACCAAGCGCCAAGTGCAAGAGACCATTGCCGAAGAGGCCAAGCGCTGCGGGGCGCATTATGTGAATCGTCGCTGGCTGGGCGGCACGCTCACCAATCACGGCATTATTCAGAAGCGCATCCGGCGCATGAAAGATCTGGAAGAGCAGGAGCGCGTCGGCATCTTCGATACGATGCCCCCCAAAGAAGCCCAGCACTGGCGTCGCGAACTGATGAAGCTCCAGCGCAACTTGGAAGGTTTGAGAAACATGGAGCGTCTGCCGGGCGCGCTCTATGTCGTTGACACGATCGTCGAGGTGAATGCGATTCGCGAGGCGCGTCTCTTAGGCATCCCCGTCGTCGCTATTGTTGACACCAACTGCGATCCCGATACGATTGATTATCCGATCCCCGGCAACGACGACGCGATAAAAGCGACCAAACTCATCACGGCCCGCATGGCCGATGCCGTCTTGGAGGGTCGCGAGGGGCGTTCTGCCGATAAGACGAGCGCAGCAGCGACCCAGCTCGCCTCCCCCATCCCCGCCGCTGCCGAAGCGCCTGCGGCTACGGTCTCTCAGGAGGCGCCATTATCATGACCGAGCTGGTGAGAAGATTGCGCGAGGAGACCGGCATCGGGATCTTAGATTGCAAGAGAGCTCTCGAGCAAGCCAACGGCGACTTAGAGAAAGCCAAGAAGATCTTGCGTGAACAGGGTAAAGAGCTCTTCGCGGCCAGGGCCTCGGAGGCCAACCAAGGGCGCGTCGAGTCTTATATCCATCACAACGGGCGCGTGGGTGTTTTGCTTGAGATGAACTGCCAGACGGACTTCGCGGCCAACAGCGAAGCCTTTCGCGAGGTCTTACGAGATTTAACTATGCACATCGCGGCAGCCTATCCCCCGCCGCAATATATCAAAGCCGGCGACATCCCCGCAACGGTGATCGTCCAAGAGAAAGAAGTCTATCGCAAGCAAGCTGAGCAAGAGGGCAAGCCCGCTCAGGTGATCGACAAGATTGTTGAGGGCAAGATTCAGAGCTTTTATAAGCAAGTCTGTCTGATGCAACAGCCCTTTATCAAAGACCCCCATAATAAACTGACCGTAGAAGATGTCGTCAGCGAGCTCTCGCGCAAGACCGGCGAGACGATCGTCATTAAGAGATTTGCGCGTTTTGAAGTAGGAAAGTGAGACGTGTACCGACGCGTTCTCCTCAAGCTCTCCGGCGAGGCCTTCGGCAGCTCCCAAGCGCCCTTAGATCCGGTCAAGCTCGATAAGATCGCTCAACAGATCGCGCGCGCGCGGGACGAGGCTGTCGAATTGGCCATCGTCACCGGCGGCGGGAATTTCGTTCGCGGGGCGCACCTGCAAGAGCTGGACCGAGTGATCGCCGATCAGATGGGAATGCTCGCTACTATTCTGAATGGGATGGCGCTGCGCGAGCGCCTAGAGCGTCTGGGCGTCTCTGTGCTGCTGCAATCGGCGATCCCCGTTGTCTATGCCGGCCCTATTGATGCCCGGCGCGCCCGCCAAGCGCTGATACAAAAGAGCATCGTGGTCTTCGCCGGCGGAACGGGAAACCCCTTCGTGACTACGGACACGGCTGCGGCCATTCGCGCCGGCGAGATCGGCGCCGATCTCTTACTGAAAGCGACCCACGTCGCTGGCGTCTACAGCGACGACCCCAAAAAGAACCCAAAAGCCAAACTCTATAAAGAGCTTTCCCTCGACGAGGCCATAGAAAAGAGATTGAACGTGATGGACTTGACGGCTCTGGCTCTCTGTCGTGAGCGGAAGCTCCTCATCTGCGTCTTTGATATCTCTGAGCCGGAGAATTTGACGAAGATTCTTCGAGGCCGGCGGCTGGGCACGCTCGTCCGGCCGTGATAAAATTACAGATCACTGGAGGAGAGCTATGAAAAAACTCTTGTCACTGCTTTTACTGACGACGGTTTTGGTGCTGGGAGCAACCGCGTCTGCTCAGAGCCAATCCCCGTTGGTCTATCACGCCTACGATTTCACGGGCAAGACGAACATCGCGGGCTTTGGGGTCTGGGAGTTTCGCTCGCTCAAGGACGACCTCTTCGCGCTCGCCGAGCGATACCCCCACTTGGCCCAGGTGCTCTCGCTGGGCCAGACTATAGAAGGGCGCGAGATCTGGGCTATTAAAATCAGCGACGATGCGCAAACAGAAGATCTGACAGAGCCGGAAGCGCTCTTCATCGGCGCGCAGCACGCCCGCGAATGGATCTCCGTCGAAGTGCCCTTCTTGATAGCGAAATATCTCTTAGAGAATTACGAGACAGACCCGCAAGTGCAGAGATTGGTCAATCATCTTGAGATCTGGATCGTCCCCATGGTCAATCCCGACGGTCACGAATATACCCGTTCAGATCCCTGTCCTACGGCCCCGCAGTTCTATTGCCGTCTGTGGCGCAAGAACCGCAGAGATTTGAGCAATAATATCTTCGGGGTAGATCCCAATCGCAACTGGGGCTATCAGTGGGACTCGCGCGCCGGCGGCAGCCGCAACCCACAGAGCTTCACTTATAGAGGCGCAGGGCCCTTCTCCGAGCCCGAAACCCAAGCGATCCGTAAGTTGGTGACCGACCCGCGCCGGCGCTTCAAAGCGTTTGTAGACTATCACAGCTACTCGCAGATCATCGGCGCGCCGTGGGCCTATGACGTGCTGCAGCCCGTCCCTCTGAGCGAAGATATGCGTCTCAGCCCGCCCTCCGACGCGCTCGCCTATACGAGAATTGTCCAGACGATGGCTCAGCTTATTAAAAACGTACACGGCGCAGAGTACGATGCCTGTCAGATCAGTTTAGATTGCCCCTATCCCGCCGGCGGGGTCTCTGGGGATTGGGTCTATAGCGTGACGGGCGGGCTCTCTATCTTAGTCGAGCTGCGCCCGCGCACCAACGAGCCCGGCTTTGTTCTCTCCACCGATCAAATTCTGCCGACGTTCGAAGAGAATCTCCCCGCGGCGCTCTTTCTCTTAGAGCAAGCGCTCGCCGAGCTGATCGTGCGCGACAGTCCCGAAGACAACGGAAGCACGCCTACTTCAGAAGCGCGTCTCAGCCCCGACATTCGCGTTGACGCGCCGCCTTATGGCGTCCTCAACGCTACGGGCGCGGCTTTTGGCGAGAGCAGCCACGAAGAGCCTCTCGCCGGGGTCGTCAATCGCGTCTTGGTCACCGTGCACAATCGCGGCCTCACCGATGTTGAAGGGGCCGTTGTAGAGCTCTACTGGGCCAACACTCTGGAGAGCGGCTGGACGTGGCCCAATCCCGCTTGGAATCCCGTTGATGACGACTCCGACCCCATGAACGGCTACACGTTCCGGCACTTTGTCTCGATTCGTGCGGGCGAGTCCGTGACGGTGAACTTCTCTTGGCTACCACCGACCGAACTGCCGCACGGGGCGCTCTTAGTGCGTGTGCGTCATCTTCAAGATCCCGTTCGCATTCTGCGCGAGTTTACAGATTTCGATCGCTTTGACAACAACATCGCGGCGCGGCGGGTCCAAGTAACGCGATAAATCACCCTCTCCCTATTAGGGAGAGGGCTGGGGTGAGGGTTATTCTTTCTCGACGACTTTGGGGACTTCAAAATAGCCCTCACGACTGCGAGGCGCGTTCTTGAGGGCTTCTTCAACAGAGATTGAAGAGCTCGGCTCATCGGAGCGCAAGATATTAGAGAGATCAAAGACGTGCGTCATGGGCGGAACGCCGGAAGTCTCCAGCTTTTCTAGCTCTTTGAAATACCCCAAGATCTTGCCCAATTGTTCTTGAAAGAGCGCGATCTCTTCTTCGCTGAGCTTGAGCTTAGCCAACTGAGCTATGTGCAGCACATCCTCGCGGGTGATCATAGCGCTCATTATACCCGCGCCAGCTCGAATTTGCCCCCGAAACGACGCTGGAACTCGGCCACCAGTGGGTGATCGGAGTTTTGAGCGATCAGGTGGAACGCCTCCTCGCGCGCGGCTTTCATCAAATCTAAGTCCGCAATGAGATCGGCTACTTTGAACGTGCTATCCAACCCATGCTGCGCTATGCCCAGCAGTTCCCCCGGCCCGCGAATGCGTAGATCGGCCTCGGCGATCTCAAACCCGTCCAGCGTCGCTTGAAAGACGCGCAAGCGTTCGCGCCCCTCTTCGCTCTGCGGAGTAGCAATCGCAAAGCAATAAGACTTCTGGCCCGCCCGCCCGATCCGCCCGCGCAATTGATGCAACTGCGCCAGCCCGAATCTGTCCGCGTGCTCGATCACCATCACCGTCGCGTTGGGGATGTCAATCCCCACTTCGATGATCGTCGTGCTCACCAGCAGATCCAGTTCCCGGGCGCGCAACTGCTCCATCGTCTTCTGTTTCTCTGCATCGCTCATGCGCCCGTGGAGCAGCCCCACGCGAAAGTTCTTAAAGAACGTCTGCTCTAGTTCTTCTTTCGCGCTCTTCGCTGCTTTCAGATCCAGCTCTTCGGACTCTTCGATCAGGGGGAAGACGATATACGCTTGCGCGCCCTGCTTTAACTCACTCACGACGAATTCATAGACTTGGTCGCGCCGCTCCTCTGAGACCCAGTAGGTCTGAATCTCTTTGGCAAAGGGCAGCTCATCTAAGAGAGAGACTTCAAACTGCCCGTAGAGCGTCAGGGTGATCGTCCGGGGGATGGGCGTGGCGCTCATCACGAGAATATCTAAATTCTCGCCCTTCTGTTCCAATTGTGCCCGCTGGATCACTCCAAATCTATGCTGTTCATCAATGACAGCCAGTCCCAGATCTTTGAACCGGACGTCTTCTTGAATAAGTGCGTGCGTACCGATGACGAAGTCGGCGTCGCCGCGCGCGATCTGCCCGCGCAGGCGAACTCTTTCGCGCTCGGCCATGCTCCCCACGAGCAAGACGACCCGCGGCGGCGGCAAGAGTCGCGCCGACAGCTCCGTAATTTTGAGGAAATGTTGCTGCGCTAAGATCTCCGTCGGGGCCATCAGCGCCACTTGATACCCCGAAGCAATAGCGATCAGCGCTGCTGCTGTCGCTACGACGGTCTTGCCGGAGCCCACATCTCCCTGAAGCAGACGATTCATCGGGTGCGGGGCAGCCAAATCAGTTCTGATCTCAGAGATTGCACGCTGTTGCGCGCGCGTAAGTTTGAAGGGCAGCACCGCGAAAAACTCTTCCAAACGCTCGTCTGAGATCGTCAAGCACCGCCCCGGCCGCGCGCCCGTCTTGGCTCGCTCTAACGCTACGCCGATCTGAAAGAGTAAGAGCTCCTCAAACGCCAGCGCGCGATGTGCCTGCTGATACTCTTCTATGCGCTGGGGGAAGTGCAGCTGCTCAAAAGCTTTGGCGCGTGAGAGCACCTGCTGCCGTTGGCGTATCTCTTCGGGGATCAGCTCTTTCAGATGGGGGCCGTAGAGCGAGAGATTATTGCGAATGAGTCTGGAGAGCATCTGTGGGGAGAGCTTTTCAGTAGCGGGATAGACGGGCACCAGTCGCCCGGTGAGAAAATTCACCGTCGCCGGCTCCCAGACGGGGCTGTTCATCTGGAGCTGCCCGTGTGTGCTCTCGACGGTGCCGTAGAGCGAGATCAGCTCGCCCTGCACCAACTGATTCTTCACCCACGATTGGTTGAACCAGATCGCGTAGAGGATCCCCGTATTCTCTTGAATAGCCGCTTTGACGATCTCCAGATTATTTTTGGGTTTGATCAGATCTACGGCGCGGACGCGCCCCTGCACCGTGACTCTATCGCCGTGGCGCAACTGAATGATCTTCTTCTTGACAGAGCGGTCTTCTATCTTGCGGGGAAAGTACATCAAGAGGTCTTCTATCGTTTCGATGCCCAATTTTTTCAGTAATCTCTCTCGTTCGGGGCCGACGCCCTTGGCGAAGCGCACCGGGGCGTGCAGATCTTCACCCGGCGGGATTCTGCTTCTCTCTTCTATGGTGAGGGTCGCTTCTAAAAGACGCAGAAGATCTTCGAGAGCGCGCACGACCGCGCGGCGGGCCTCGACGGGCCGGATCGCATAGCCCCGCGAGACGTTTCTGAGCCTCTGGGAGATCTCCGGGTGGGTCGCGCGCAGCTCCTCGGCAAATTTATGGACAAAACCCTCCAGACCGCCGAGGACGGCACGATCTTGATAGCTCTGCTGTTCCTCTAACTGTAAGACTTTTCGCAAACGAGCGGACAGGGGGATCGCCATAGTGCTATCCTACCCTGTCCGCCTCTATGGGGCAAGCCTGTTGATGTTGCCGGGACTGCCCCGTTCCGCCCAGCGGGAATCTTCTAACCTCTGCTGATCCATCGGCTCAGCGCCTGCAAGACGTCGCTATCGCTGGGTACTCCGCAGGTCTGATACCCTTGCCCCTTGATCCAAGCGTCAATGATCCCCAATATTTTGATGTCATCTATCTTGTTCTCCGTTCCGGCAGCACAAGCGATGAAGTTCCCCGGTGGTGGCGGAGGAGGCGGTGGTGGTGTAGGAGGCGTAGGACCGCCTGGCAGGGTGCTCAAGAACGGGGTGCAGTCGGCTTGACCACTGCAGCCGTTAGGGGCGCTCGGACCCGACGGGCTGCCCCAATAGTTGTTGGTCGCGTCGAGCTCGCCTAGAGTTGGGATGACCGCTTGAACGCCCGCTTGTCGATTATTAAGAATTTCACTCTGGGCGATCTGCCCGTTGGTGAGCTTATCGGCCTGGACGCGCAGCCCATGCGCGTTCTCTGAGAGCTTCACTTTCGCAACTGCGAGATTAAGCACGTCTTCGTTGGCGCTGACGGAGATCCCCGAGCCGACGTTGTCGTTGTTTCTGTCGTTATTGGAGAATTCTCCGCCGGTGATCGAGACGTTGAGAATATCTCGCGGGGCGCTGATCTCGATTCCGTGGTCGTTGTTGTCGTTCGCTATCGTCGGATTGACCGTGATATCCTGAACGATCTCGCCGCGAATGCTCACGCCGGAGCCTTGTCCCAAGGCCGCGCGCGTGCCGTTCTGCTCAAAGCGACTGTTCTGAATCGCGATATTCGTAACTCGGTCGTTGCCCAGCGCCTGCAGGCGCAGCCCGAAGCCCCCGTTGTTGGTGAAGAGGCTCTCACGAACACTTATATTGCTGACAGGGGTATTGCCCAGCGTGAGAATCTCGACGCCGGAGCCGGCGGCTTGGGGAGCCAGATCGCACGCGGTCGTTCCCAACCCTCCCTGACTCTCCCTCACCGTCGAGTTCTCTATGGAGATATTTCCTAGCGTGCCCGTCGTCGTGCGCACGCAGATTCCCAAAGCGCCGTTCTTGGCCAAGAGCACGTTCTTGAAGATCAACGGGCCGATCTCGGCGGTGTTTGTCAGAATGCGAACTCCGTTGTCGTCGGCTTGTTCGATGACCACGTCTTGAAAGAGTATATGGGAGACGCCGAAGTCGGTGCCCCCTAGACTGTGCTGAATGAAGACGTTATGTCCGGCATTATTACGGATGCGCCCGCCGATAAATTGCAGTTCGCGCAGGCGGCCGGCGTTCTGCACCCGGAGTCCGTGACCGCGATTGCGCTCGATAAGCACGTTCTTAAATTCGAGACGTTCAGCGACGCCCCCGTTCACCATGAAGACCCCGGCGCCGCCCATCATCGTTGTTGTGCCCAGCTCATCGCCCTCGAACGAGAGGTCTTCGAGAAAGCCCGCGTTGGCGAAGAGCACATTGAAAAACTGATTGGCCGAGATCGTATTGCCGGAGAACGCGACCCTGCTGACACCCCCACCGTTGCTCACTTGCACTCCCACTGTATTGCCACGGATGGTGTTGCGTGCGATCTCCAACTCTTCGACGCTACTGTTATTAATAAATATGATCCCGTCGGCTGTATTGCTGTTGATGCGATTATTGCTTAGAGAGAGCTTGCGAGCACGGTTGACGGGAGCGCCGAAGACGATCCCCGCGCCGCCGTTGGTCTCTAATGTGCTGTTAGCGATGACGAGATCTTCCAAAGCGCCCGTGTGCATAAAGTGCAGCCCATTGGCTACGGTGCTGCGCAACTGATTATTGAGCAGGCGCACGTTGCGCAGATCGCCCGCACCGCTGGAGCGGATCGCCGGGCCAGCAGTAGAAGCAACAACGTTCTCTTCGATGACGACATCTTGAGCCGCTTGGATGTCGATCCCCGCCGGGCCTACGGTGTCATTGATCGTAAAGCCCTGCCCAGCGGCCCCTATCTGGACGCCGTTGGCTTGGATGACGATCCGCCCGTTCAGACTCGCCCCGATGTTGGCTAAGAGCTTTAAGTTCTGTACCGTTACGATAACGACGCCTATGTACCCTCCGGGCTGAACGACGCACGTATCACCGGCAAGAGCGACCTGGCCCACGTCCGGGCCGCCAGTCAGAGCGACACCGGCAGCACAATTGACGAAATCCGCCGAGTTGGTGACCTTCAGCTCCTTGGCTGCGACAGCGCCGCTCGCGACGAGCACAACCCCAACGACGACCACCAGAAGACGCATAATTTACCCCTCCTTGAGCATTCAAAAGACCTCGGCTAAAACAACTTGTAGCCTCGGCAAGCAGAGTTAGGGCGACAGACAATCACCCTGCTATGCTACTATGCTACCTGGTTTTGCTATGCAAGTCTAGGATCGAAGATACCCGTCAGGTGGAAAAGTGGTGAAAATCACAAAAAGCCCTTGTCTTTCTCGCTCTTCAGTGCTATAATCCAACTATCTCGCAAAAGGCACAGGAGGTAGTGACCCATGATCATCCTTGATCCGGTGCTGGTCTTCCTCTTCGCGTTCTGGCTGATCTTCTTGACGGCCTTGATCATCTTCTTGGCCGGGGCCGGAAGCTGATTTGAGATGGATTGATGTGTAGGGGCGAGTAACCTCGCCCCTACACTACGAGTAAGCCGGTAAATGAATTCACCGGCCAGGAGAGAGAGAAGGGAGGTCTTCTATGCGCAAAAGCTTTTTCGCGGTGGCTCTCGTTTTGGCGCTCGCAGCGCCCGCCTTCGGTCAGAGCGCCATCGAAGAACTGGCGAAGCAACAGATCGCCCAAAGGACCGGGCTCCACCCTAATTTCTTAGCTACCCTCTTTGTCACCGAAGGGGAGAATCAGTTTATTTTAGCGTTTATCTATGTCAACGAGAAGACGATGCAAAGCCAACTGAAGCCCGAACTCAAGCAAGCCGTCGCGCCGTATCTCCATAAGCGAGCGCTCTTGACGCTGCTCGCCCCAGCGAAAGCTTCAACCTTCGATCCTCTTAGAATACAGTTCTCCCAAAATTTAGCACGCTTCTTGCTCTCCGAACAGATGATGGTCAAAATAACGCCCGACTTTCAAGCGGGTAGGTTCGAATCCGGCGCGGTGAGCGCGGGGATTCTATTGCTCAACGATGGGCTGGATCTGAGCAAGCCCTTTAGAATTCACTATGGCCAACAATCGGCGGTCTTCTCGCTGACGGGGGAGACACTGCCGGCGCAGCCCAATCCCTTTGCTTCGTTGCTGTTGCTCTTGCAGTTTCTCTTCTTTAATATTCTGTTATTCTTTCTGATCCCGTTCTTGTTGGGGCTGTGATCACCCTCACCCCATCCCTCTCCCTCTATTGGAGGGAGAGGGGGGATTTACTCATAGCGCAGCGCTTCTGCGGGATCGAGCCGGGCCGCACGCCACGCGGGCCAGAGTCCAGCGATCACTCCCAGAAGAGTCGCAAAGAGCAGTGCGCCTATCATTAAAGAGAGATCGAGTGCCGCGCTGAACGCTTCCGACCCCAGAGCCTCTCCCGTCAGGAGAGCCACAGACTGCGCGAGCGCTCCCCCAACGACCAGGCCCGCCAGCCCTCCTAAGAACCCTAAGAGCCCAGATTCAAAGAGAAAGAGCCTCAGAATATGACGCCGTTTCGCGCCTATGGCTTTCAGAATCCCGATCTCGTGCGTGCGCTCCAGCACGGCCATCAGCATCGTATTGGCCAGGCCGATCCCGCCCACTAAAAGAGAGATCCCCGCAATCGCTCCCAAAACCCAGCGAACCAGCCCCAGCGCATTGCTGACCAGAGCGCGAAGGTGCTCAGAGGACTGCACCAAGAACTCTTGTGAGGGTGCGCTGCGCAGAACTCTCTGAATCTCTTGGGTCAACTCGGTCACGTCTGTCTCTGAAGAGGCCTGCACCGAGACGAGCGAGATCAAGCCTTTCTCTTCTACGAGTTCTTCGAGTCTTTCTAGATCCAGATAGAGCGCGTGATCGTCTTGAACCGTACCCGTAGGCTTTAAGAGGCCCACGATGCGAAAGGGGCGTTGGTGAATATGAACGGTCTCGTCGAGACCGAGCTTTAGCTCGCGTGCGGCTTCGGCTCCTAAGATCAGTTCATCATGGTTAAGCGCGAAAATCCGGCCCTGCGCAAGCTCCAGCCCGCCCCATAGACGAGGCGGCTGACCGGTTGTGCCAACGCCCACAACGGTAAGAAAGCCTAGGGTAACTGTGCTCTGCACGGGAAGCACCTCGCGCCGGATCGCCGTGACGCTCTCGACTCCCGGCAGCGCGCTCAAGAGAGTTATATTTATCTTGGCGGGCTTGGGCTGTTGGGCGGGGCTGACGGGAATGACCAGAATAACATCGGCGCCGAGCTTGGCGAACTGCGCTTCTAAAGAGCGTTGCGCTCCCAAGCTGAGCGCCCAGAGCGCGACGACGGCGGCCATGCCTACGGCGATCCCCGTGAGCGTCAGGGCGCTGCGTGCCTTGCGGCGACGGAGGTTCTTGAGCGCCAACAAAGCGAGATCGAGCCACATTATTTTTAATCGTAGAGCTGACAGCAGATTTCGGTAGCGGATGAAGCCGATTGTTGTTGGAGAATCTGCTTAATCTGCTACCCGAATCTGCTGTCAGCTTTCGATACCATGATCAAGTTCAAATTATTATTGTTGTGAGAAACTAGTCAGTTCTAGCGTGAAGATCGTAACGAAGAGCAGTCCGCGGCGTTCGTCTACTTGGAGCAGCGGTGGGAAGGGGACGGCTCTATGGGTTGTCAGCGCCAGCGCCGTGCGCTGATTGGGCTTCTTCGGATCGGTGAGTACCCCTCGGATCACGTCAACTCCGGCGATCTTGTCACGAGTTTGGGCTTCAAAGCGCGCACCGCTGGGCAGCACGTAAGTATTATTGGGCTGAATATCGTTGAGAAAGCGCCGCAGCGCCGTGATCGCTTCGCTGTTGACTTCGAGCTGCGCGCGCGCCAGCCCCTCTAAGACGCCCTTCTCTAGATCTGTTCTTGTCCCCGTCACTTCGTTGATCGTGCGCACGGTAAATGTGTCGCTGCCTACGGGCTGGATCTCCATAATCAAAAAGATGGGATGAATAGCTTTCTCTTGAGTGATGCGATAGACGGATCTGCTCGCACCGCCGGGGTAGTTCTGAAAGAATCCCCCTTGCTGGGCCAGCGCCCACAGGGCAGAACCCAGCACCGTGAGCAATAGTAGTAGGGGCAGGGTTACCCTGCCCCTACTATTGCTAATTGATATTGACCGTGATGACGATACGGTTGTTCTCTTCATTGGTCTCTGGTATTCGATTGTCTGGGTCTACTGTGAGAATGATCTCATAGAGTCCGGGCGCAAGCCCGCCGGTGTTGAGCTCGGCGGTCAGCGTGAGGCGTGCGCCGGCGGCTAATCCGGGGAGAAGCTGGTTGCTGAAGATCATCTCTGGCCCCCCTCCCCACAGCGAGCGGTGCGCCAGCGTGACACGGAAGGGCCCGACCGCCACCGTTCCTAGATTGGCCACCACCGCGGAGAGGCGTATGGGCTGGCCGCGCACGACGCTCGCTGGATTGGGCGTCAGGCTGAGGGCAGCCAGATCAGCGGGGCCTCCAGCTCTTCCGACAAAGATTCGGGTCGTCTCGCGGTTGTTCGTCTTGTCCGTTTCGGGTATGAGATCGTCTCGGTCTAAGAGCACGCGAATCTCATAGACTCCCGGCCCAAGATTAGTAAGATCGAGATCGGCCTTCACTTGCTTGGATTTTTCAGGTCCTACTTCAAGATCAGAGGTAGAAGCCGTTCCAAAGACGGTGAAGGGCGGGTCTGGCTGATTGGGATCGTCCACCCGGCGGAACGCAAATTCTATAGTAAAAGCGCGGGTTGTCGGGCCGGCGCCGGCGTTTTCAATATCGGCAAAGACTCTGACGGTAGAGACCCCTGTGGGGATCGGGCCTGGGGGATCGAGGACCAACGGACGGCGGAAGCGCAGATCGGGCTTTCCCAAGATCTCTACAAAGAGACCCGCTAGGTTGCCCAATCCACCGATGATATTGTTGCGCTCGTTGATCTCCTCGACGCGTCCGAAGGGGCGCCCATCTTCAGCAGGGTCCACGAGGACGCCGATCTCGTAGAGTCCGGGGGCTAAGCCCTCAGTGATCAGTGTAGTTCGTGCGGGGAACTCGTCTTGGAGCCCTAGGCCAGTAGCTCTGGAGCGCGTGCCCGCTTCGGCGCAGCTTGGCTGGGTAGCCAGGGCGCGCAGACAGAAAGCGACGTCGAAGCCGCCGGCGGCGAGCGCGCCGCGATTGCGCACCGTCACTCTGGTCTCTAGGGCTTCGCCCTGTGTAATTCTCACTGGTGGCGGGCTGGGAGGCAAGGGACTTGTGGTCTTGGGGCGGCGCGCTTCTAGTGTGGCCCGATCGGGAAGGAGATCGGGGCCTAAGATTAAGAGCGCTTGGCCGACTTGCCCCGGCTCCCCCGGAACGCCTGCGCCGCTCGTGGCGCTGTTGTTGGCTTTGTTCTGCTCGTCAATCTTGCCCTCGGGGTCGAGCAAGACGCTCAGCTCATAGAATCCGGGGCGCAGTGAGCTTGTTTCTAAGCGACACTCGCGGGTTACACGCTCCCCCGGCGCTAGAGGAGGCACGTCGAATCTCTGGAAGATATTGGGGTTGAGCTCTTCGACGCGGCGCTGGGCGCACTGCGCACTGAACGCTGCCGCAGGCGCATCGCCTATATTCTCAATGCCGACGATCATACGGACGGCCTGTCCGGGTTGAACCGAAAGGGCCGCCGGATCGAAGGCCAAGCGAATGATCGCCAGGTCCGGCTTGCGCGGCGTGATGATTCTAAACGCAACGGCCATCTCGTTATTCGTCTCGTCAAGTTCTTCTACGGTATTTTGTGGATCTACTACGACGCGGATCTCGTAGCTTCCGGGGATGAGCGGGGGAAGTTGGGCCTGACTGACCAACTCGCCGTTGGGGTTTAGTTTGTTCTTGGAGCAGTTAACTGTACAGACAAGGGAGTTCCAGCGCAGGCGTCCCAGCTCGCGCACCGAGAACTCGACCTCGAAATTCTCGGCGAGTTCCGATCCATTATTGAGAATCTCTGCCGTTACGGTGCCGACGCCCTGCTCGATGGGCGAGGGCGGTGTTAGCCGCAAAGACTTGGGCGTCAATTCGGGGAGCTTGGGCAGCGCGGGCTGGATCGTAAGCGCGGTGATCAGAGTATTATTAGATTCATCCAGTTCAATAATCTGATCTTCGGGATCAACGACGACTCTCAGTTCATAGACGCCGGGGCGCAGAGCGAGTGCGCCCGTCTTCAGGACGGCTTGAGCGCTCTGGCGAGCGGGGGCTTCACTCCTGCCCGCGGGCAGCTCTTTGATGACCGTGCTGGCCAGCAGACGCCCATTGAGCAGAAATGCGACGACGACATCTGTAGCCGGCGCTTCTCCGGCGTTGGCGATCTTCGCTTCGGCGGTGACATCGTCGCTGGAGCGGACGAGCGCGGGCGTCAAGAGAATACTTTCAGCGTAGAGTTCCGGCCCTTTGATCGTTAAGAGCGTCGCGAGCGTATTATTGGATTCGTCTTGCTCTTCGATCGCGCCGTTGGGCTGCTCTGAGCTGGGAGGATCGACGCGCACTTGGACAAAATAAGCTCCGGGGGTCAAGTCAGCGGCTTTGAGAACAGCTTGGATAGTCTGTTCTTGGCCGACTTTGAGTTCGGTCAGGTCAACGCGTGCGAATTCACTCAACTGATCGGAGCGGCAAGCGCTGCGTGGGTTGGGCAGCTTACAGAAGAGATATTGCACTTTTGTCGCTCCCGCATCGGCGGTCCCGCTGTTGCGCACGGTGGCGCTCACGGCGATCTCTCGGCGGCGCAGCTCGTTGAGCGCGATGGGGGATGCGGGCGTGAAGATCAGAGCGGTGGGCTGCAGATCGGGGCGTCCCAGCCGCGATGGACGAATCTGTAGGCCCACGATGAGTTCGTTGTTCGTTTCGTCCTGTTCGGGGATCTGGTTCCCGGAATCTACCAAAACACGGATCTCGTAACTTCCCGGTGCGATCTCCGTTCTTAGGGTCTCTAATATGCCCTCTACGGTGACCGCTTGGTCTTGCGGGCGCAGCCCTTGAGCAAGAGTGATCACGCCCTTACCTTCGGGGAAGGGCAACCAAGGGCGAGCTAGGTCGCTCTTGAGGCGATAGAAGAACTCAACGGTGAAGCGCGTCGCGGGCGAGGCGCCGCTGTTGACGATCTTGGCCCGCGCCATGACCGATAGGCCCTTCTCTACGGGCGAAGGAGGCGTGAGCACCAAAGAGATGGGATGTAGCTCCGGCAGAGAGGGACCGGAAGCCTGGCTTAAGCCCGTCAAGAGTTGCCAACCCCCGAAGAGAGAAACCAAGAGAATCAGACTTGCCCAGCGCACAGACATTTTAGCACGAACCCCCCACAGCCGGCCCATAGGCCACCTCCTTAAGGTTTTTGCTGCTTTAGTTCTGTGATCTTCATTCTATCACTCTGAAAACTGCTTGTCTAGGGGCGTCGGCTGACGAAGTAGAGTCCGCCATCGTCGGCCCCGATATAAATGTCAATAATCCCTCCGGGCCCGCTGACGTAAATAGCAGGCGTGGTGCGGATCACCGCGCGCGGGCTCTTGCCCGCGTCGGGCACAGAGTGCGCAAATCTCAAGCGCCCCGTGTCGGGGTCGATCCCGTAGAGATTGCCGTCTACAGAACCGACGAGAATAGCGCCCGTGCCGGTGTTGCCCAGACGACGGTCTACGACGGGCGAAGAACGCGGCAGATCGCCGTCGAGCGGGTTGGGATTGCCATCGATGATGAGAGAAAAACCGAACCGGCGCGTGCCCGCCCGGCGGACGACTTCGCCCTTGGCGTCTTTTTCGTCACTGCGATAGAGCGCATAGAGATTGCCGTCATCGGAGACAAGATAGACAGCTCTCTTAAACGTATCAATAGCAGCCATGGTGCGGATCGGCCCGCCGGTCTCGAATTTGTAGAGTTCTTTGCCGCTGCGATCGATCGCATAGAAGAATCCGTTGTCTGCCCCAAAATAGATGGCAGCGGCTACCCCGGCCCCGCCGATGTCTATCACGGGTGAACCGCGCACGGGATTGCCGATCGCGACATCTTTAAAGCCTGTTGCCGGATTGGTAATGTTCTCCCGATCAATCCCATAGAACTTGCCGTCATCGGCTCCGAAATAGACGGCATTGCTGACGAAGTCTATCACCGGAGCGGCGCGAATGGCACCCTTCGGTTGGTTGAAGACCCCTGCGGAGGAGCCGTTGCTAATATCTAAAGCGCTGATCTGACGATCATCGGCGCCCACGTAGAGCCGGCCCAGAACTTGATCGAGCGCGGGTGGGACGCGAATGGAAGCCGGTCGTACCGGAGCGCGGAACGCTGGATCGACAGCGGGTTGCCCCGTGTCGCGATCTACGGCATAGAGATAGCCGTTATCTGTAGCGATATAGATTCTATTGCGCGCTTCATCTATGACCGGCGTGACGCGTATGGGGCGACGTCTGCGCGTATCCAAGGGCTTGGAGAGATCGTCCGGGTCGCGAGGCTCGAAGATCCACTTGGGAGAGGGGCGCGGCAGATCGCGCGTGGGGATAGGGATGGCGTAGAGATTGCCGTCGTCGGCCCCAAAATAGATGACGCTCTTGGCTATGTCAACGACGGGCGAAGAACGTATGGGGCTGCCATCGGGGACGCGAAAGACCAATTGCAACAACACGGGCTGACCTACAGTTACCGACGGCAACGCGCCGGCGATCACCAACAATCCTAGAGCCAGCCATCTCCTCCAGAGCATAAGCCTCCTCCTCCTATTTTCACCCTCACCCCTCCCTCTCCCTTCAAGCTTCAAGGGAGAGAGTGCAGGGCTTAAGGCAGTCTTCCCAGCTTCTGCGCGCGATGGCTCAAGAGCTCAACAATATAGATATTTCCCTCGGCATCTATCCCGATGTCTTGCGGGAAATCAAAGCGTCCCTCGGTCTTGCCGCTGTCGCCCCAAAGCTCTAGAAAGCGACCATCGTTAGTAAATTTCTGCACGCGGTCGTTGCCCTGGTCAACCACGAGAATATCGCCTTTGCCGTCAATAGTCAAGCCGCGCGGCGTCTCAAATTGCGCTGTGCTCGCGCCGCGCCGCCCCCAGCGCGCTAAGAATTTCCCGTTGGGATCGAATTTCTGTATGCGATGATTTCCCGAATCGGCGACGTAAACGTTGCCCGCGCTGTCGACGGCAACCGAGGTCGGTTCGTTGAACTGCCCGTCGCCCACTTGGAGCGGGCCGGTGCCGTCGGGATCGGTGCAGCCGGAGCGCGGGTCGCTGGCGCGCTCCAGCTCACATCTGCTGCCCCACGCGCGCTGAAAGACCCCGTTGAGATCGAATTTCTGTACGCGATGGTTGAGCTTATCCGTCACATAGAGAACTCTGTTCTTGCTGTCTACAGCGAGCGAGAGCGGGGTCTCAAAGAGACCGGCAGCGCTGCCCCGGCTGCCCCACTTGGTCACAAAGCAGACGCCCGGCACGACGGGCTTCAATGGGGAAGTACACGCGGTATCTATCTTGAATTTCTGAATGACGTTGTTGCCGCTGTCCACGACGTAAACGTTGTTCTCACCGTCGATAGCTACATCGGTTGCGCCGTCGAATTGGGCTTCGCCGGGGACGAGCGGGCCGCCGCCGTCGGGATCGGTGCAGCCCTCACGGAGCAGACACCGGCTGCCCCAAATATAGAGGGGCGGCTTGCCCGGACGACGCAGACGATCTTGATCAAAAATCTGAATGCGATGGTTGGCTGTGTCGGCGACGAAGATGCGATTGAGGCTGTCCACGGCGAGTCCTTGCGGACTGCTGAACTGTCCGGGATCGCCGCCCGGGCTGCCGAATTGATCCAAAAAATAGAGATCGGCCGTCAGCTGACGACCGACGATGAACTCAAACGTCTCCGGTTGACGGAGCAAGCTCGGATTGTTCTGGTTCCCGCGAATGTCCGAGAGGGCCACTCTCACTTGCACGCGCTGGGCGTTGGGACAGACGACTCTGAACGTGAGCTGGCCCTCTTGTTGGCCCAGAGCCTCCTGACTGACGTCCACAGCGCCCAACAGAGAATCTCGTATCTCTTGCGCGCCTTCTTGGCGCAGGCGCTGACAGGTCGTCAGCCGTCCAATGCTGGGCGGCTGGAGGGTGACCAGACTGAGATCGCCCTCACGATCTATGAAATTAATCTTGAGCTCACGCGGTGCGCCGATAGGGATCTCCGGAGAGAACTCGATCTTGGTGATCACCGGGTCGGAGCCGACGGCTTTGAAAGAGAATATCTTGGGCTGACTGGTGTTCTTCTTGCTGTCTTCCAAGATGACGCTGAGCGTGACGTCTTGAGGAGCGGTGCTGAAGATGCGAAAATCAAAAGCTCCGCGATCGGCGGCTTGTCCTCCCAAGGGTGGCTCGAAGCTGAACGTCTGATCTCTTCTGAAAGAGCCTTCCCCAGTGACCTCGACCACTCTGAAGGTCACTTTGATAATATCTTTATCGCTGTCTTCGTAGCCGATAGAACCGATAAAATCACGGCCGTCGGCGGCGATCCAATTGACGATGGCCGCGGGGCCGGGGCATCTATCTGCGGGCAGTCCGGGCGGGGCTGCTACGCATCTTCCCTTGGGAAGCTGAATATATATAATTCTCGGCGCGTTAGGACTCTCAATTTGGGACTGTGAAAGCGAGCCGGTCAAGAAGCCGAAAACAATTAACAGAACTACAAAAGAGAGAAGACTCCTCCCGAACCTCCTCATGCTCTCTCGCCTCCTTACTCTTAACTCTACTTTCCACCCTCACCCGGCCTTCGGCCACCCTCTCCCTAAGAGGGAGAGGGATGGGGTGAGGGTGGAAGAATTTAGCTAAAATGCGGCGGCAGCTCATAGGAGCCGACGGCGTACTCGCTGGGATAGAGCGCGACGCGTTGGCCCCCGGCGCGCAATTGCACATAAAAGGGCCGCACGCCGTCAAATGCGGGTGCGCCTCCCGCACGATTGAGCCCGTAGACTTGATCGTGGGCAACGGCCAATTTCAACGGATCGCGATTCTGCTCTTCGATGCTGTAAAAACGAATCAATCCGACGACTCCGTTGAGTCTGATCCCTTCAAGCGCTGTGACTAATCGTTCGCCATCGGTGGTGCCGGCGCGACGCGCGGCGTCAGAGAGCGCATAGAGGGCGTCATAGGTCGTCGCCGCGGTGTAGGCCGGGCGCGCGCCGAAGCGCTTGGAGTAATTGCTATAAAACTCTGCGGTGCGCGCTCCCACTTTGGGGGATTCTGCAGCGAAATCCGCCAAGAGATAGCCCGTCGCCGCTCCGCCGAGATCGCCGCTCAACAGCGCTTCGTTCCAGCCGAAGAGCCCGATCTTGACTTTGTTCTGCGACCACGCCGTCGTAAACGCTGCCCCGTAAGCCGCATCGAAGAAGACCGTTACTGCCGCCGAGACTCCAATCCGTTGCAGGCGCTCCAGGAGCGCTGCCGGCTGCGGGTCGCTCAGATTGCCTATGACAGAGAGTCCGACTCTGTTCAGGCGCGCCATCAGCGCGTTGCGGAAGTCTCCACTAGGGGCGTCGCCTGTGAGTGCGACCTCGCCCTTGCCGGGAAGCTTTCCGCTCTTGAGCAGAGCGCTCAAGAACTCACCGGCGAACTGGCCGCCATCAAAGATCTGAGCCGCTTGGTTGACCACGCCCACACGGAAGAGATATTTCAGATTAGCATAGTTGGCCGCGACTTGATCGGTGCCTCCCACAGGAGTGCCGGTGATGAGCACGGGCACTTTCAAGCGCGGCAGTTCTGGAAGAAGCGCCGCGACCGTCTCGGACCGTGCTGCTCCTACGATGGCCTGTGCGCCCTGGCCGGCAAGAGCGCTAAGAGCGCTGCGGACGCGTGCGGGATCTCCTTCGTTGTCCAAGTCTGCGGGAATCACTCTGTACCTCAGTTCATCCCCAGCGAGCTGCGCGCCGTTGAGGATGCCCAGTCCCAAAGGGAGCTTGCTGCCGTAGAGAACACCTATAGTCAGCGTTGGAGCTTGGGCATAGGCCCCAGCCCGTGTCAAGACGAGCGCTCCGGCGGCGATGCCGAAGCTCTTGAGGAAGGCGCGTCGGCTGCAATGCTTCATCGTCCTTCGCCTCCTTAACAGATTTATTATAGCATAAAAACGCGCGACAAGCCTAGGGACGGCCCGTGCACTATGCTAGAATTATAATACCCAGAGATTGGGAAAAAGTTTCAATAATTTTGATAATTTTGAAGGCTCTCTTCTATAGCGCGAGCAGCACTCAGAAGATCAGAACGGTTTACGTCCAGATGAGTCACAAGCCGAATCTTCTGGGGTCCGATCGCATGGATGAGAATATCGCGCGCCTTGAGCGCGGCCACCAATTTCTCTGCAGGCGTGCGCGTGAGAGAGAATATGATGATATTCGTCTCGACAGGCTCTGAAGAGATCTCTTCGATCTTTCGCAGCTCTTGCGCCAAGAGCTGTGCGTTCTCGTGGTCTTCTTTCAGACGCTCGATATGATGTTCGAGGGCATAGAGTCCCGCAGCGGCTAGGATTCCCGCTTGGCGCATTCCCCCGCCGAGCATCTTGCGCACTCTGCGCGCCTTCTCGATGAACTCTCTGGAGCCGACGAGCATGGAGCCCACCGGCGCTCCCAGCCCTTTGGAGAGGCAGAACATCACCGAGTCGAAGTCGGCCGTCAGTTCTTTGACACTTCTTTTTGTCGCTACGGCAGCATTGAAGATCCGTGCGCCGTCGAGATGGACTCTCAGACCGCGCGCGTGCGCCCGCTCGATGATCTCGCAGACCCAATCAAACGGATAGAGACTCCCGCCCTTGAAATTATGGGTATTTTCCAAACAGATCAGCGTAGTCTGTGAATAATAATAAACTTTGGGGCGAATCAGCGGCTCGATCTGCTCCCAGCGCATGAAGCCCCGTTCGGTGACGACCGGGCGCGGGATCACGCCAGAAAAAGCGCCCATCATCGCGAGCTCGGCATTAAAGATATGCGAAGCTTCTTCTAAGATGACTTCGTCTCCCGGCTGGGTGTGGACTTTCAGAGCTATCTGATTGCCCATCATGCCCGAAGGGACGAAGAGGGCGGCCTCACGCCCGAAGAGCTGGGCCGCCCTCTCTTGCAGTCGGTTCACCGTCGGATCTTCGCCGAAGACATCGTCGCCCACCTCGGCCTCGGCCATCGCGCGGCGCATGGCCGCTGTGGGCCTGGTGACGGTGTCGCTGCGCAGATCGATCAGTCTTTTCACGGTCTTTTCGTAAAATAATCTAGGGCGTGACGATGATCTTTCCCACCATCCCTAACGCTTCGTGCGGGGTGCAGACGTACTCGTACTCACCCGGCACGGTGAACGTGTGCTCAAACGTCATCCCAGGGGCTGTGAAAAGCTCTGATTTGAAAGCCGTTGCTCCCTCAGGAACCTTCGTAGAGCTCACGTCGTGAACTCCGGAATCGTTAACCCAGCGAACTGTCTCGCCGACTTTGATCGTCAATTCTGCGGGATCAAAGAAATTCTTTCCTTCGGCGTCCATGACCATCTTGACGATCTGTACGGGCTTTTCAGATGTGCTGCCGGACTTTATTTGAACGGTGCTTTCAGCAGTAGCTGTAGCGCCCTGGTCTGACGTTACCGTCAACTTTACGGTGTAAGCGCCCTCTTTCTCGAATTTATGAGATGGGGCCTGCTCCGTAGAGGTCTGTCCGTCACCGAAGTCCCAGAGATAGCTGGCCGCTGTGCCGCCTTGGACTTGGGCGGAGAAGGAGACTTCCAAGGGTGCGGGGCCTTCTGTGGGATTGGCTGCGATGGTCGCTGAGAGCGGCGGAGACGGAGGTGGCGGCGGCGGTGAAGCATCTTTGGTCGTGGTCGTCCCACCGCCTCCACACCCGTAGAGAAAAGCACCCAAAGCGAGAAGCCCAATAACAAAGACAAAGCTGCGTTTCATATATGCGACTGTTCCTCCTTATAGATCTTATAGATTTAGATTGTGAGAGTTCTTTCCAACTGAGGCGCACGGTCGTGCACCCATACTGAGATCTACATCGTCGTTGAGTGTAATTCTTCCCGCCATCCCTCCTTCCCAATGAGCGGCAGAAAACTGCACGCACAAAGCTCTTCTCTGATAAACTCTTGGTTTTCGCGTTGGATGAGCAAGAGCATCTGTAGCTGGCGTCCACCAACGGGCAGCACCATCCGTCCCCCGTCGGCCAACTGCGTCAAGAGAGGAGCGGGCACTTCGGGGGCCGCAGCGGTCACGATGATCTTCTCAAAGGAAATCTCTTCGGGCCAGCCCAAAGTCCCGTCACCCACGCGATAATCAATATTCGTGTAGCTCGCTGCACCGAGGAGTTTGCACGCCTGCTGCGAGAGCTGAGGGAAGCGCTCGATCGTATAGACGCGCCCGGCCAACTCGGCCAAGATGGCCGTCTGATACCCAGAGCCGGTGCCGATCTCCAAAACGCGATCGCTCTTTTGGATCTGGAGCGCTTGAGTCATCAGCGCGACGATATAGGGCTGAGAGATCGTCTGATTTTGCTCGATGGGGAGAGGGTGATCGGCGTAGGCTTGATCCCACAGAGCATTGGCGATGAAGAGATGTCGCGGGATGCGCAGCATCGCATCGAGCACGCTCTTATCGGTGATCCCTTGGGTGGCGAGATAACGAATCATCTTCCGGCGATCTCGCTGGGGAGAGCCACTAACTTCTTCGTCCATACATGCTCCAGAAAGATTCTATTGCTTCTTGGGCGAGAAAGCAAACTGTTGGGGTGAGGGCCATGCGCTGCTACTCTTCAGCGGTCACTTGGCATCGTTCGCACGGAGGCTGATGCAAGATATGCCTGGTCGTCTTGGAGGGATAGAGATCGCCGGTGAGGGCGCGACGGATCACGTCGGTCTTGGTGACGATAAACTCCGGGCGGCGCGAGCGCACTTCGACCCAGTCGGCTTGATAGTCTATCAAGCAACAGGAGATCTTCTCCCGACCTAAGTATCTGAAGACGTGATAGCGATGATGGCCGTCGAGAATGATTCTGGTGCGCTGGTCAACCAAGATCGGCTCGTCGATCTCGCCATTTTTTTGGATGTGTTCGAGCAATTCGTGAAAACGAGCCGGATCGATCTCTTCGTGGCAGAGCAGCTCGATCAAGGGCAATTCACGAATCTCACCGTCGGAGAAATGGGGACAGAGCATGATCTTAGAGACTATCGAAGCGATGCTTGAGTTTCTCTTGGCGGCGTCTCTGGGCTTCAGCGTGCAAGCGCTTCTCTTCGGCCGTCTCAGGGATGACCGGGGGCACGGGGGTGGGCTGCCCGTATTCGTCGAGGGCGACAAACGTCAGATAGCCGCTCGTGGTGCGCTTCTGTTCGCCCGTGAGCGGGTTTTCAGAATCTATCGTCACGCCGACCTCCATAGATGTCTTGCCGGTGTAGTTCACTTGAGCGCGGATGACCACAAAGTCTCCGATTCTAATGGGCGAAAGAAAGCTCAAACTATCAATAGAGGCGGTCACGACGGGCTTGCGGGCGTGGCGCGTCGCGGCGATAGCGGCTGCGGTGTCCATCCATTGGACGACCTTGCCGCCGAAGGCAATCCCCAAGGGGTTCGCATCCTCGGGACGGACGATCTGCACTAATTCCACAAAAGATTCCCGCACCGGCTTGCCTAAAAGTGTTTCCATAGCGCAAAGCCAATACTAGACCAAAAGAGTCCGATTTGCAAATTGGGCTCTGTCCAACTGATTATGAACAATGGTGATGCAGTGATCGGCGTGGAGCGAGCGCGGGCCGAGACTGAGACGGGAATAGTCTTTCAAGAGCGCTTCTTCGTCGGGCTGAAAGTTGCAGTGATCGCTGAGCACAAAAGCGACTTCTTGGGGCAAGGCTATCTCACCGATAGGGCGACCCTCTTCGTGGAGCACATAGACAGTCTCTTTTTCTTTAACGCGGGCGAGCCCATCAGGCAGAGCCCCCTTGCTGATAAAGATCCCCGGTGTGCTCTCGATCTCGCTTTCAGGATGTTCTTGGTGTGCTAAGAGCGCTTTTTGCAGCAGCGCCCCGGTCGAGCGCTCGTCGGGATTAAGATGTTTTAAGCGCGCTCCCTCCAGACGAATCATCAGTTGATTTTGCAATATTAAATAGACCATCACGTCACGACGAATCCCGTGCGACAAGCAAAAAGCTGACGTCACGCAGCGGCAGAGAATATCTAAGCGTCCGGCGCTGCCGGGTAGATCGTTGAGCGTGAAGTCAGGCGTCAGCGCGGCGCGATGGCCGAGCACAATGAAAGTGCGCATCGTTCAGCCCTTCCAGTAGCTGCGCGCAAAGAGAACTATAACGGGGAAGATCTCCAGGCGCCCAATCCACATGCAAAAGACCAAGAGCGCTTTGGAGGTCGTCGGCAGATCAGCATAGGTGCTCATCGGCCCGACGATCCCGAAGCCGGGTCCGACACTGCCCATCGTCGCGGCCACCGCGCTTGCGGCGTCGGCCACCGTCAACTGCAGCCCCGCGCGCGTGGTGTCCAGCAGCAGGAGCGCCGTGCTGAAAGCAAAGATCGTTACGTAGAGCACGGCTAAGATCAAGATGCTTTTGATGGCCTCTTCAGGAACGACCCGCCCCCCTAAGCGCACGGGGATGACCCTTTGAGGGTGTATGATCCTCTGGATTTCGCGCGCGATGAGCTTGAAGATCACTAGTGCGCGCAGGACTTTTATCGAGCCGGTCGTAGAGCCGGCGCTGCCGCCGAAGAACATCAAGAGCAATAAGATAAACTTACCCAAGGAGTTCCACTGATCGAAGTCCGTGCTCGCATATCCCGTTGTGGTCATAATACTGGTCGCTTGGAACGCGCTATGCCGTAGAGCTTCTTCGATACTCTCATAGAGCCCGAGGGAGTTCAAAAAGAGAACCAGCGTCGCTAGGGCTAAGATACCGATAAAGAATTTGAACTCTTCATCGGCGGCAAAGAACCTGAGAGTGCGTCCCAGCAGGGCGCGATACATAAGTGTAAAGCTCGTAGCCCCCAGAATCATAAAGGGGATGATGATCCAAGCGACCAGTCCAGAAAAATCAGCGATTCCTGCATTGCGTGTGGAAAATCCCCCGGTAGCGAGTGTGGTGAACGCATGGGCGACGGCTTCATACAGAGAGAGACCGACTCCCCACAACAGAAGAATTTCAGCGAAAGTGAGACCGATATAGATGCCCCAGAAACTGCGGGCGGCTTGGCGCAGGCGTGGAGTCAGCTTGTCACGGACCAGCCAAGCGGCTTCGGCTTCCATGATCTGGCGGCCACCGATGGCTAGATTGGGGAAGATGGCCACGAAGAGCGCCACAATGCCCAACCCCCCTAGCCATTGCATGAACGCCCGCCAGATCAGAAGCGAGTGCGTCTGGGTCTCTACGTTGGTGATGATACTAGCTCCTGTAGTCGTATAGCCGCTCATGGCTTCAAAATAAGCGTCCACCGGCTTGAGAACCCCTGCGAGCACAAAGGGCATGGCCCCAAAAGCCGCCGCCACGACCCAGACGACAGCTACGACTAAGAAGCTTTCCCGTAGCCCAATCTCCCGCTCTCCTCGCGTTGCCCATTCTACCGCCCAACCGATGAGCAAGGAGAGGGCGGCAGGCACCAAGAAAGGGATTATGGACTCCCGATAGAGCAGCGCAACGATGAGCGGCACAAGAAACGTCAGAGCGTTCCCCTTGAGAATAATACCGATAAGATGGAACGCAACGCGCAGGTCAACCGATAAATCCCAGCGTCGCATCATAAGAGTCTTTCGATCTCGCGGGCGGCTTCCGGCGTGCTGAAGAGGATGACGCGATCTCTGGGGCGCAACGCATCGCTGCCTCGCGGGATAATAACTCTTTCTGCGCGCACGATGGCCCCCACCAAGAGCCCCGCGGGCAGCTGCGCCTGCGCCAGCTTCACGCCCAGCAGCGGGCTTTGGGGCGAGACTTCGATCTCCAGCACTTCAGCACGATTCTCTTCTAAGAAGAGCGTCTTCTCGATGCGGTCGCGCGTGAAACTGATAATCTCTTCGGCGACCAGCCGGCGCGGATTGATGGCGATGTCGATGCCGACCCGCTCGAAGATCGCAACAAAGTCGGGATCTTCCACACGAGCGATCACCTTGGCGACTCCTAAGCGCTTTAACAGAAGTCCACATAAAAGATTCTTCTCGTCTATGCCGATGACGCTGACCGCGATCTCGGATTTGCCCAACCCTTCTTGTTCTAGGAGATCAATATCGGTGCCGTCGCCATGGAACACGATGCTCTGGGGAAGATTTTCTGCAAGCCAGCGGCTGCGTTCTTCTTCGATCTCGACGATCTTGGGATGCAGCCCTTGCGGCTGCAACAGCTGCGCCAGACGAAAGCCGATCCGCCCCCCGCCGATAATTAGAATATCTTTAACTGTCGGGTGCAAGCTCAAGCGCCGATTGAACTCCCCGACGGCGGAGGGCGTCCCGATGAGCACCAGACGGTCATGAGCTAAGATCACGTCGTCGCCGCGCGGGATCGTAACGCGTCCGTCGCGCACGATGCTGGCGACGTTGCATTGCGGGGGGATGGCCGCGTCTTTGAGCTTCAGCCCGATAATAGGAGCGTTCTCTTCGATGATCGTCTCGGTCATCAGAATCTTCCCATCGGCGAACTCTTCCGAGGCGCGGATCTCGCGCAGGCCCATCAAGCGGGCAAGCGCCTGTGCGGTGATCAGCTCGCTGCAGACCATCTCGTCTACTCCCAGATAGCCGCGCTTCCACGTTTGCAAATATTCAGCGTCTTGCACTCGCGCGATGGTGAGTTTCGTGCCCAACTGTTTGGCGGCAGCGCAGGCGACGATGTTAACTTCATCAATATCTGTGCAAGCAATAGCCATCTCTGCTCTTTCGGCTCCGGCCTCTTTGAGCGTCTTCAAGCTGGCGCCATTGCCGCAGAGGGCGAGCACGTCCAGTTCTTGGAGGGTCTCAAACCGTTCCGGCTCTTTCTCGATGAGCACGACGTCGTGGTCCGTTTGGAGCGCCTGGGCGGTGCTCCAGCCGACCTCGCCCGCGCCGATGACGATGACACGCATAAATTATAGAGAGCTTATCCTAACATAAAGAGGAGAGCGCAAGCAAGTTGTGTAGTCTAGTAAGAAGCTGTTTTGTATAATAAAGCAACAAGGGAAAGTCTATAATGAGCGAGAATGGCTTAGAGAGATTTCTGAACTCCATCATCGAGGGCGACTGTGCCCAAATCCTTCCCCAATTACCCGATAACTCTGTTGATCTGATCGTAACCTCCCCGCCATACGCTGACCAGAGAAAGGACCTCTACGGCGGAGTGCATCCCGACAGATATGTCGAGTGGTTTTTGCCCATCGCTGCTGAACTAAAACGGGTATTGAAGCCCGAAGGCTCCTTCATTCTTAACATCAAAGAGAGGGTTGTGAACGCTGAGCGACACACCTACGTTCTTCAACTCATCTTGAAGATGCGCGAACAGGGATGGTTCTGGATCGAAGAATACTGCTGGCACAAGAAGAATTGCTATCCGGGGAAATGGCCTAATCGTTTTAGAGATGCCTGGGAGCGGTGCTTGCACTTCACCAAGCAGAGGAAATTTACCATGTATCAAGAGGCGGTCATGGTTCCGATGGGGGCTTGGAAAGAGACCCGATTGAGGAAGCTGAGCGAAACGGACAAGCGCCGAGACCATTCAAGAGTGGGCAGCGGCTTCGGGAAAAAGATCCTGAATTGGGTAGGGAGAGAATTGGCGTACCCGACAAATGTGCTTCATCTGCCTACGGAGTGTGCCAACAAAGGGCATCCGGCCACATTCCCTGTTGAGTTACCCATCTGGTTCATTAAGTTGTTCACGCAGTCTGGCGATGTCGTGCTCGACCCGTTCATGGGCTCCGGCACAACTGCCGTAGCTTGCAAACAACTCGGCAGAACCTATATCGGTATCGAGATCAATCCCCAGTATTGCGAGATAGCCAAGCAACGCCTGCTGGCTGTTAAGCAACCTTTGGAACCGCCTAGTCTTTTCCCTGACCTTGGGTCAGTACCAAGCTTCAAGAAGTGATCTCTGTACATGAGAACTAATACCCTATCGCTTGACGCCATAAAGAAATATGTAGAAGACAACATCAACAGTTTCCACAAGGCACGTCTCGACAGCTTGCGCCAACTAAGACTCAAGCAGATCCTCAAACGCAAGAATCCCTACCTTTTCAAGGCAAAGCATGTTATTGCTGCCCCTGATTTAGTGAAGCTTCTCTTGGATGCACATCTATCTTCTCAAGAAGAGACAATGTTTGGCGAGTTTCTGGAAGGGATAGCCATTTATGTTTGCCAGCTCGCCTATGGAGGCAAGAAATCGAGTCATCCTAGTACAGATTTAGAATTTGAACGGGATGGGGTTTTCTATGTTGTCTCGATAAAATCAGGACCGAACTGGGGCAATGCCGACCAGATAAAGAAAATGCGAGAGAACTTCAAACAAGTAATTAAAGAGATACAAAAGAGCCGACCGCAAATTCAAATAGTGGCTGTCAACGGCTGTTGCTACGGTCAGGATGCTCATCCCAACAAGGGCGACTACTTTAAATACTGCGGGCAAGAGTTCTGGGAGTTAATTTCCGGCAGAGATGAGCTGTACACCCAGATCATCGAGCCTTTAGGACACAGGGCTAAAGAAAAGAACGAGGAATTTATGGAGGAATATGCTAAGATCATCACGAACTTTACCGTCGAATTCACAAAGGAGTTTTGCCGAAAGGGCAAGATAGATTGGGTGAAGTTGGTCGAGTTCAATTCAGGGAGGAAGCGGTAGATTGCTTCTATAATATGTATGGCTTTTTTGCATAAACTGCTGACCATAGCACAACGCCATCAGAGCTGGCTCTGCGTCGGGCTCGATTCCGAGCTTTCTAAGCTCCCGGTGTTCCTGCGCGAGCGCCACGGCCCCCACGCCGTCTTGGAGTTTAATAGAGCGATCATCGAAGCAACGAGCGATCTCGTCTGCGCCTACAAGCCCAATCTGGCGTTCTACGAGATGCTCGGCCCCGTAGGCCTTGAGATGCTCTCCCAAACGCGCGAACTGATCCCCAAAGAGATCCCTGTCATCGCTGATGCCAAGCGCGGGGACATAGAGAACACCGCTCGCGCCTACGCTCACGCGCTCTTTGAGCACTATCGGTTCGATGCGGTGACGGTCAACCCACTGCAGGGCTTCGACGCGATAGCGCCGTTCTCAGAATATCGCGAGCGAGGGGTCTTCGTTTTGGTGCGCACCTCCAATCCCAGCGCGCGAGAGATTCAAGATTTGGAGTGCGCCGGGAAGCCGCTCTATCAACACTTGGCCGAAAGAGCGCGCGCCTGGAACGCTCATAAAAATATCGGAGTTGTCGTCGGGGCAACGGCTCCCAACGAGTTGGCCATCGTGCGCCAGATCATCGGTGAAGAGATGCCCATCTTAGTCCCCGGCGTGGGCGCTCAAGCGGGTGATCTGGAAAGAGCCGTCCAAAAGAGCGTGAACTCTCAGGGCGAGCTTGCTATTATCACCGTCTCGCGCAGCGTGATCTTTGCGTCGCAGGGCGAAGATTTTGCGCAGGCCGCGAGAAAAACCGCACTTCGGCTGCGCGACGCGATCGTCCGGGCGCGCCGATAAGGGCTTTTGCGGGTCTTGCAATTCTTGGGTATACTGGCCCCTGCTATGCCCGAATCTTCCACAGAAGCGCCTACCGTCTCTGTCCAAAATCCCGCTCAAGCAGGAGCGCATGATCGTGCTTCCCTGCAAGCCGCGCCGCCGCTGGAGCTGAGCTCGGCGCAACGCGTGAAAGTGACCTTGGGCGTCATGCTGGGACTGTTTTTGGGTGCGCTCGAAGCGACGGTCGTCAGCACGGCCATGCCCACGGTGATCGCCAGCTTGGGAGGCTTGCAGATCTACAGCTGGGTCTTCTCGGCGTATATTCTCACTTCGACGGTGACGGTGCCCCTATGGGGGCGGCTTTCGGATCTCTATGGGCGCAGGCCGTTTGTGCTGGCGGGGATCTTTATTTTTTTGTTGGGCTCGATCCTCTCCGGTCTGGCCACTTCGATGACCCAACTGGTGATCTTTCGCGCCATTCAAGGTCTGGGCGCGGGAGCGCTCTTGACCTTGGGGATGACGATTATTGGAGAGATCTATTCTCCGGAGAAGCGAGCGCGTATGCAAGGGCTCTTTAGTGGCGTTTGGGGGTTGGCCAGCATCATCGGCCCATTGATCGGCGGCTTTGTCACCGATCATCTTTCGTGGCGCTGGGTCTTTTATATCAATATTCCCTTTGGACTGCTCGCCGCGTTTCTCATCGCGACGGCGCTCATCGAGCCTAAAGACCATCGCAAGAGAGTCACTATAGACTATGCCGGCGCGTTCACGCTGACGGCGTTCTTGACGCTCTTGCTTTTAGCGTTGATGAACGGCGGAGTGCCGCAAGATGGGTGGGGCTTTGGGCTCTTGGGGCTTGCGGCGCTCTTAGGGGTGCTCTTTGTGTGGATTGAGAGACGCGCCCCGGAACCCATCGTGCCGCTCTCGTTCTTTGGGCACAAAATTTTCAGCGTCTCTGCGGGCAATGGCTTCTTTGTGGGGATGGCCATGTTCGGCTCGCTTTCGTTTATTCCGCTCTTCGTCCAAGGGGTCATCGGGACAACAGCTACAGAAGCGGGCACAGCGCTCACGCCCTTTATGCTCGCTTGGGTGGGGTTTTCGGTCCTGGGAGGCCGACTGATCTTGAAGATAGGCTATCGGGTGACGGCGCTGATGGGGGCAGCTCTGCTCGTCGTAGGTTTTATCGGGCTGGCCTGGATGGACGCACAGACAGGCCGTCCTATAGTCATGGGCTATCTGGCCGTAGCCGGTGCGGGTATGGGTTTCTCGATGATTACGTTGCTGATCGCTGTGCAGACGTCTATCCCGCGGACACAACTGGGCATTGCGACCTCGGGGACGATCTTCTTTCGCTCGATTGGCGGAGCCGTAGGCGTAGCCGTGATGGGAGCGGTCTTGACGGCGCAGATGCAAGCGCAGATGGGGCGGTTGATGGGCTTAGCCGGGGATGCGTTCTCTGCAGAAAAGCTTGCAGATTTGGTGCGCCATCCCGATGCGCTGCTCAACCCGGCGGCGCGGGCGCAGTTGCCGCCTCCGGTGCTGAACGCTTTGCAGGAGATGCTGGCTACAGCGCTACACGGGGTCTTCTTGGTGGGTCTGGTCGCCGTTGTGCTGGCGTTTGCGATCACGCTCTTCTTGCCCAAAGATAGGGTGCACGATCGCGCGGAAGGGCAGTCCTAAAAACCGAGCGCCCCGGGCTGTCGCTCCCCGGGGCGCTTCACGATCCGTCCTCACTTCTATTTCTATAAATCTATAAAATGCCGTTTCTTGCTCAGTTCTCACCGATCTCTTGCGCTCAGAGAACGGGTCTTTGCCGTTGCAACCGTGCGGCGATCTCGATGAGGAGATCTCCGAGCTTATGTGCCGCGCGATCTGCGAGTCCCGCTCTGGAAGACGCAGCGTGCCGGAAGAGGCGCTTCTGCTCGGCCTCTCGCAACAGGGCTTCGTATCTATGTCGGGCGATCTGCTCCAACATAGGCGGCAGATACATCTCGTTCATGCTCACCTCCTTTTTTACACTTTTTACACTTTACACTTTCTAGCATAAACATAACAGAGTCCTAAATCCGTGCTATGGGCGTGAAATCTCAGTTCAGAGACGATCCGAGAACGGCTCAACGTTTGGCAACGATGGGATGAAAAAGAGAAATTCCGTTCGCGAGCGGTCGAGCCGCGCCGAGGAGTCTGTAGGCTTCTCTGCGATGCTCGTGCAGGAGGACGCTAGAAGACCCACAGACCCGTGGGAACGTTTATTATAATCTTAAGCATTTGTTATCGCCTCCCTTAGGGTCTGTAAGTTACTCCAAAAGCATAGCAAAAATCTTCACATCTTGCAAGGGCTTGACTTCAGACGAAGCAACGGCGGCGGCTAACCCTCCGTGAAGCTCGACAAGACCCAACCCAACAAAAAGATCCCCAGGCCCGCGATCACGAAGAAGCGCACCAGCTCAAACGCCGGCAGCCCCAACGGCTCCCAGACGAGCAACAGACCCAGAGCCAGAGCGCCGATGGCGGCTATCAAGACGGCTCCGGCCGTCAGATCTTTGACGTGCTTGACGGCCGAGTTGAAGTCAGGATGAACAATATCTAGGAGCAACTCTATCGCCGTGTTCAGAATCTCCAGAGCGATAACTAATGCGATAGTCAGAAGAATAAGCCCGAGGCGCAGGGCGTCCAACTCCAACGCCAACCCAACCCCCAGGGCCGCAAGCCCGCAGAGGCCCCCAATAATGAGATTGCGCCGCGAGCGCTGCGCGTAGGCGCCGAGCCCGCTCAGCGCAGGGATGGGGGAAGGGGGAGTCTCTTTAGGATTCATCGCTAAATCTATAATTAGGGGCTTCTTTGGTGATCTGCACGTCGTGCGGGTGGCTTTCGATCAAAGCGGCGCGGGTGATCTGCACGAACTCGGCCGTCTCTTGGAGTCTCTGTAAATTCTCCGCGCCGCAGTAGCCCATCGTCACTTTCAAGCCCCCCACCAACTGATAGAGCACATCGACGACTCTGCCCTTGTAGCGCACGCGCCCTTCGATTCCCTCGGCGATGGGCTCGGCCGAGTCGTCCCAAAAATACCGGCGGTCGCCGCGCGGCGCCTCTTTGAGCGCGCCGATGGAGCCCATCCCCCTATAAGTCTTATAGCTCTCGCCCTTGAGCGTGAAGATCTCTCCCGGAGCCTCTTCGGTGCCGGCGAGAAGACCGCCGATCATCACGGCGTTCGCGCCCGCGGCCAGCGCTTTGGCGAGGTCGCCGGAGTAGCGAATCCCCCCGTCGGCAATCAGAGAGATCTTATCTTTCTGGGCGACTTGAGCGCAGTCGAGAACAGCAGAGAGCTGGGGGACGCCCACCCCCGTGACGACGCGCGTGGTGCAGATCGAGCCGCCGCCGATGCCCACTTTAACGGCGTCGGCGCCCGCGTCTATGAGCGCTTGTGTGCCTTCGGCAGTCGCCACGTTGCCTGCGATCACGTCTATTTTAAAGATGCGCTTGAGGGCGCGCACTTTCGCCAAGACGCGCTCGGTATGCCCGTGCGCCGTGTCTATGACAAAGAGATCGACGCCCGCTTCTATTAAGAGCTGCTCGCGCTCCATCTCTAACGCCGTCCCCACGGCCGCGCCCACGACCAAGCGTCCGTGGCTGTCCTTCAGGGCGTTGGGGAAGCGCTCGGCCTTCTTGATGTCTTTAATAGTGATCAGCCCACAGAGCCTGAATTTTTCGTCCACCAACGGAAGTTTCTCTATCCGGTGCTCTTGCAAAAGTTTTTTTGCTTCGGCGAGCGGGACGTTCAGCGGGGCGGTGATGAGCTTGGCGCGCGGAGTCATTCGGTTTTTGATAGGCTCGTCGAGGTCTTCTTGTAATTGCAGATCGCGCACGGTGATCAAGCCCTCTAAGACCCCGGTCTTGGGATCAATGATGGGGACGCCGGAGATAGTGTGCTCGGCCATCAGTCTCAGGGCGCGTTCGACGGGTTCGTCTTTGGTCAGCGCGAGAGGGTCTTTGATGATGCCCGCCTCGTAGCGCTTGACCTTGCGCACCTCTTCGGCCTGGCGTTCTTGGGAGAGGTTGCGATGAACAATCCCCAAGCCGCCTTCTTTGGCGATCGCGATCGCCATCGGGGCTTCTGTTACGGTGTCCATCGCCGCGCTCAAGATGGGGATTTTAAGAGTGATCGTGCGGGTCAACCGTGTAGAGACGTCGGCTTCGTGGGGCAGGATCTGTGAGTGCCGGGGAACTAAGAGAACATCGTCGAACGTGAGCGCGAACTTCACAGCGATCCCTCCCATGCTCGCTTTGGGATATTTTAGTAGAATAAAGCTCTCTTTGCAAAAACAGCCTAGGGCGAACTACAGAGAGAGAAAGCAAAGGAGGCTCTATGCTCTCTTACGATGCAGCGCGTTATTATAGTTATGACGAGGTCGTGCAGTTTCTGCGCCGGGCCGCCGACGCCTATCCCCAGCTTATACGTCTGGAGACGATTGGCAAGAGCTATGAAGGGCGTGACCTATGGCTGGCCGTCTTGACGAATACCCAGACCGGGCCGGACAGCGAGAAACCCGCTTATTGGATCGACGCCAATATTCACGCCGTCGAGCTGTGCGGCAGCGCCGTGGCGCTCTATACGATCTGGTATCTCTTGGAAAATCATAATAAAGACCGTCTGGTCACGCATCTGCTCGATACGCGCGCGTTTTATATTCTTCCCAGAATGAGCCCCGACGGGACCGAATATCTGCTGAAGACCCATAAATGGGTGCGCTCCAGCGTGCGCCGCTATCCCTTCGATGAGATCCGCGATGGCCTGCACCCTGAAGACATCAACGGCGATGGGGAGATCTTACAGATGCGCGTGAAAGACCCCTTGGGCGAATGGAAGATCTCCCAGAAAGACCCAAGATTGATGCTCAAGCGCAGGCCCGACGATCTCGACGGACCGTTCTATAGGCTCTACGCTGAGGGCACGTTTCTCAACTATGACGGCTTTCGCAAGGAAGTTGCGCCGACGCCCTATGGTCTCGATCTGAACAGAAATTTCCCGCACGAGTGGCAAGTGGAGTCGGGGCAGCAGGGCGCGGGGGAGTACCCGACCTCAGAGTCCGAAGTGCGCGCCGTCGTAGAATTTTTCTATAAGCACAAAAATATCTGCGGCGCGCTGACCTATCACACCACGAGTGGGGTCATCCTAAGACCCTATAGCGGCAAACCCGATACGGCCTTCCCCAACTTCGATCTGGCCGTCTATAAAGCGATCGGCGAGCGCGGCACCGACGCGACGGGCTATCGCTGCGTCTCGGTCAACGACGAGTTTCGCTATGACAAAAATAAGCCGATCACCGGGGTCTTCGACGACTGGGCCTATGATAATTACGGAGTCTTCGCGTACACGACGGAGCTGTGGAGCATCGCTTCCCACGCGGGGATCGAAGTCAAAGATTTTATTCAGTTCTTCCGCGAGCGCAGCGAAGAGGACGAGTTAAAGCTCTTGCGCTGGTGTGATCGGGAGCTCAACGGAGAGGGTTTTCAGTCTTGGACGCCCTTTGAGCATCCCCAGTTGGGCAGAGTGGAGATCGGCGGCTGGCGGCTGCTCTATACTTGGGTGAATCCGCCGCCGAAGTTTCTGCAAGAAGAGTCTCACAAGAACATGCTCTTCAGCTTGAGACACGCTGCGGCCTCGCCGCGTCTGCGGATTCGTGAGTTCGCCGCGCAGCCCGTCGGCGCGGATCTTTATAGAATCTCTTTGGTGCTGGAGAACGACGGCTGGCTGCCCACTTATGTCTCGCAGCGGGCCTTGGAGAAGAAGCTCTCTCAGCCCATCCAAGTCGAGCTGCAACTGCCCACGAGCGCGACGCTGGAGCTGGGGAGACCCAAGCAAGAGATCGAGCACTTGGCGGGTGTGGCGACGGCGCTCTGTCAGCCGTGGACGTCCTATCACGCCTTTCGGGGCACGAGCAAAGAGAGCGAGAGGAAGATCGAGTGGCTGGTGCGCGGGCGCGGGGAGTTGAGTGTGATAGCAAAGAGCGAGCGGGCGGGGACCTGTCGCGCGGCGCTGGAGCTATGACCCTACCCCCTCTCCCTAGTCAGGGAGAGGGCCGGGGTGAGGGTGAGAACTATGCTTGAGTCAATACTCGTCGTGCTTGTCGTTGCATCTCTGCCCTTCAGCGAACTGCGCGGCGCGATCCCTTTGGCTATGGGGGTCTACAGGTTCGACCCCGTGACGGCGTATCTGTTGGGGGTTTTGGGGAATCTGCTGCCTGTGCCCTTGCTGCTCTGGCTCTTGGAGCCGCTGACGAACCTGTTGCGCCGGCTCTCAGCGCTGGAGCGTCTGATCATCTGGCTCTTTGCGCGTACGCGCAAGCGACACAGCGCGCTGGTGGAGCGCTTTGGCGCGCTGGCGCTGGTGCTCTTTGTGGCGATTCCTCTGCCGCTGACGGGAGCGTGGACGGGGGTCTTGATCACGCATCTCTTTGGGATTCCGCTCAGATATGCGCTCCCGTTGATCACGCTGGGGGTGGCCATTGCCGGTCTCCTGGTGACTTTAGCGACGTTGGGGTTCTTGCAGCTCCGGCTTTAGCCTAAGATCTCTTCCGGATTCAGTTCTATCTCCGGCAGGGTTTCTACGGTTAGAGATTGGCCACGCACGAACGTCTGAATTTGACTGTAGCCCTGCTGCGAAGGAGAACGATAGACTTCGATCTGCTGTTGGGTGAGATCTACGAGCCAGACTTCGGGGATACCCGCTTTTGCATAGAGGGGGAGTTTAACTCGCCGGTCGAAGTGTGTGGATGTCTCGCAGACTTCCACGAGTAAGAGCACATCTTGGGGTTGAGGATGAGCCACGCCGTAGAAATCAGCGCGTGGCCTGAGTAAAGTCAAGTCTGGCTGAGGTTCGGAATGCTCGCTCAAGCGTACGGGGTTTTGCACGCTGACGATCGCGCGATCCTGCACGCGACTTTGAAGAACGTAGTTCAAACGGCTAACGCAACTAGCATGACGACTGCTGATCGGGCTCATCTCGATGATCTCCCCCTCCAACAGCTCGACGCGGTCGTCCTCAGAGAGAATACCCGCCTGCGCCATCTGATAGTACTCCGTCACAGTGAAGAGCCGCTTGGTAATTTGTACAGACATAGCACTCGTTTTAAGTTTAACGAGTTGTTGTGCCCAAGGCAACCGACCCTCACCCTGCGCCCTCTCCCTTCAAGGGAGAGGGATGGGGTGAGGGTTCTTAAACAGTTGCTTCCACAACGATCTTGAACTGCCCCGCTACGACGTCCACGCGCACCGTCTCCCCTTCTTTTAGTTTGTTTTCGACGATCTGCATCGCCAGCTCATTCTCGATTTCGTCTTGGATGACGCGCTGCAACGGACGTGCCCCGTAGAACAAGTCGTAGCCCCTCTCAGCTAAGAGCGCCTTGGCCGGAGCGCTCACTTCTAGAGAGATCTCCCGCTCGGCGAGCTTCCGGCGCAACGCTTCTAACTTCAGCTCGACGATCTCCAAGAGATTCTCTCTGGAGAGCGGGCGGAAGACGATCAGCCCGTCCAATCTGTTAATAAATTCAGGCCGGAAGAACTTGCGCACCTCAGCTAAGACGCGCTCTCGGATCTCTTGATAGGAGCGCTCGTGCACGTCGCTCTTCTCGCTGACGAACCCCAACTGAGCAATTGAGGAGACGATCTGCTCGCTGCCCAAGTTACTGGTCATCAGAATAAGAGTATTCTTGAAATCTACGGTGCGCCCATGCCCGTCGGTGAGCCGCCCGTCGTCTAGGACTTGCAAGAGAATATTAAAGAGATCGCGATGGGCTTTTTCGATCTCGTCGAAGAGGATCACTCTATAGGGCTTGCGGCGCACGGCTTCGGTTAATTGGCCGCCCTCTTCGTAGCCGACGTAGCCGGGGGGAGAGCCGATCAGCTTGGCGACCGAGTGCGATTCCATAAATTCGGACATATCGAATCTCAGAAGGGCGTTCTCGTCGCCGAAGAGGGCCTCGGCTAGCGCTTTGGAGAGTTCGGTCTTGCCCACGCCGGTGGGGCCTAAGAACAAGAAGCTGCCCGCAGGACGCTTAGGGTCTTTTAATCCGGCGCGGGCGCGGCGCACCGCTTGGGCGATCGCTTTGACGGCGTCGTTCTGGTCAATGACCCGCTGGTGCAGACGCTCTTCGAGTTTTGCCAATCTTTCGCGTTCACCTTCGAAGAGTTGTTCGACGGGGACGCCCGTCCAGAGAGCTACCGTCTCGGCGATCTCGCGCTCGCTGACGATAGGCTCCAGCTGCACGCGCTGGGCGTGCTGGGCTTCGCGCTGGGTCTTTTCGGCCTGCAAGCGTTCGAGCTCTCTCTCGATTTGTTGCGCTGCTAGGCCCTCACCCCCCAGCCCCCTCTCCCGTCCAGACGGGAGAGGGGTGGCCGAAGGCCGGGGTGAGGGCCTCAAGTTCTTCAACCGCCCTTCTAATAATTTGATCTTCTCGGTGATCTCTTGGACTTCGGGCGCGAAGGTCCGGTCTACCCGGAGCTTCGAAGCGGCTTCGTCCAATAAATCTATCGCCTTGTCGGGCAAGAATCTATCGGAAATATAGCGCGCCGAGAGCTGGGCCGCCGCGCGCAGCGCGCCGTCGGTGATCTTCACTTTATGATGGGCTTCGAGCTTGCTGCGCATCCCTTCTAAGATAGCAAGGGTCTCGTCCAGCGACGGCTCTTCTATTAATATCTTTTGAAAGCGCCGCTCCAGTGCCGGGTCCTGCTCGATATGCTCTCTATACTCGTCCAAAGTCGTCGCGCCGATCACTTGAAAAGTCCCGCGGGCCAAGACGGGCTTTAAAATATTGGAAGCGTCAATGGCGCCCTCGGCGGCCCCCGCGCCGACCACCGTGTGCAGCTCGTCTATAAATACTAAGATCGCCCCCTTGGCGTTCTCGATCTCGCTGATGACGGCTTTTAAGCGCTCTTCGAACTCCCCTCTAAATTTGGTGCCGGCGACCAGCGCTGCTAAATCCAACTGAACTAACTCTTTCTCTTTCAGTGTTTCGGGGACGTCGCCGACGACGATGCGCTGTGCTAAGCCTTCAGCTATTGCGGTCTTGCCCACGCCGGGTTCCCCAATGAGCACGGGGTTGTTCTTCTTGCGGCGCGAGAGGATCTGCACGGCGCGGCGGATCACGCGCGCGCGCCCGATGACGGGATCGAGCTTTCCCTCTCTGGCCAAGGCCGTGAGATTCACCGAGAATCTCTCTAGGGCTTGGTAGCGGCTCTCGGCCTCTCGGTCGGTGACGCGCTGCGCCCCGCGCACTTTGGAGAGGGCCTGATAGACCGTCTCCGGGGTGATCCCGTATTTGTGCAGCACGCGCCGCAGCTTGGTGTTGGGGTCTTGGCTGATGGCAATCAAGAGATGTTCTATAGAGACAAACTCGTCTTTGAGCCGGTCGGCCTCTAAGTGCGCCGACTTGACGAGCATCTCCAGTCGCGGGGTGATGTAGATCTGTTGTCCCACCGTAGTGGAGATGCTGGGTTTTTCGCCCAAGAGAATCTCTAAATCTTTGAGCAGGCCGGGGATGGGGACGCCCATCTCTTTTAGTAATTCACCGCCGATGCCGGACTTGGCAGCAAGCGTATAAAAGATATGCTCGACGTCCAGTTGGTTCTGTCTGTATTTCTCTAACAGATCCGTCGCGTCGCGAAAGAGCTCTTGGGCTTTTTCAGTGAAGCGATCAAAGCGAATCACTCTAGCTCACTCCTTGCATTAGCAGAGTATATATGAGTCTGCTAATGAAGATTATAACAGAGCTGAGAGAGGGTTGTCAAAGGGAGGGGATTTCCACCCTCACCCCATCCCTCTCCCTTGAAGGAAGAGGGTGGCCGCAGGCCGGGTGAGGGTCTGAGCATCCGGCTCACTCCCCCCTCCCCCCCTCTTGACAAACAGGGGGTGCAGCGCTATAATAACAATCATATAAAACCGGGAGATCGAAAAGTCCCTAAAAACGAACAGGGAGGCAGCACCACAGCGACATCCGTCCCCACGAGCAGCGGACACGCGGACTTGACCGGCAATGGGCAGTGTGATGTAAAATACACACTGAAGGCAGGCAAAAGACCCGAGGAGGTTGGGTAGAACGAACTCGGGGAGGTAGGTTAAAGCGTGAAGCTTCTCAAAGTCGTTGTCGTCGTCTTGATGTGCTTCGGCTTGGGGCTCTTGGCCTATGCCGATGGCCAGCCCAAGAAGCCGAGTACGCCGTCTTCTAAGCCCACCGCTGCACGGGGTTCTCTCTTTGTGGACGTTCCAACAGACCACTACGCCGCGAGCGACTTGAAGTTCTTAGTCGAGCGTGGCATCATCACGGGCTTGCCCAACGGGGAGTTTCAAGGGACGAAGTCGCTCTCGCGCTATGACGCCGCCGTGCTCATCGCGCGGGCGGTGCGCTATCAACAGAACGACCCGGAGAAGATCCAGCCCCAGGACTTGAAGATCTTGCAGGATCTGATCTTCAAAGTCTCCGAGCGCGTGCAGGGGATGGAGAGACTAGAGCGTGAAGTGAAGGCGCTCCAGGATCGCCCGGCGGGCGACCCGCAGAGCACGGCCCGAATATCCGAGCTGAGTCAAAAACTCTCACAGAGCGAATCTCAGATCGTGCAGTTGCAGAACCAAGTGCAGTCGTTGCGCCAGGAGTTGCAACAAGCAAAAGCTTCGGCTAATATAGGTGCAGCTTCGGCGGAGGAGATCGAGCAATTGCGCCAGCGAGCCAATGCTGGCATCTGGGTTGCGGCCTTTGCGGCCTTGGCCGGGGTCATCGCGGTCATCTGGGCGATTGCGACTTAAATGGGCGTTTCCGTAGGGGCGATTCGCCGAATCGCCCCTACCAAATGCGAAAACGGCGAAAAGACACTATAGACAAAAGAATATCATAGGAGGTGGTTGTGCATCCGGGGGGCAAGTTGCACAGATCTGTCGTTCGTAGTCTCTCTTAAACCGTTAGAATGCCACAAAACGTGAAAAAGGAGGTTTCTGTACATGTTTAGAAGATTATTTGCTCTCTTCTGTGCGCTCGCGGTTGCCGGAGCCCTCTCTTGGGGAGCGACCGCCGCGCCCATCAGCGGAAGCTTCGCTATTGATATCGTCTTCTACCCTGAGCACGATGCGTCGGCAAACACCGCCGATAAGCTCGACTATATCAGCGTGAAGTTCGAGGCTGATCTGATCCTGACGTTCTCCGTCAGCGGGGTGGACATCACCAGCACGACGATCTTCACCTTCCGCGGTCTGGAGTTTCAGTCCTTCGTGATCAGCGCAACGCTGGGCGCTCTGACGATCCGAGATACGATCATCTTCTCGCCTACGTTCTTCGAGTTTGAAGAGTTGCGCGATCAATTTGGACGCTTGCGCTGGTGCGTGCAGGATTCGTTGCCCCAGATGAACACCCCAGCGAGTCACGCCAATTGTTACTATCCCAGCTTTGCGGGCGGTCACTTCTTTGGCGGCCTGAACGCGCACATTGACGATCTGGATTTTGGCATAGTCGGCTTTCACAGCATCTTCGGCGCGGGCGCCGTCCACCCGGTCATCCAGAACTTGGTATTAGCTCGCTGGATTGATCCGACGGGCGCGCTAGGGAACACGATCCGCTTCCGCAAGAAGATCGCCGATCTCAGCTTGAACATCGCCGGCATGGTGCTGGGCGTCAAGGCGCTCTTCGCCAACGTCAGCCAAAGCCCTACGGGCTTCGAGCTGCGCAGCGGCATGGTCCTGTCGTTGGAAGGCCGCACGGTCAGCGGCGTCGGCGTCCGAGGTGAACTCTGGATCGGCGCTAAGCAGGGCTTGGAGTGCTTCGGCGAGTGCAAGCCCTTGGAGCGCTTCTTCAACGCTATGGTCACCGGCGCATTGCTCGACAACGTCGAAGAGGAGAAGCTCTTCTTGACGAACTTGGTCATCGCGGGCATCCGCCACGATCTGCGCGTCGAGATGCACTTCGATCTCACCAACTGGGACGGCGGCGTCCCGGGCGATGACCCGACCCTGCCCAATATCTTCCAGTGCGGCATTGATCAGATTGATAATGACGGTGACGGCTGGTGGGGCGAGGATCCCCTGAACGGCGTTGACGACGACGGCGACGGCGTTACCGACGAAGACGACATGAATATCGTCACTCCGCTCTGCTTCGTTCAACTGACGCAGAGTGGCCGCATCGCTCCTTGGGGCCTGAACTTCAGGACGACCTGGAACTTCAACGGCCTGCTCGATCTGCTGAGCAACGTCACCAGCCTCGAGCTGCGCATGGGCGATGTCGCCGTAACGGCCAACTTGATCTACTGGGCCAGCGCTCAGAATTCGTTCAACGTTGGCTTGACCAATCTGGTCTCGACGTTCGATCCGCCGGGCGTGAAGGTCACCAGCGATATGACGTTCTGCGCGACGCTGCCGCTCTGCGGCCCGACCGCTCCTAACGTCCACACGCCAGGGCTTTCCACGGTCGTCAGCCACAAGATCAGCTTGGCCGGCACTGTTGGTCCGCTCAACGTCGCGGCGAACGTCCTCTGGGCGGGCGGCGTCTTTGCGGTCTTCAGGCAGTTCGATGTCGACCTCTCCTTCACCGTCGGGCCGGTCACGTTCGTCAGCTCGACCATTATCTTGACCGATGTCTTGGGCGGCCAAGCCTTCAGCTTGACTGTGAAGTTCTAACGGTCAATGGTGAAAAAGAGTTATAAAGGAGGTTCAGTCAATGTTTAGAAGATTCACAGCACTGGTTTGCGCGCTCGCGCTCGCCGGAGCCCTCTCGTGGGGAGCGATGGCCGCTCCGATCACCGGGAGCTTTGGCATCGACATTATCTTCTATCCGGATCCGACCGGGGGCGTAGCAAAAATCGACCAAATCGTCGTGAAGTTCGAGGCCGATCTCGTTCTGGCGCTCTCGATCAGCGGGGTAGATCTCACCAGCACGACGCTCTTCACGTTCAAGGGCGTCGAGGTGCAGCTCTTCTCCCTTAAAGCGACGGTCGGCCCGATGAGCTTGAGTACAATCTTGGTCTTCGCGCCGAGCATCATCGAGTTCGAAGAGGTCCGCTCCGGCACGGCCAGCCGCGGCTACTGCATCAGAGCTATGGCGCCGAACGTCGATAGCAATGCGCTCAGCAGCTGTCCTGGCTTCTCGGCTGGTATTAATGATCCCGTCTATGGACAATACAGCTTCTTCTCGCTGTTTTTGTCTAGCCCCTCGCTGCAGAACCTGATCTTGGGGCGCTGGGCAGATAACCTTAACCCCAATCACCCGCTCACCGGCGGCTCGAACCTCACGCCCGTGCTGACCTTCCGCAAGAAGATCGCCGAGGCGACGCTCAGCATCGCCGGATTGACTCTGGGCCTGCGCGGCCTCTTCGCCAACTTGGGCTCGGTCGCAGTCCCGGCCTTTGAGAGCGGCTTCGTGCTCATCCTCGCGGGCACGACGGTCAGCGGCATCTCCGTGCGCAGCGAGACGTGGTTCGGCGCCCGCCAAGGCTTCGAGTGCTTCGGCGAGTGCAAACCTGCCTCGCGCATCGGGTTCACGATGTCCACCTTCGCCCCCTATCCGGCGGGCGGCGGCATCGTCGTCCCCGGCATGAACCCCGAAGAGGAGAAGCTCTTCATCAGCGGGTTGACGCTCGCGGGCGTGCGCAACAGCATCGCCATCGAGTTCGTCTTCGCGGGATCGGGCGCCAGCTCGCTCCAGCCGACGAATATGCAGATCACCTCGACGACGCCGCGCATCACCCCGATCGGGCTGACCATTACCAACATCGCACGCTTCGCTGCCGGACTCAGTTTGGCGCGCAACATCGTGCTCTTCGGCATCCGCGTCGGTGAGGCGTCCGCGACCGTTCAGATCGACTATCGTCCCACTGCCATCCTCGCATGGGAGCCGCTCTTCACGGCGCTCATCCTGACCTTCGATCCGCCGGGCGGCACCGCTACAGTTGTAGTCATCAACTGTCAGACGGACTACTTCGCCGGCTTTACAAGAGCCTGTCGCTCCGGCCTCATTACGGGCGTACCGGGCGGGATGTTCATCGAGACCGATTATTACATCGAGTTTGAGGTCGGCGATCTGAAGGTCTCGGCGCTGGCGGTCATGCTGGGCAGCCTGCTCAAGGAACTCTATAGTGTTTCACTTAACGCCACTTGGACGGTGGGGAACGTCTCCTTCGCTAGCGAAACCTATCTCTTTACTAATAGGTTGGGCTGGCAAGCGTTTAACCTCAGCGTTAAGTTCTGAGCGCTCGATGAAAACGAGTAGAGAAAAAGGAGGTTTAGTCAATGTTTAGAAGAACACTAGCCCTCATCGCGGTGCTGGCCGTAGCGTGCGCCGGATGGACTTGGACGGCCCATGCGGCTCCCGTCAGCGGCTCGGCGATCGTCGAGATTGTCTTCATCCCAGAGACCGTCACCGGCGCTGTGGGTGGAGCCAAGATCGACAAGGTCACCGTGAAGTTTGAGGCCGATCTCATCCTGACGCTCTCCGTGAGCGGCATTGATATCACCAGCACCTCGGCGTTTACGTTTAAGGGCCTGGAGTTTCAGTCGTTCGTGGCAACGGGCACGGTCGGCCCCGCGGCCTTCCGCGTCCAGATGATCTTCGCCCCGAATATCGTCGAGCTGCGGCACTTTCGCGATTCGGTCGGTCGCTCGCGCTATTGCTTGGACTCGTCCGACCCAACGCTCGCGCCCTATGTCCCCAGCTGTCCATCTGCAGCTACGGTGACAGGGCTCACGTTACTCGGGCGCTGGACGCCGATCTATGGCACGTTCCATATGTTCGGCTTGCTGAACGGCTTCTATCATTCGGCCATCGAGAACCTGGTGCTCGCCAATCTCTTTGACACGGCGGGCCATCTCGATCCGGTGCTGACCTTCAGAAAGAAGATCGTAGATCTCTCGCTCAACGTCGCCGGCCTGGTCATCGGTCTGCGCGGCCTCTTCGCCAATATCGGCTCGGCTACCACGCCGAACTGGCGCATGGGCTGGGTCGCCTCGGCCGAAGGCCAAACGGTCAGCGGCATCACCATCCGCGCTGAAACGTGGATCGGCTCGCGCCAAGGCGCGGAGTGCTTCGGCGAGTGCAAACCGTTGCAGCGCGTCTTCTCCGGCATGGTCGAGGACACCTTCGTCATCTACGAAGAGAAGATCATCATCCGCAACGTGCGCATCGCCGGTGTGACGTGGGGCGCGCGTCTGGAGTTCTGGTTTGCGCCCATCGAAGTGGGCGACACCCTCAACCAGACCGGCCTCAACTTCATCCAGTTGACGCAGGCCTTCACGCTGGCGCCCTTCGGGCTCTCTATCAGCAACGTGATGAATATCGGCAAGGTGGGCGCCGTCTCGTTGCAGTTGCGCTCGAATAACTTAACGACGAGCCTGCGCGTCGGCGATATGGCCGTCTCGACGACGCTGGTCTATCGCCCGGCATCCACCGGCACGGCGATGACCGTCTTCTTCTCCGTGATAGTTGTTGACTTCGATCCTCCGGGGATGAAATGGAGGAGCGTGCTCATACCCTGCGTGGACGAGAACACCTGCCCTGCATTTGCTCTCGGAGGCTGGCTCAGCCACGACATCTTCCTGAGTGCGTCCGTCGGCGATGTCACTATTGACATCTGGATGGGCTTCCTCCAGTTGATGCGCGACTTCTACGGCGGCTCGGTGGACGTCGCTTGGAAGATCGGGAACTTGACAGTGAAGAGCTCCACGGTCCTCCATCCCGACAGCCTCGCCGCGCAGCGGATCAGCCTCGAGATGAAGTTCTAACGTCGTTCGAACGGAATCGGAGAACGGCCCCGGGACTCTCCGGGGCCGTTTTGTTTTTTGGTTGACAGAAATCGCGTGCCGATGGTATAATACACCTATGCATACGCGATCTCTTTCTTTGCGCAAGACCACACAATTGCTTGGTCTCGTAAGCTTGGCTCTCTTGCTGAGCGGCTGTCCGCGACTCGTTCAGGGGAATACCGTTCGCATAGACAATATCGACATGCTCTGCCGCGGCGCGATCTTGACCATCGTCGCCTTTCAGGGCGATCAAGCGATCGGGAATTTTGAGGCCGAGGTCAAATCAAGTCTGCGAGCCGAGTTTGTCATCCCCAGGGCTGTTGCCAACCGTTTTGACTTCAATCAGCCCGTCAGAGTGCTCGTGGCCATGATGCATGGCGGCGGTATAGATTGTTTCTTAGCCAAGCGTAAGCTCGTCTTCATCGGCAAGCTCAAACAGACCGGCACCGACCCGCGCACCGGCAATCCCGTCTATACGCTCAACTTCTGGGATGACTTCAAAGTCGAGTATCGCTAAAGGAGGAGACCATGCGTAGCCTCTTGCTGCTCAGCGGGGCACTCTTGCTGCTCTTGCTCAACGGGGTATCTTCTTTGGGCCAGACGCTCTCCACGCACGCTCTTCTGAGAGTCTTTGCTGCTGAAGGCGATCTCTTCTCAGCAGACCTGACAGCCGTTTATGGACGTTGGGAGGCAGCGATCTTCAATCTCCCGACCAAGACGGACTTCTTTGAAGCCAACTATCTCGCCGATGCCAACGCCGATGGAAAATTCGAAGTCGGTGTAGACCCGTTCTATACGATCAAAGGATCGCCCACGTTGGCCACAGCCAGCGCCACCGTGCGCTGCTCCAGCGGGCAACCCCTCTTCACGCAGATTCGGGTGCACGTGCTGCTCAACGTAGAGCTCTTCGTCAACGGCCAGCGGCGGGGGAGTACGCAATCGGCAACAGCCTTCTTTCTCTCTGACCGTCTGCGCGGGCCGTGGCTGATGACGCTTGCGCTCGACCTCAACGGCGACGGCATCTCCGAGAGCGTGCTGGGCACATCAACGAGGTTTTCACCGCCGCTAATTCTGCCCGCCTGTCCGCCATAGAAATCCCTCTCCCTTTCAGGGAGAGGGTTAGGGTGAGGGTCGAGCTGAGGGGGAAGCCTGAGCACACGCTTCCAGTGGGCCTAATACTGATTCGCTTTTGAGATGTCGCTAAAGCTGACAGCAGATTTCAGTAACGGATTAAGCAGATTATATTGAGAAATCCGCTTAATCTGCTACCCGAATCCGCTGTCAGCTCTTAACAATTCCCCCTTGGGGGAGAGGGGGCTTCAGCTCTTCATCTGCTTGCGCATCTTGATCACTTCGTCGATCAGCCCGTATTGGGCCGCTTCGGCCGGCCCCATGAAGAAATCTCTGTCGGTGTCTTTGGCGATCTGCTCTAACGGTTGCCCCGTGTGCTCCGCGAGAATTTTGATGAGCTGATCGCGCGTCTTTAAGATCTCTTCGGCCTGAATCTTAATATCTGCCGCTTGGCCCTGCACGCCGCCCCAAGGCTGATGGATCATAATGCGCGCGTTGGGGAGCGCATAACGCTTGGCGCGCGCCCCCGCGGCTAATAAGAGCGCCCCCATCGAGAAGGCCGAACCGATGCAGATCGTGCGCACGTCGCAGCGCACATACTGCATCGTGTCGTAGATCGCCAGCCCGGCGGTCACGCTCCCACCGGGAGAGTTAATATAGAGACTGATGTCTTTCTCCGGGTCTTTAGATTCTAAAAAGAGCATCTGCGCCACGACTAAGTTGGCCATATAGTCATTGATGACGCCTTGCAGAAAGACAATGCGGTCTTCCAATAGGCGCGAGTAGATATCATAAGCGCGCTCGTATTGGCCGGTGCGGTCAATCACAATCGGGACTTGCATCTTCAGCTCAGCTCCTTTTGATGATTATTGGATCTTCGCTCGTTCATAGAGAAACTGCAAGACGCGCTCTTCTTCTAAGTCAGCGCGAAAGCGCGCGAGCTGCCCTTCGCGCTCCAAGAGCGCACGGAATTTTATGGGCTGGAGTTGGCGCTTCTGCGCTTCGGCTTCTAAAAACCGGATGAACTCTTGTTCGTTGAGCGCCAGACCCTCTTGCTTCTTGAGGGCTTCTAATAGGAGCTCGCGACGCATCCGCTGCTCTAGGACGGCTTTGAGCTGCTTGACCTCCTCCGCTGAGAGATCGGGCATCCCTCGCTGCCGACGCTGCTCCAGCTCTTGGGTGACCAGGTCTTCTAATAAGCGCGCGGGCAATTCTGTAGGGGTCCGCTCGACGATCTTGTCCAGAATGCGCAGTTTCAGCTCGCGGTCGCGCCGGCGCGCGCGCGCCTCTTCTAAGTCTTGACGGATCTTGGTGCGCAAAGCCTCAAAGCTCTCTTGAAGAGCGCTCTGCGCCAGCTCTTCGTCCGAGGGCTTCTCCAAGCGCTTCACGCTCTCGATCTGCACAGTGATCTTCTCGCCCTCTGGAGTGGTCAGCGTCGCGCGCTGGCCGACGCGATGTCCTAAGAGAGCTTCGCTGGGATCGCCCTGGGAGACTTGCCACTCTCGCGGACGCTCCTCTCCCGATAGGAGCACTTCGACGAGATCGCCCTCTTCGACCCGTGAAGCATTCGCGCCCTCTTTGGGCACGAGCGTCGCGTGCTGATAGCGCAGACGCTCAATGACGGCGTCAATATCGGACTCTTCTACCGGGGGAATTTTGATCTCTTCGACTTCGATCTCCGTGTAATCGCGCACGGTGACTTCCGGCAGGATCTCCAGATCGGCTTCAAAGACGAACTCGCTCTCTTCAGAAAAAGAGAGGGGCTTTGTCTGGGGAGGCCCAACCGGGCGCAGGTTCAGCTCGCGCAGCGCCTGCGGGAGATGCTCTTCGATTAACTCAGATTGGGCGTCTTCGTGCAGAAAATCTTTGCCGAAGCGGGTCTCTAGTACCGTGCGCGGGATGTGACCGCGCCGGAACCCCGGCAACTGGATCTCGCGGCTGACGCGCCGAAAGAGATCCTCCAGCTTGCGCTTCACCGACTCGGCGGGCACTTCGACCTTGACGGTCACTTGAGTAGCGCTCTTGGTCTCTTTGCTGGCTTTCACAGCGATGTCGCTCCTTTGCTTCATCAGATTTGTAGCAGAGCTGACAGCAGATTCGGGGAGCGGATTCAGCCACCCTCACCCCGTCCCTCTCCCTAGCAGGGAGAGGGTGCAGGGTGAGGGTTCTTAGCTTAATCTGCTGCCGAAATCCGCTGTCAGCTCGATCTGCTCGCAACCAACTTCACCAACAACAAATTCAGCGGCGTCGGAATATTCAACCGACGTCCTTCACGCACGACCGCGCCGTTGATATACGCGATCTCCGTCGGCTGCCCGCGCCGGACGTCTTGTAGCATACTGGAAATATTCTCCGCCGTCTTGCACGCTACTCTCTCGATCTTCTCGATAATTTCCGGCTCGCTCGACAGCACGCCATGATGGCGAGCGAGGGGCAATGCTTCACGGGCGACGGCGTGCGCGATCTCTCTTAACTCAGAGTCGTTGACGATAGCGCCGTTGGGCAGATTAAAGAGCGCCGTCAGGGGGTTTATAACAGAGTTGACCATCAGTTTTTCCCAGAGCAGTCGTTCGATGTCCGCGACGAACTCCGTCTCCAGACCGGCGCGATTGCAGAGCGCCACGAGTTGGTCGGTCTCGGCGTTGGGCAGGCCCTGCCAGCGCCCCAAGCGCGTCGGTCCCACGCCCGCCCAGCGCACCCGCCCCGGCCCCAGCAGCGTCGCCCCCTGCGCGGTCGTGCCTCGCAGAAATCGTTCTCCAGGGAGATAGCGAAGAATCTCGCTCTCCATGCCCACGCCGTTCTGGAGACTCAAGACCCAAGCCTCCGCAGAGATCTTGGGCGCGATTTGGGCCATAGCCGCCGCGGTCTGATGTGCTTTAACAAAGAGGCCGACCAGATCTGCTGCTGCGATCTCCGGCGCTTGAGCCGTCGCTTGGAGTCTGATATGGAGCGTTTCGCCGCCCGCGCACTCGATCTGTAAGCCCGCGCGGCGAACGGCATCTATATGCTCTATCTGGGATGGATTGTAAAGCTGAACGGTCGCGCCGGCGCGCGCTAGCAGCCCTCCGAAGAGACTCCCTAGTGCTCCTGCACCGACGATCAAGATTCTCATAGAGACCTGCCCTCTCCCTCTCAGGGAGAGGGATGGGGTGAGGGTAGCTTCTTCAACACCTCTTCGTCCATAGAAAAGCTATGCTGCTCTACGGTTGGGAAAGCCAGAGATTTCACTTCCGTGAGATAGGCTTTCACAGATTGTTCTATCTGTTCCCCAAGATTGAGATAGCGCTTGGCGAATTTCGGCGAGACCCTGAAAGAAAGCCCTACGACGTCCGTGATCACTAAGATCTGACCATCGCAATACGGCCCGGCGCCGATGCCGATCGTCGGGATTTTGAGACTCTCGCTGATGAGCTTGGCCAGCGGCCACGGCACCATCTCCAAGACCAGAGAAAAAACACCGGCCTCTTCTAAGATTTTCGCTTCACGCAGCATCTTGCGCGCAGAGATCTCATCGCGCCCTTGGACTCTGTAGCCGCCCACTTGGGAAGTGCGCTGGGGCAGCAGCCCCAGATGGCCCATCACCGGCAGACCGCGACGCACTAAGATATCAATAAGATCGGCGATCTCTTCGCCGCCCTCGAGCTTGACCGCCTCCGTGCCGCCCTCTTTGATGAAACGGCCTGCGTTGCGGATCGCCTCTTCCGTAGAGGCCTGATAGGACATAAAGGGCATATCGCCCACGAGCAGCGCGCGCTCGACTCCCCGGCGCACCGCCTTGGTGTGATGGATCATCTCGTCCATGGTCACGGGAATGGTGCTGGAGTAGCCCAGCATATTGTTGCCCACTGAGTCGCCCACTAAGACCAGCTCGATGCCGGCACGGTCGAGCAGCAGCGCGGTCGGCCAGTCATACGCCGTCAGACAGACGATCTTCTCTTTTTTTTCTTTGAGCTTCAACAACCCGGGGATGGTCACTCTGTCGTCCATAGAAGTTTAGGCCGAGGGGACACCCGCTTTTAAGCGGGTGGGGAATCGGCCCCTTGACTTCACCTCACCTTGCAAGCATAATAAATTGCGATGAAACGCGCCTACCAGTACCGAATCTACCCAACTACGAAGCAGGAGCAAGCTCTTGCACAGTTGCTTGATGTAGGCCGCAGACTCTACAACGCTGCGCTTGAGCATCGTCTGCTCTGCTGGAAACGATATTTTCACTCCGTCAGTTACACCGATCAGGCTGCCGATCTCAAGCGGATGCGCAGGGAAGATGTCGAGCTTGGCCAGTTGAACTTTTCGGCCTGTCAACAGGTGCTGCGCCGCCTGGATAAGAACTACCGCGCATTTCTTCAGGGCATTCGCAAACGTCCACGATTTAAGGCCACAGACCGGTTCCGGTCCTTGGAGTTCCGCTTCGGCGATGGTAGCGGCCTGACGGCCACGAGACGCTTGAGAGTACAGAACGTGGGAGTGATTCGTGTCCGTTGGCATCGAGTGCTCCCTGAACAGGCTGAAATCAAAGACGTGGTGATCACTCGTCAAGCCAACGGTAAGTGGTTCGCTACGTTCAGGATCTCGGTTCCTGATGTAACGCCACCCGTTCATCACGGCCCGATGGTTGGGCTCGATGTAGGGCTTAACCACATAGTTGCACTGTCGGACGGCGCCAAGATCAAGGCCCCGCGTCTCTACCGCCAAGCCGAAGAACGATTGACTGAAGTCCAGCAACGCTACTCTTTGCATCGCAGCCGCAAGCAGCGCCGAATACTGACTCGCCTGCACAGCAAGGTCGCTAGGCAGCGCAAGGACTTTCTGCATAAGCTCTCGCGTCGGCTCGTTGATACCTACAGTCTGATCGTCATTGAGTCTCTGAACATCAAGGGGATGACGCACGAGACCAAACCGGGGATGAGCAAGTCGATTCACGATGCGGGTTGGGCCACGCTTGCTAAAATGCTCGACTACAAAGCTGCAAATGCTGGTAGTGAGATCAGAAGAGTGGACGCCCCGCACACCAGTCAACTCTGCTCTGCCTGTTGGTGTTACGTCCCCAAAACTCTTCATATTCGTGAGCATCATTGTCCTTCTTGCGGTCTGGTTCTTGACCGCGACGTGAATGCCGCCCGCGTGATTCTGGTGCGGGCGTTAGGCTGGGACGCAGCCTTCGGCCCGCGTGCCGAGAAGCATCCGGCTTTAGTCGGGTGAGTCGTCACAACAGAAAAATCTTAACACTTCTGTGAGAGAGCGTCAAGGCTCTTGCCTGCGAGGGCCTCTTCGTGTTACAATCATATTGGCTCAAGTGGGTCGGCTCATGCACAAAGATCTGGATCGTCGCATTGTCGAGCACCTGCAGCGCGACGGGCGCATCAGCCTGCGGGAATTGGCGCGGCGGCTGGACGTTTCGGCCGCCACGGTGGGCAATCGTCTGAACGAGCTGGAGGCCAGCGGCGTCATCCGCGGCTACAAAGCATTGGTAGATTACCAAAAATTGGGCTACCCCCTCACAACGGTCACGCTGATCAAAGCACGGGGCAACCAAATCCCCAAGATCGTCGAAGAACTCAAACAGGGCGATGACCGCCTGACGCACGTCTATGAGATCACCGGCGAGTTTGATATTCTCGTGATCGGGAAGTTCAGAGACCAGGAGAGCATGAACCGCGAGATTAAGAGACTTTTGAGCCACCCGGCCATCGAGCGCACCAACACGAGTATTGTCTTATCTGTAGCCAAAGAAGAGGCGCCGGTGGGGGTGTGGGATTGACGCCGGGCCGGCGGCCTGCTTATAATAGACACCAGAGCGGGGTGTCTGAACTATTGCCCATGACTTAGGATGGTGAGAGGGATGCTGGAGCTTAAAGATTTCAAGGTTCTTTTGGATTTGAGCCCCAAAGACTTGGGCGAGCTGGACAGCAAGATTCGCCGTATAAAATACGGTCGCGGCGAGATCATCTTCCAAGAGGGGGCGCCCGCGTTCGGGTTCTATCTCGTCTTTGAGGGCCACGTGAAGCTGGTCAAGCGCACGCTGGGCGGCAAGAAACAGATTCTCAAGCTCGTCGGGCCGGGAGAGCTCGTCGGAGAGACGACTCTCTTCGATAAGGGCGTGCATATCGCCTACGCCAAGACGCTCAATAAAGCAGTGGTGGGGTTCATCGAGCGCGGCGAGTTCTTCGACTTTTTGATGCGCCATCCCGCCGTTTCGTTTCGCTTCTTTGAGAAGCTCAGCGAAGAGCTGAAAGCGTTTCAGTGTAAGCTGGCTGAGCGCAGTTATAACGGGAGCAAGGAGCGCTTGGCCCGTATTATCTTGAAGCTGGGCGATAGCGGGGTTGAGCTCTCGCGCACCGAGCTGGCCGAGATGGCCGGGGTCAGCTCCAAAACGGCGATCCGCACCTTGGGGGAACTCCAAGAGCGCGGCGTCATCGCCGTGGACGACCGCAAGATCACCGTGCTCGATCCCAAATCCTTGGAAGCGATGGCCGAGCCCTTCCCCTTTAATCTCGAAGATAATCTGATTATCTGAGTCTAAAACGGCCAACCTTCGCTTCTGCACGGGACAGATGTCCTTTGGTCAGCGCCCCGCTGGGAGTAGACTCGGCATAGGCTTCTGTATCTCATATGACCAGGCGTGTTGGCGCGACAGATTTCTCGGTGCGGGCTGCGCTGGGGCGCGGCCTGTTGGTCTTGCTCGCTTATGGCGGTCTGCTCTTGCTCTTGGCGGGGCTGAACGAGTATCACGCCGTAGATGTCTTGTTGCTCGCCGGGCTTCCTATGCTCATCAGCGCGTGGTCTTTTAGCTTTTGGGGAGCAGGGCTTGGTGCGCTTGCCAGTCTGGGCGCTGCTCTGCCCTTTGTCCCCCCAGATCGGTATTTTCTTCTGATCTGGGCCGGTGGAGGCTATCTGATTGTTGGGTTAGGGTTGGCGCTCTGGCGGCGCTGGAAGAACCCCGTCAGAAAGATACGTCCCTTGGCGCAGCTCGTCTTTAAGCGCTCGCTCAACTTCGCGCAGATGATCGACCACGAAGGACAGGTGCTGGAGAGCAACGATCGCGCGGTCGAAGTCTATGGAGCGCCTCGCAGAATCTGGGAGTTCTTTCATCCCGACGATCAGGCGCGCGTGCGCGAAGAGCTGGAACGCGCGGCGCTGCGCGGCGAGGCCGGCCCGTTAAAATTGCGCACCGTCTCGCAGAGCAAAGAGCTCATTCCCGTCGAGCTGAAGTTCGTGCGCTTGGAACCGACGCGCCAGTCGCGACTGCTCTTGGAGATGCGCGACCTCTCGGCGCTCGCCGAATTGGAGAACAAAGTGCGCGAAGCGCAGGCGCGCTATCGCTATCTCATCGAAGATGCTATAGATACTCTCGACACGGGGATCTTGCTCTTGGATAAAGAACGAAAAGTGATCTGGGCCAATCGCACGTTGGAGAAGTTTTTGGATCTGGACCGAGAGGAGATGCCCGGCTTGGAGGCGCGACGGGCACTGGCCGGCGCGAAGCAGCTCTTCAAAGACCTGAACGATTTTGAGAACGTGGTAGCTTGTGAAACCGCGCCCTTTCTCTTCGCCCTCCGTCACGGCGCGGGAGAAGACGAGCGCATCTTAGAATATCGCAGCCTGCCCGTCTCTACCGAACGCTACAAAGGCGGCCGCATCGATCACTTTATTGATATTACGGAAAAACAGCGCTTGGAGCGCATCTTGCAAGAGAAGACCAAACGCCTAGAAGAGAGCAACCTCAAATTGGAAGAATTTACGCACGTCGTCTCGCACGATCTCAAAGAGCCGCTCAGAACAATGGCCGTCTTCACGCAGTATCTCATTGACGACTATGGTCCCCGATTGGACGGCGAGGCCCAAGATTATTTAAACAGAATTCATCGAGCCAGTTTAAGAATGCGCCACATGATCGACGATCTATTAAAATTGAGCAGCATCGGCACGCGCCAAGAGAATCTGGAGAAGATCTCACTGGCCGAAGTGATCGAGCAATTGAGAGAAGATCTCAAGGCGCGCCTGGAGAACGTCGCTCTGATCGTGCCCCCCACGTTGCCCACCGTCTTCGCTAATCGTACGCTCTTGCTCGCGCTCTTTGGGAATCTCATCTCCAATGCCATCAAATACAACGATAAGCCCCATAAGCAAGTCGAAGTGAGCTGGACGCCCCAAGGAGCGTTCTACCACTTTACGGTGCGCGACAACGGCATCGGCATCGAGGAGCGCTATCTGAATAAAGTCTTTGAGCTGTTTGAGAGACTGAACCCACGCGACGATTACGAGAGCACCGGCGCGGGGTTGGCCATCTGCAAACGCATTGTCGAGGAGTATGGCGGGCGGATCTGGGTCGAATCCAAAGTGGGAGAAGGGAGCGCCTTTCATTTTACGCTTCCGGTTCAGGTTCAGATTCAGACCCCCAGCCGCAATGGAGCGACGCCGGCCCTGGTAGGGCAGGCGTACTGAAGCAAACCGAGGTGAACTATGCGCAACCGAAAGCTCAAGATACTGCTGGTCGAGGACAACCCCGACGACGTCAAGATCGCCGAGAGATCTTTAAAAAAGGGCAACGTGCAGAGCGATCTCTTCGTCGTGCAAGACGGCCAAGAGGCTTTGGATTTTTTGCGTCGTAAAGGCAAATACAGCGACGCGCCCAGACCCGATCTCATCTTTCTCGATCTCAATCTCCCCAAGATCGGCGGGCACGAAGTCTTGGCCGAGATCCGCCAAGATGCCGGTCTCAAGAGAATCCCGGTGATCGTGCTCACGGTCTCCAAGCGCGACGAGGACATCGTAAAAGCGTATAACTCCGGGGCGAGCGGCTATATCCCTAAGCCTCCCAGCACCACGGAGTTCATCAAAGTCATCAATACGGTCTTAGACTACTGGGAGATCTCGGAGCTGCCGCCGGCGTAGAGCGTTCACGGGATTTTCACGGCGCGGTCATCGTATTTTGACGAATCGGTCTGTATAGTTTTTAGGGACACCGAGCACCCCGATCTTTGACAAAGTCATCTCTGGGTATGGACCGTAGTCCTTGGGAGGCTTGGGGGATTGAGGTATGCTTGGGGACGATGATCGCTCAAAGAAGGAACTGTAGAGTCCGTGACACGCTGTCAGCCGGTTCGCGGGTCTTTGGCCCGAACGGGCAAGGGTTTTACCGCGTCGCTCCTGCCAACCTCCTTCGGCGCGGGTTTTTCCCCAGTCCAGAGCCGGCCGGGGTTCAAATCCCCAAGGGCGAGGGAAACCGTTAGTTCCTTCTCCGGTCGCGGGAGCATCCGCACGGCTCCGGCGACCGGTGGTTGCTAACCTCATTTTCGGGAAGGCGGGATCGACCCCTCCTGCCTTCCCTTCCTGCCTTTTAGCTGACAGCGGATTCAGCCACCCTCACCCTGCACCCTCTCCCTGCTAGGGAGAGGGACGGGGTGAGGGTTCTTAGCTTAATCTGCTACCGAAATCTGCTGTCAGCCCTTGACGACATGATCAAGTCAAATCAGTATAAGCCGGTGGATTCATCCACCGGCTCACAGGCGACAGCATGACGATCTGCTCACCGCGCAACTGGGGTCGCTTGCGGAACATGGCTCTCGATGACGAGCTGAACTCTAACGGGGTGGCTATCGAAGTGCACCGCGACGGCGTCTTGAATGCTCTCCCAGAGGTCATCGAGGGTATCGCCTTGGGTATAAATGGACTCTCCCACGGCGCGGGCCCACCAGCCTTCTGGGCTCCAACGAGCGATCATCTTAATGGTGCGCATAGTGTGTGTATTATCTCTGATGATAAACGGGCTTGCAAATGGGGGTCAAGCGGGCTGTGAGCGTGCTTGAGCACGCTTCCAT